>NZ_JBHSMH010000032.1:0-748 GCF_042655365.1 Cohnella suwonensis | reverse complement strand
AAAGAGGTCAAGGCTCATCCCGAGATTTACAAGTTCGTCCCTTCCACGTCTACATTTGATTTTTTGGATTTGCATGAGAACTTGTTTTACCCGATTTCCTTTCGGGTTGTTCGTTTCGTCCTGCCTAATGGCGCTTATGAAACCGTCATTACGAATCTTTCTGCCGCTGATTTCCCACCCGATGAAATCAAGTCTATTTATAACCTGCGTTGGGGCATTGAAACCTCTTTCAGGGCATTAAAATACACCGTCGGTCTGACGAATTTTCACGCAAAGAGACAAGAGTCCATCACCCAAGAGATTTTCGCAAGAATGATCATGTACAATTTCGCTGAAATGATTACCTCGCACGTAGTCATTTCCCAAATAGATAAACGGCACCCCTACCAAGTCAACTTCACGGTTGCCGTTTACGTTTGTAGACATTTCCTGCGCTCACTGGACGATGAACCCCCGCCCGATGTTGAAGCACTGATTCGCAAAAACATTTTGCCGATTCGACCCATTCGCCCAGGGCAGAAGAATACGCGCAAAATCCGCTCCAAATCAGTCGTTAGCTTCGTTTACAGAGTAGCATAATTCGTTTCACATGAACATTTTTTAAGCGGATATTCCATCTGCTTTGTTTGCTGTACGCATTTTTCTTGCTTGCACCAAAAAAAACAAACGGCACAGGGCTTTTTCCCATGCCGTTTCGGACTCCATTTTTATTCCCGGTCTTGTCTTTGAGCTTAACTTAATGACATTG
>NZ_JBHSMH010000031.1:0-1520 GCF_042655365.1 Cohnella suwonensis | reverse complement strand
TGCTCCTGGCGGAACAACTGGTACACCAGCGGTGCGTCCATCCCGGTCCTCTCGTACTAAGGACAGCCCCTCTCAAATTTCCTACGCCCGCGACAGATAGGGACCGAACTGTCTCACGACGTTCTGAACCCAGCTCGCGTACCGCTTTAATGGGCGAACAGCCCAACCCTTGGGACCTACTTCAGCCCCAGGATGCGATGAGCCGACATCGAGGTGCCAAACCTCCCCGTCGATGTGGACTCTTGGGGGAGATAAGCCTGTTATCCCCAGGGTAGCTTTTATCCGTTGAGCGATGGCCCTTCCATTCGGTACCACCGGATCACTAAGTCCGACTTTCGTCCCTGCTCGACTTGTAGGTCTCGCAGTCAAGCTCCCTTATGCCTTTGCACTCTACGCGCGATTTCCAACCGCGCTGAGGGAACCTTAGAGCGCCTCCGTTACTTTTTAGGAGGCGACCGCCCCAGTCAAACTGTCCGCCTGACACGGTCCTCCTGCCCGATAAGGGCAGCGAGTTAGAACTCCGATACGATCAGGGTGGTATCCCAACGGCGCCTCCACGTAAGCTTGCGCTCACGCTTCATAGGCTCCCACCTATCCTGTACAGACCGTACCAAAGTTCAATATCAAGCTACAGTAAAGCTCCATGGGGTCTTTCCGTCACGTCGCGGGTAACCTGCATCTTCACAGGTACTAAAATTTCACCGGATCTCTCGTTGAGACAGCGCCCAAGTCGTTACGCCATTCGTGCGGGTCAGAATTTACCTGACAAGGAATTTCGCTACCTTAGGACCGTTATAGTTACGGCCGCCGTTTACTGGGGCTTCAATTCATAGCTTCGGGTTGCCCCTAACCACTCCTCTTAACCTTCCAGCACCGGGCAGGCGTCAGCCCGTATACTTCGCCTTACGGCTTCGCACAGACCTGTGTTTTTGCTAAACAGTCGCTTGGGCCTCTTCACTGCGGCCCCCTCGTGCTATTCACACTACCGGGGCACCCCTTCTCCCGAAGTTACGGGGTCATTTTGCCGAGTTCCTTAACGAGAGTTCTTCCGCGCGCCTTAGAATTCTCATCTCGCCCACCTGTGTCGGTTTACGGTACGGGCACCTTCTCCTGGCTAGAGGCTTTTCTTGGCAGCGTGGGATCATGACCTTCGGTACTGCAATTTTCCCTCCCCATCACAGCTTGAGGTTATAGTGTGCGGATTTGCCTACACACACCCCTCACTGCTTGGACGAGCATCCATCAGCTCGCGTCACTACCCTCCTGCGTCCCCCCGTCGCTCATAACGGATTACGGTGGTACAGGAATTTCAACCTGTTGTCCATCCACTACGCCTTTCGGCCTCGCGTTAGGTCCCGACTTACCCTGGGCGGACGAACCTACCCCAGGAACCCTTAGGCTTTCGGCGGACAGGATTCTCACCTGTCTTTTCGTTACTCATACCGGCATTCTCACTTGAATGCAGTCCACCGTTCCTTCCGGTACGACTTCAACCCGCATTCAACGCTCCCCTACCCAAG
>NZ_JBHSMH010000030.1:0-128921 GCF_042655365.1 Cohnella suwonensis | reverse complement strand
GGATCTCTCCACCAGCTGCCCGTCAGCTACGAGGCGACTTGGCTCTTACCTCGACCGGACTTTCACCGGCTAGTTGTGCCTAACTTGGCTAGGCGCGCAGCAGCAAAAAAACAGCATCCCCGATTACCGGGGATGCTGCCTTCCTTCTTGCTACCGGTCAGTGACCGACGAATACGGGCACTTCTGCGCCTGCGCCTTCTTGGCCTTCTTCCTTCTTCGGCTTGTTCAACATGAGGCCGAGAACGCCGCCGACGATGGCGATGCCGACCAAGATGAGGAACGTGTAGCCGAAGGACGAAGCGAACAGCTCCGGCGCGGACTTCTGTACGCCCGTCGCGGCCATCTCTTCCTTCAGATCGTTCAGTTTCGTCGCGGACAGCGTCGTCAGAATCGCGATCGCGAAGGACATCATGACCTGTTGCGCGGCGTTCGTCAGCGACGTCACGCGGCCGACGAGATTCTGCGGAGCGGATTGGATCAGGTGATTATTGAGCGGCATCATGAACAATCCCATGCCTGCGCCGAGCAACGCGAGCGGAAGCATAACCGCGATGTCGCCGGAGGTCGCCGTAATGTTGGAGAGAAGCAATGCCGATACCGTCGTCAGCGCCATGCCGGCGATTACGAGCGGACGCGCGCCGAATTTGTCGGACAGCTTGCCGCCGATCGGCATGAACAAGCCGGATGCGAGCGCCTGCGGCAGCATGATCAAGCCTGTTTTTAACGGACTGTAGCCGTGCGCCTGCTGCAAGAACAGAGGAACCATGAACATCGTGCCGAACATGGCGATCTGCGAAATCCACTGCACGATGATGCCCTTCGTGAAGCTGCCGGCACGGAAAACCCGCAGTTCGAGCAACGGATTGTTCTTCCGGGTCTCGACGATAACGAACAAGATCAGCGCCACGATTCCGATACCGGAACCGATCAGCGTCGTCGAGTCCAGCCAAGTGGACTTGCCGGTCACTTCGTCGACGCCGCCTTGCGATACGCCGTAGACGAGAGCCGCGAACGCGAGCGGCCCCAAGATCATGCCGAGCAGATCCAAGCCGGCGACCGATTGGCGCTGAATGTTCGGCAACGAGCGAATGCCGAGGAAGATGCCGATCACGCCGATCGGAAGGTTAATCATGAAAATCCATTGCCAAGTGTGGTACTCGACGAACCAGCCCGCGATAACCGGACCGAGAGCCGGACCGAGCAGGATCGGGATACCCATCATGCCCATGACCGCGCCGACTTTGCTAGGCGGGGACAACCGGTAGATGAACGCCATGGCGATCGGGATAACGACGCCGCCGCCCGCGCCTTGAATGATCCGGTACGTGATGAGCAACTCGACGGAGTTCGCCGTCGCGCATAACCCGGAACCGATCGTGAACAAACCGACGGAAATCAGGAATACTTTTTTCGCGCCGAACCGGTCCGACAGCCAGCCCGCGAGCGGAATGACCGCGGCTTGGGCGAGCGCGTAGCCGATGACCGTCCATTGCACGAGCGAGTAGCTCGTGAGGTTGAATTCTTCTACTAGCTTAGGAAGGGCGACGTTAACGGCCGTACCGTCCAGAATGACCATGAAAATGCCGACGACGATCGCGACGAGCGGCCCGAGGATGCTGCGCATAGAGAAGGGCGCTTCCGCCGCTGCGGGCGTTGCTTTTGAAGCCATGTATGATTTCCTCCATTCCGGATGACGAGTTGCCTCCCGTTGCCTCTCTCGTTACATTGACCGCGGATGGCCTTGGCGGTACAATGAATACAGAAGCGGGCACTGTCAAAGGCATACCCGTATAAATAGCGGACAATTGTCCGTTTAACATCGATGTTACCGGACAATTGTCCGGATGTCAATAAGTGGGTATATGAACGAATCGTAAACTTTTATTCCCAGTCGTCTATCTTTCTCTACCGAGGTGAACGCCCATGTCCATTCGCCGGGAACGCAGGGATGCCGTGGAGCATCGCAAATTGATCTTGCAAACCGCCCAGCAGCTTTTCCATCAGCACGGCGTCCAACCGGTCAGCATGCATCAAATCGCCAAAACGGCCGGCATCGGACAAGCGACGCTTTATCGCAGATACGCCCACAAAGGCGATCTTTGCATGGCCATGCTCGTCGATTTCGCAGGTAGTCTCGCCGAGCGGGTCGAAGCTTTTCTGGAGTCGCACCGGTCCTCCTCCCCGCTGGACCGGGTATCCGGCATCGTGGACGCTTGGATCGACGCGATCGAAGAACAATCCGAGCTCATTCTCGAGATGGAGTCGTATACGAGCTGCGACAGCGAACGCGGAAACTTCTTCCTTTCTCCGCTCTACCGGTTTTTCTGCGATAAGTTCTCGTCAGTCTTCGACGAAATCGCGGAAGCGAAGCGATCGACGGCGATCGACGGGGAATTCGCCGCCCACGCGATGATTTGCGCGTTATCCCCGATGGGTTACTTCCACCTTAAGCAAGGGAAGGGCATGTCCACGGAGGAGATCAAGCAGCATTACCGCCGCATGACCGAGATGTTTCTTTCCTAATCCCATACCCATGACACCGCCATAAAAAAGCTGATGACCGTCCGGCTAGGATTGCCGAGGCGAATCATCAGCTTTTTAGATTTTGCACCCAGTTTAGGCTCCGAAGGAGCGTTTCTGTCTTTCGCGGGAAACCTTCAGCCAGCGTTCCATCAAGATCATAACCGCGGTCACGACTTCGACGAGGAAAAAGCCTGCGAGAGCGTCGAGGATGACGTGTTGCTTCACGAACATCGTGGACATAATGATAAGGCTGGACATGCCCGTGATGAGCGTCAAGTTCAGCTTGTTGCGGAACTCGCTCGTCCAGATCGTTCTCATCACCATGTAGCTGGAGAAGCAGTGAATGCTCGGGAAGCAGTTGAACGGCTGGTCACGGTTATAGATGTACCGCATCAAGTCCGAGAGCGGGTCGTTGCCCGTCACGACAGGGCGCGGAACCGTCGTCTGGAAGACCGAGTAGATCAAGTAGCAGAGCATCGCGCATACCGCGTAAGTGAGCAAAGCGCGGTAGTACACGTTGACGTCCTTCTTGAAGAAGTAAAACAAACAGACGTAAATGTAAAAAATCCAGATGGAATAAGGCAAGGCGAACGCTTTAACGAAAGGTATCGCTTCGTCGAGCGCCGTTATCAGGTGGTAGACTTCCCTGTTATCCGTATTGTTCGTCCATGCGTACATGAGACCCAGAACCGGAAACACGAGCATCCACAAGAGAGGCGCATACTTTCTCCATTCAATGCGTCCAATGGCGGCGATCACGGCATTTCCCCCTTTGTCTATTTTATCGTACGAGTCCTTTAATCATGCTTAGGCAAGCTTTGCACATAGCTATCCGACAGTCGCAACAATTCCAAAGCTCTATTGTATTCGTCTTCCGTCGAATCGGACTTCGCCGCTTTCGCGCCGTCGAACGGGAAATTCGCGCCGTCGACGTATTGCAAGCCGGGAACGAAGATGCCCTTGTCGTTCACGAACGAACCGGAAGGCAAGTAATACCGCTGCGGAAGCAGGTTGGACGTCTGGTTCAGCAAATCTTGGCCGAAGTGGATATGGTCTTTCAGCGATACGCCGAGCAAGTTGGCCACCGTAGGGAAAATATCGACTTGCCCGCCCGTCTGAGGGAATACCTTCGGCTCGTCGGCACCCGGCGCCATGATCGTCAGCGGGATGTTCATCATTTCCGGGAACTTGTATTCCCTGCCGTACAGCTCTTCCATCAAGCTCTTCTCGTGGTCGCTGAGCGAGTAAATCGGCAGTCCCATATGGTCTCCGTAGATGACGATGACCGATTTGTCCCACAGGCCGTTCTTCTTCAGTTTGTCGATGAACAAGCCGAGAGCGTAATCCGCGTAATTCTGCGATTCGATATAATCGCCGACGAGCGTGCCTTCGTACCTCTCGGGCAGCTTGAATCGGATCTTGCGTTCCGGAATATCGAACGGGTGATGCGACGACATCGTAATCACCTGGGAGTAGAAAGGCTTGCCGCTCTGGCTCATCTTCAGCAATTCGTCAGCCGTCTTGTCGTACAGCACTTCGTCGGAAGCGCCGAAGAACACGACGTCTTCGTCTCCGAAGAACTTGGCGTCGTAATACTTGTCGAAGCCGAGAGCCGCGTACAACTGCTTGCGATTCCAGAATTGCACATCGTTCGTATGGAACGTCGCCGTCTGGTAGCCGTGCGCCGCTAATTCCTTCGGCATGCTCGGCAGCGCCAGATTGCCGTAGTCTTGGGAAGCCGCTCCGTGCTGAGGCACGTAGAACGACGTGTTCACGACGAATTCGGCATCCGACGTGTTGCCTTGCCCGACTTGCTGGTAGAAGCGCGGGAAGTAGAAATGATTTTTGGCGAGCTCGTTCATGACCGGCGTGATCTCTTGGCCGTCGATCGTCCGGTTCAGCAAGAAATTCTGCATCGCTTCGACTTGGAGCACGATCAGGTTGCGACCTTGCGCCTTGCCCCAATAAAGCGGCGCGGCTTGCTCGCTCGTGCCCTTCAGCTTGGCGATCGCTTCGGGAGTCGCGTTGCTCGGATCCTCGACCTTCTCGGTGAAGCTCGATAGGATCGCGTAAACCTCGTAATTGATAATGCCCATGTTCTCCGCTTGCTTCAGCTCGTTGATGCTATCGCGATGAATCCACACGTTCATGACGCTGATCGCCGCGGACAGGAAAAAGATCGCCGAGATCAGCACGTTCGATTCGCGAACGGCGCGCGACTTGCCCCACTTGCGGAAGCGGCGGTTCATGAACAACAGAAGGAAAGCGACGATATCCGTGTATATGAACAAGAAATAAGGATGAAGCAAGGAAAACACGCTGCCTTTGACTTCCGTGACCTGACCGACTTGTTGCAGCGCGTGGTAAGTCACGATAACCCCGAAATATTTGTAATACATAATGACCGCGAAGAAAATCGAGGTCAGCACGAGATTGACGGCGACATAGACGCCGAGTTTTCTCTTCGGCGCGAGCCATTCGATCAGGCAGAACAGCACCCATACCGACGGAATGCCCGTGAATAGCTGAAGCCACACGGATGAGCTGTCGAAGACGACGTAACGCGCTAACAGTATTTTGGCCGCCATGATGATCGTGAAAAATATAAAAGGCTTGGCTAACCAACCGCCGACCTTTGACGCATACGCGCGATACATTCGCTATTCACCTCCAGAACCTTATTCATTATATCGAAAGATCACATCGGATTAAAGTACGCTTTAGAGGAAAGTCGCCTAAAGGTTGGCTAAAGCTCGGGAGCTTGCGTATAATGAAGCAAACAAAAAAGACCTCGGTCTTCGACATTCGAAAGGGGTATTCGCCATGGCTATCGCCTACACCCGTCCTTACGATCATATCCTGGACGATCTGTCCCGCGCGCTGACGACGGTTCCGAGATTCTACGAGGCCTTCGAGATGGAAGACGAAGATTGGTCCGGCTTAAGCAAAGACGAACGCGACGTGTGCACACGCACGCTCGCCGACGATCTGTTCTACGTGCTCGGCACCGAGCCGTCTGCGGACGTCGGCCAAGGCCGCGCCGAATACGACGCGGGCCATTCCGTCATCCGGGTATCTTCCGGCGACCGTCTCGTGCACGTTATTTCCTTGCGGGGGTAACCTTGCCGCCGGCGGCGCGTTCGCGTTCCCGGCCGAAGCTTTGCCTGACCGCTCCGATCTGGGTTGCCAAGTAGACGAAGAACAGCGTCAGGATGAGACCGATGCCGATAACGGAATCGTTCACCGGCACGTCCATTTCCCTCAGCGTCAAGTAGAGGAACAGCCCGACGACCGTCAAGCTGTTTTCCACGAAATTCTGAACGGCTATCGTCCTCCCGGGACCGATGGCCGTTTTTCCTTCTTCCTGCAGCATCGTGTTCAGCGGGATGAGGAAGATTCCCCCCATGACGCCGGTCAAGAACAACAGCGCCACCGTCGCCCAGACTTCGTGGGTGAAGTTCGCCGCCATGACGGCTCCGACCATCGCGATGCCGAAGTAAAAGCCTCTGTAAAGCTTCCCTTCCGGCACGAGCTTCGGCGTAAGGAAAGCGCTGCCGACGACGCCAAGGGCGGTTACCCCGATGATCATCGACTGCTGGTCCGTGTCTTCGATACCGAGATTAAGCGGCAGCCAGGCGATCAGCGCGATGCGTAGCACCGAAGCCGTCAGCCAGAACGCGCCCGTGCCGATAAGCGAGAACCGGCTTCTTCGGTTCGCGAACAGCTTGCCGACGTCTCGGAAAAACTGCCCCGCGGCTTGTCCGTATCGGATGCGCGGATTGCCTGCTTGGACGGGCACGAGGAAAGTCATGCCGAGCGACAGCATGTAAATGAACAAACAGGTCAGAATGGCCGGCAAATCCGAGTTCGCGGCGAGGAAACCTCCCGCGACGGTACCGAGCAGAATGGCCAGAATCGTCGACCCTTCCACTTGGGCGTTCGCCTTCAGCAATTCCCCTTCGCTCTTCGTCAACTCGGTCAGGATGCCGTATTTCCCGGGAGAATAGACGACTGCCCCGACGCCGACGAAGAAGTAACAGATGGCGGGCGATACGCCGAGCAGCAAGAGCAGTATACCCGTCGCCTTCAGCATGTTCCCGCTAAGCAGAACGTGCGTCTTCGTTTTTTTGTCCGCGAAAGCCCCGACGACGGGTGCAAGGACGACGTAAGCGATCAGGAACGCCATCTGAATGTACGTCACCGTTCCGTCCGGATCGCTCGCGCCTTCCCTCTTGACGAGCCCCACGATGAGGAAAAAGTTTAAGTTATCCGAGAACGCGCTCAGGAACTGGGTCCAGACGACCGCGCTCAGCGGCGAAAGTTTTTTTCGCAGTCGAGCTACCAATTTCTTCCACCTCTCTTATCAGCCTTACCATTATACTCCTTCCGAACGCGTTCGTCCTCCTCAAATGTCATCCGCGGCCGGAGCGATATTCCTATTGACGGCGCACCCCGCGCGAGCCTTGCCCGGCGCGGCTTGCGAGTCTTAAGTCCCATCGCGATCCACGCCTTAAGACCGTCGGGCGATCCCGGCCGTATAGAACTCGCGCCCGTTTCCAAGATTATCCCGGTGTGTTTAGCTTATAAAGCGAAATTCAATTCCTCTATAGCCGACTTTCGACATTCGACAACAGTACCCGGGAGGATCCTCATGCGTCGCTTGACCCTTATCGCCGCGATTATGGCCATGCTCGCCAGCGGCGGCGAATTTTATGCTCAAACCGCGCAAGCGCAGACCTTGCAAGCGCAGACCGCGCCGTTCAAAGACATTAAAGGCCATTGGGCCGAAAAAACGATTACCGAGATGGTCGGTAGAGGCATATTGGACGGTTTCGCGAACGGAACGTTCGAGCCCAACGATCCGGTGACGGTCGATCAGTTCATCAAGATGCTGATCCTGTCCTACTCCGATCTCCAACAGAACGGCGAACGAAGCTGGAACTCGGCGTTCCTGCAATCGCTTAGCGCCGACAACCAGACGATCTTGAAGCAGGACTACCGTTATTTCACGTTCAAGCCCGCCATGGTCGGCTACTGGGCGAAGCCTTTCATCGACGTGGCCAGCGATCTTCACTTCCTGAATAAGAGCCGCTATTCGGACTTCCAAGGCCCCATGACCCGCGAGAACGTCGCGGAAGTCATCTACTACACGCTTCAGGAAACCGAATTCTTGGAGGATTCCCAATATAGCCTCGGCCTCGCCGGCGCTTACGGCGACTTGACGAGCGCTTCCGAGCGGGAACAGAAATTCATCGGCGAATCGCTTGCCAAAGGCATCATGCAAGGATACCCGAACGGTTACTTCGGCGTCGGCGACATAGTGACCCGCGCGCAAGCGCTCATGTTGCTCGATCGGTTGACGAACAAGAAGAAGCGCATCGCCGTCCAACCTTCCGACCTGAATGGCCTGCAGCTTGCAGTTCCGACGCAAGGCGGAGGCACCCGAGTCGTCGTCTTCCCGGATAAGCGGATGCTTGATGGCTATGACGTACTGAAGCAGATCGGGCAAGTCCGCGGCTCGAATCACGAGCTGCTCAATACGACGCTGCGCCTGTTCAAGGACCAGAAAGAAAAAGATACGGTAACGGCCTTGTCCGCCGACTCGTCCATGCAGCAGGAAGAAGCCGCGCTATGGCTCGATCCGCAGTACAATTCGTACGGCGTTACGATCCGTCTTCGCGACGGCTCCCTTGCCCGCAACCAGGAAGCGATCGAAGCGTTCTCCAACTTCCTGTTCTCCTACGACGCGGTGACGTTCCGCGGTTGGTTCAACGATATCTGCACGGCCGTCGCCGCCGGAACGAAAGTCTCTTCCAAACAATTCTCCGTCGGGGACGACGCGGTTAGCGTCATCGTCGACAAGGATACCAAAACCGTCGTGTTCTCGGTGTCACGCAACAGCGACTGATCACGGCCGAACAAAAGAGGGCATCGCCTGCTACAAGCACAGGCGATGCCCCTTAATCGTTTCTGACCATGTTAATCGCTATTTAGGAAGCTACGCCTACGATTGTCACCGCTCCGTCATTCATTTGAAAATTATTTATTTCGTCCAGATACAAAAAAAAGATCCCTCATGGCCGAAGCCTTGAGGGGTCTTTCGTTACGCGATGGAATTACAGCTTAACAACGTTCTCCGCTTGTGGTCCGCGGTTGCCTTGTACCACGTTGAATTGAACGCGTTGGCCTTCGTCCAGCGTTTTGAAGCCGTCGCCTACGATCGCGCTAAAGTGCACGAATACGTCGTTGCCGCCTTCAACTTCGATGAAGCCGAAGCCTTTATCAGCGTTGAACCATTTTACTGTTCCTGTTTGCATGTATTTCACCTCCAACATCCGTTGCCTCATGAACATGTTTTTATTCCGTGAGAATAAAAAAATCACAAAAGGGAATAGGGTTAAGTACTACAAAAACATAACCCTTCCATTTTGTGAATCAGGTCACGATTTCGATAGTCTTGACTATAACAGATTCCGTTGTAAAAAGCAATCACGCGCCGTTTATTCCTTACGTCATCCGCACAACCCCTTTTTCCCAAAACAAAACCCGGTAGCGCCCCATCACTGGCGCTATTGGGTAGCATAACCTCCGACAGCGGGTTTTATTCCCCTTCGGGCTTGAATTAAGGCGCGAAAGTGACGGAAGACTATTCGCACGAATCGCCCGTTCGGTCGCTCGCGTTTCCTGCATTCGGAGAATATATCGGCGGCTCATTTTACGGTATACTGGGGAATAGAGAACGGAGCGTGACTTTACGATGGCAACGGCAACGACTATGGCTGGAGAACATAAAAACACGAAAATCGTCAGATCGGTATGTCCTTTCGACTGTCCGGACACGTGCAGCCTGCACGTCACGATGGAAGATGGCGTCATCGCGTCCATCGATGGCAATCCGGAGCATCCGGTCACGAAGGGCGCGATCTGCAATAAAGTAAGGCACCTGAACGAGCGGGTGTACCATCCGGACAGAATCATGTATCCGATGAGACGGACCGGACCGAAAGGGACCCTCGAATTCGAGCGCATCTCATGGGAAGAAGCTTACGAAGAGATCGTCGGCAAACTGAAGGACACCGCATCGCGCCACGGCGCGGAAGCGATCCTCCCCTATAGCTTCTACGGCAACATGGGCATATTGAACGCCGAAGGCATGGACCGCCGGTTCTTCCACCGGCTCGGCGCGAGCCAGCTCGAGCGGACGATCTGCAACGGGGCCGGCTCGGCGGGCTATCGTTACACGATGGGCGCGTCGGCGGGCAGCGATCCGGAAGATACGGTGCATACGAAGTACGCGCTCGTCTGGGGCTGCAACATCGTATCGACGAACATGCATCAGGTCGTTTATTTGACGGAAGCCCGCAAGCGCGGCGCGAAAATCGTCCACATCGACGTGCACCGCAACCGGACGTCCGCGTGGGCAGACGAGTTCGTCGCGATCCTGCCGGGCACGGACACGGCTCTTGCCCTCGGCATGATGCACGTGCTGATCCGCGACGGGCTCGTCGATGCTGAGTTCGTGGCCGCCAATACGGTCGGCTACGACGAATTGGTCGCGCAAGCCGAGAAGTATACGCCGGAAGTCGTCGCGGAAATTAGCGGCGTGCCGGCGGAGACGGTCGAACGGCTTGCCCGCGAATACGGCAGCGCGTCTCCGGCGTTCATTCGCATCGGCAACGGCTTGCAGCATCACGATAACGGCGGCATGGCCGTCCGCGCGATCTCGATCCTGCCGGCGCTGACCGGCCAGTGGAACGTGCGCGGAGGCGGCGCGATCAAGGGCAACGGGCATTATTCGGCTTTGAACGCGCGGAAGCTCGAACGTCCGGACTTGATGCCGAGGCCGTTGCCGCGATGGGTGAATATGAATCGGCTCGGCGACGCGCTGCTCTCGGCCGAACCGGCCGTGAAGTTCATGTTCGTGTACAACTCGAATCCCGCCGTCGTCGCGCCGGATCAGAACCGCGTAAGAGAAGGGATGATGCGGGACGATCTGTTTACCGTCGTGCACGACCTTTTCCTCACCGACTCGTGCAAATACGCGGACATCGTCCTTCCGGCGACGAGCCACTTCGAGAATGTCGACCTGTTCGCGTCCTACTGGCACTTATATTTGCAATTGCACGAACCGATCATCGCGCCGATGGGCGAATGCAAATCCAACTTCACGCTGTTCAAGGAGCTTGGCTTGCGGATGGGCTTCGAGCCCGAAGCGTTCGATATCACCGAGGAGCAGATGATCCGGGAGGCGCTCGACTACGACACGCCACATCTTGACGGGTTGACGTACGAGACGCTGGAGCGGGACGGCTGGGCGAAGATGAAGCTGGACGCCCCTTCGCTGTTCCCGGGAAACATCCCGACGCCTTCCGGCAAAATCGAGCTGTATTCCGAGTCTATGCGGCGCGCGGGATTGCCGCCGGTGCCGGAATACGTGCCGCTCCGGGAGCCGGACGACATGCCGTTCCTGCTCGTCACCGGGCCGAACCATAGCTTCATCAACTCCACGTTCGGCAATCAAGACCGTCTGAAGCGGCTGGAGAAGCAGCCGACGGCGGACATGAACGCCGACGACGCGGCCGCTCGGGGATTGGCGAACGGCGACCGCGTTCGCTTGCGTAACGAACGCGGCGAAGCGCTCGTTACTTTGAAAGTGGCAAATAACGTGCTGCCGGGCGTGCTCGTCACGCAAGGGCTCTGGTGGGAACACGGCAACGACGGCGTGCAGTCCGTCAATGCTCTGACTTCGCAGCGTCTGTCCGACATGGGCGGCGGCGCGACTTTCTTCTCGACCCGCGTGGACGTCGAGAGGGTGTAAGAGGGTATGGCGAAGGCCGGATAGGCGGAGGGGACTCCGTTTATCCGGCCTTTTTATTGTAGGGGATTTTGATTTCGGGTCTACTTGCGGCACGCAATTAGGTTTTCCGGGCTATTGGTACCGGAGCGCGCTATGTGCGGCTTGCAGTTCGGTTTTGCCTGCCTATAGGCCCCCGAATGACTTGGTTGACCGCGTGTAGTTCGGTTTCGCCTGACAGCAGGCCTCCGAATTCATGTTTCACCGCGTGTAATTCGGTTTTGCCTGACTACCGGTACCGGAATGTGCCGAGTGCGGCTTGTCGTTCGGTTTCGCCTGACTATGGCCAATCGCAAAGCGCATGTCAATAGTTGCCTTGTAAGCAACTACAGCCCTTCGAAGCGACCTCGAATCGTTCATTAACTGCTTCCAAAGCAACTACAGCCCTTCAAAGCGACCTCGAATCGTTTAGTAGTTGCTTCGAAAGCAACTACAGCCCTTCGAAGCGACCTCGAATCGTTCAATAGTTGCTTCAAAAGCAACTACGGTACTTCGATGAGACTTCGAGTAATACAATAACTGCTTCCCAAGTAACTACGGCTCTCGAGGTGCCCTAAAGTAGACCAACTTCGTCCTACTCCTCAGTCTCCTCAGTCTCCTCAGTCTCCTCAGTCTCCTCAGTCTCCTCAGTCTCCTCGGTCTCCTCGATCTCCCCGTTCTCCATCCGCTCGTCCTCCTCACTTAGACCGGCGACAACACCGAGTGCTGCGCGGCCGTGTGCAGATCGCGCCAAATCCGGTTGAGCGGCTTGTCTTCCATCAACGCGGTCATGCCGAGCAAGGGAAATATCGTATGCGCATGCGCTAATACATCACTAGCCATCCCTTTGCACACTGCTCCCACTTCGCCCGATTCCCCCTCGGTCAGCGCCCCGTTTGCGACGAATGCGCTCCATGTCCGTTCGACCGTCGCGTGGAAGTTCGCAGCCTCCGCGGTCAAAGCACCTTCGCTCTCTTCAAGCGCTTCACGAAGCGCCCCCAACCGGCCGGGACGCGAGATTGCCCACTCCGATTGCCGGGCGTCCGCGAAATCGCGGGCTTCCTCGAGGAAATGCCTGCAAACGCCGAGACAGACGGAAGCGAACGACGTCTGCGCGAACGGAAGGAACGGATAACGGAAAATCGGATCGTCGAACCGCGGCTCGCCCATAATATCGAATGTGCGCTCCGCCGGCACGAACGCGTTCTCGACGGCGATCGAGTGACTTTCCGTCGCCTTCATGCCGAAGGCGTTCCAATCGCGGATAACGTTGACTTGTTCCGGCAGGAACGCGAAAGACCGAATCGTCTCTTCGACTTCCGAGCCTAGAGGGCCTCCCGAGCCTTGAATGCGGCAATTCGCCGTAAATACGCTCGCGTACACTGCGCCGCTGCAATACTGCCAGCGCCCGGTCACGACATAACCGCCTTCGATCGGAATCGCCTTTCCGTTCGGATGGCCGCTTCCCGCGACGAGCGCTTTGCCGTGACCGAACAACTCGCGCGCTTGCTCGGACGGTAGCGTCGCGGAGAAGAAGCCGCCGCCGGAACCGATCGTCGCGAGCCAGCCGAAGCTGCCGTCCGCCCAAGAAGCTTGCTCGAACACGCGCAACGCTTCGGGCAATCCGAGCCCCGATCCGCCGAGCGTCTTCGGCACGAACAGCTTGAATAACCCCGCTTCGTACATATAATCGACGATAGATGGGGCTAACGAGCCGTTCGGCCCTCTTGCGTTCGCGTTCTCTCTAATTTCCTCGATCATGCGATCCGGTATGCGTATTATGAGATCATCTCCATTTCCCGACTTAAAACAAAAGTTTATTTTATGGACATTTGTCCGACATTGAGCTACACTAAAGCTATCGAAGCCGCCATGACGGGGAAGGAGCTGGTTTGCCATGGACCGCGAGCAACAAATACTGGCGCTCATTCGCCGCAATCCGTTTATCTCGCAGAACGAGATCGCCGGCGCCGTCGGCATCTCGAGATCGGCCGTCGCGGGTTATATCGCCTCGCTGACGAAGAAAGGCAGCTTGCGCGGACGGGCTTACGTGCTGCCCGAGAGCAACTCCGTCCTCTGCATCGGCGGCGCCAACTTGGACAGCAAAGCGACGAGCAAGAGGCCGATTCGCCCCGCGTCGTCCAATCCTTCGAACGTGAAGGAGACGTGCGGCGGCGTAGCCCGCAATATCGCGGAAAATCTCGCGCGCCTGTCCGCGACCGTCTCCCTGCTGTCCGTCGTCGGCGACGACCAAGCCGGTCAATGGGTGCTGAAGGAAACGACCCGGGCGGGCGTCGACGCCGCCCTCTGCCAAGTGCTTCCCCAGGAGAAAACGGGAACGTATACCGCCTTCCTCGACGTCACCGGGGAGATGTACGTCGCCTTCGCCGACATGGACATCTACGATAAGTTCGACGCGCGTCTCATTCAAGAGAAATGGCCGCATATCGCCGCTTCGAAGCTGGCGATCGCGGACGCCAATCTCGCCGCCGACGGCCTGAACGAGCTCGTCGCCCGTTGCCGGGACAACTCGCTTCCGTTGTTCATCGATCCCGTCTCGTCGGAGAAAGCGAAGAAACTGCCCGCCGATCTGACCGGCGTCACCGCGATCTTCCCGAATCTGGAGGAAGCGGTCGAGCTCGCCGGCTTCAAGAACGCTCCGACCGAAGCCGCAACCGCCGATTACGCCGCCCTGGCCCGTGCGATTCGCGACCGAGGCGTCAGACACGTTTTTATTACCGCCGGAAGCGCTGGCGTCTTCTATTCCGGCGACGAGGGCGAGAAGCTCGTTCCCCCGATCCCGACGGACGTCGTCGAAGTGACCGGCGCCGGAGACGCTTTCGTCGCGGGCGTCGCCTACGGCATTTTGCAAGACGCGTCTTACCTCGAGGCCTGCCAATACGGCTTGGCCGCCGCGCACCTGACGTTGCAAACCGCCGAGTCCGTATCCGCCAGCTTAAGCGAGCAATCGCTACAACTTACAGCCAAGGAGAGATTATGATGAACAAAATCGCAAACGAACTTTCCAGCCGATACTTGACCTTTACCGACGAAGTCCGGGAAGCGCTCGAGAACGGCCGCCCCGTCGTCGCCCTCGAGACGACGATCATTTCCCACGGCATGCCGTATCCTCAGAACATCGAGATGGCGAAGACGGTCGAGCGGATCATCCGCGAGCAAGGCGCCGTGCCGGCCACGATCGGCATCATGGACGGCAAAATCAAGATCGGCCTGAACGAGCAAGAGCTCGAAGCGTTCGGCACGACGAAGAACGTCGAGAAAGTGAGCCGCCGCGACTTCCCTTATATTCTCTCCTCCGGCAAAATCGGCGCGACGACGGTCGCCGCCACGATGATCGGCGCGGCGCTCGCGGGCATCGAAGTGTTCGCCACCGGCGGCATCGGCGGCGTGCATCGCGAAGGCGAGACGACAATGGACGTCTCCGCGGACTTGACCGAGCTCGCTCGCACGAACGTCGCCGTCGTCTGCGCCGGCGCAAAATCGATTCTCGACATCGGCCGCACGCTAGAATTCCTGGAGACGCACGGCGTTCCCGTCGTCGGCTTCAAGACGAGCGAGTTCCCGTCTTTCTACGCCCGCGAGAGCGGCTACGGCGTCGACTTCCGCTTGGACGAACCGTCCCAAGTGGCCGACGTTCTGCGAACGAAGTGGGCGCTCGGCCTCGAAGGCGGCGCGGTCATCGCCAATCCGGTTCCGGCCGAATCCGCCCTGCAGCAGAACGAGATCGAAGGCGTTATCCAGCAAGCGCTGAACGAGGCGAAAGATCAGCACGTTACCGGTAAAAAAGTGACGCCGTTCCTGCTCGCCCGCATCAAAGAACTGACGAACGGACGCAGCCTCGAGACGAACATCGCCCTCGTCTACCATAACGCGAAAGTCGCGGCTCAGGTCGCCGTGGCCCTTAAAGCGGAATAAATCCCGACAACCGCCATATCCCGCAAGTACCGCCGACAAGCGGCCGCCGGTCTCCCGATTACGTCGGGAGCACCCGGACGGCCGCTTGTTTGCCGCTGAGCTGAATGCCGGTTTCCTTCTTGCCGCTCGCGGCCAGATCCTTCAGCATTCTCTCCAGCAATTCCTTCGCTCGCGGCCCTTCTTTGCCTTGGATCTTCACGACGAGCCGCACCGCGTTGCCCGAAGCGAGCAGCTTGTCCGCTTGCCTCGTCTTCGTCTCGTAATCGTGGTCCTCGATGCTCGCGGTCAGGCGGATTTCCTTTTCCTTGAGCGGCTGGTCTTTCTTCCGATCGTCCAGCTTGCTCTTGGCCGCGTCCTGCTTGGCCATTCCCCGCGCGACCAGCTTGCACGGCGGCGGACTGCTGAACAGCGACGCGCATACGAGATCGGCTTTCGCCTCCCGCGCCAATCGAAGCGCTTCGTCCCGCTTCACGACGCCCAGGCTTTCTCCGTTCAGCCCCGTAAGCAGCACTTCGGATGCTTTGATTTTCTCGTTCATGACGATCATGCGATCGAACCTCCTTGTTATTGAAAAAGCCTGCCCCTCATATGATGAAGGCAGGCTAACGCGCGGCAATCGAGCGAACGGCTCGCGAATGCTCGGCAAATTCGTCTCTACGCTGGCATTACCCAGATCAGATCGACGGTCGGCGGCATGCGGCCGCAATCTCAGCCCGACTTCATCGAGCACCCGTTTGATATTCGATTCTACTCTATTTAAGTTAACCCTATGGCATCCGGTTTGGCAATGCCTAGATTGACATGCTTAGATTGTTATCCGTTCGCCTTGTTATGAATGTCCAGCCAACCGGAAAGCTGGCGGAAGCCGTCGATCGAGAACGGAATGGTTTGCTTTTCTCCGTCACCGTCCTTTCGTTCGACGAGCAGCCGGTTCTCGCTTCCCGTACAGACGGCGGAATACTCCACCGTAACGCCGTCCCGTTCTTCTTGCCACTGGCACATGTAACTGCTGACGAAGCTTTTCAATTCATTTTTCCCCCTTTTCGCGTTTGCGCCCTCGCTAGCAACCTCATTGGCGATTCCCTCGGAGTATTCGGATTCCCCAGGTTCCTCTGGTTCCTCTGGTTCCTCTGGTTCCTCTGGTTCCTCTGGTTCCTCTGGTTCCTCTGGTTCCTCTGGTTCCCTTGGTTCCTCAGGTTCCTCTGGTTCCCCTGGTTCCCCCGGTTCCTCTGGTTCCTCTTGTTCCTCTGGTTCCCCAGGTTCCTCGGTTACACCCGATTGTTCCGTATCCTCCGATTCGCTCGTCCCCGCGAATTCCGCCGTCCTTGCGGACCGCTCCGTCTCCTCCGATCCCACAGCCAACTCAGCTCCGCCCGCTTCAAATTCCTCGCGAGGCCGTTCTTCCTCTTCCGCCGCCGCAGCCTCCATCGAAGCCGAGATAACCGGAACAAGATGCGGCTCCGCGTATTTGCGAATGACCTCGAGCAAGCGATTGGCGCCGAAAGGCTTCATCAAGTACCCTTTGGCGCCGGCGTCCATCGCCTCCAAGATGAGCTCCCTCTGGTTGCTTGCCGAGCAAATGAGCACGACTGCCGCCGGATGAATCGCCAAAATCGCTTTGATGGCCTCCGTGCCGCTCATCTCCGGCATCGTCAAATCCATGAGTACGACGTCCGGCCGCAACTCTTCATACAGCCTTACCGCTTCCTTGCCGTTGGAAGCTTCTCCGACGACCTCGTAGCCGAACTCCCGCAAGTGGTCCGCCGCCATTCTGCGCATGAAGCTCGTGTCGTCGACGACCAAAAACCGGTAAGCCATCCCCTCGTCCACCTTTATCCGTCATTTAACCGCGTGAAGCGCCTCTTCTACCGTCGTCAGCCCTTCGCGGGCTTTGACCATACCGTCTTGCAGCAGGCTTCGGTGGCCGTTCTGCATCGCGTGCTTCTCGATTTCGGCAAGCGGCCTGCGCGCCGCGATCATCTCGCGAACCGTAGCGTCGATCGACAGCACCTCATGTAAAGGAACGTGCCCCCGATAACCGGTTTGACCGCACACGCGGCAGCCTTCCCCTCGGGTCACCGCCGGTTTCCCGCTCACCTGCGTGAACAGGAACGACCTAAAGTTTCCGATCGGTCCGCCTCTTCCGCCCTTTTTCCCGTCCCCGGCGCTTAAGAGGGATGCCGAATCGAACCGGCTGATTTCCTCGTCCGTCGCGGGCACGGTTTGCGCGCATTGCGAGCACACCCGCCGCGCGAGCCGCTGGGACGCGACGCAAGCAAGCGACGAAGCGAGCAGGTCGGCGTCGCGGACCATGGCCATCAGTCGGCCTAGCGCGTCGAAGACGCCGCGCGCCTTCATCGTGCCGACGATCTGCAGTCCGAAGCGGGATGCCGCCAACGCCGTCTCCGCCGTCTCCGCGTCCGATAAGCCGTCGATCGAGACAACGTCCGGTTGATGCCTCAACGCGCCGCGAAGGGCGATCGGCGTCGTAAGGCAGGAATGCCCGTTCGCTTCCGTCTGCGTAATGCCGGGCATCACCCGCGCGATCGGATCCTCGATGCTAATGATTTTGAACGCTTCCGCCCGCTTGCGCTCCAAGAGGGAATAAGCGGTCGTCGTAATCCCGGCCCCCGGCGGGCCGGAAAGAATCATCAATCCGTCGGTCCGTCCGGCCGCCTTCTCGATCGCCTGCAGTTGGTCGTCCGCGAAATCCAGCTCGGATAGCTTGAGCAGCTGCGAATAAGGATCCGACAGCCGCAATGCCAAGCTTTCCCCGTGCAAGGTCGGCAACGTCGACGCATGCACCTCGACCGGCCGATGATCGACGTCGGTTTGAAACCGGCCGGACTGGGGAATCGACCGCTCCTCCACCCGAAGGCCCGCCATCCGCTTAATGCGATCGACGAGAATAGGTTGCATTAGCTTCGTCACGTGCCCGTCGTCCTGCAACTCCGACGCCCGAACGGGTCTCAGCCGGATGTTCAGTCCCCGTTCCGCCGCTTCGAGATGAACGCAGCCAGCCTTGTTTTCCATGCCGCGCCGCAAAATCCGCTTCAATTCCTCGGCCGATTCATCCGATCCGTAGTGCCGGGCGATCGCATCCCCGAGCTCCGTCCGGGTCGCGAGCATCGGCAGTACGCGGAGTCCGGACACCGCCTGAATTTGCTTGATCGCCTCCTGGTCGAGAGGATCCAGCATCGCCAGCCGGAGCCTTCCCCCGTCGCGTCCGACCGGAAGGACGCCGTGCTTGCGCGAGAGCGATTCCGGAACGAGGTGAACGACGGCCGGAGAGAGCGCCGCTTCGGCCAAGTTCACGACGGGAACGCCAAGCTGAAATTCGAGCGCTTCCGCCAGTTGCCGTTCGTCGATGTAACCTTTGGCGACCATGAGTTCCCCGAGCTTGACCGGGTTTCGTTGCTGCTCCGCCAATGCCTTCTCGAGCTGTTCGACCGTCACGAGGCCGTTCTTGACCAGAAGCTCGCCGATACGCACGCTAAGTCCTCCTTCGCAATGCCCGTTCTATCTATTTGGAGAACGTTTCTATCATCTGAATGACCGCAGGACCGAGAAGCACGATGAATAGACTTGGAAAAATAAACAAAACGAGCGGAAACAGCATCTTGATCGGCGCCTTCATCGCTTCCTCTTCCGCCCGTTGCTTGCGCCGATCGCGCACTTCCTGCGACTGGATCCGAAGCACCTGCACCATCCCGATGCCGAGCTTCTCGGCTTGCAGGATGCTTCCGATCAGCACCCGAAGCTCCTCGAGTGCGAGCCGCTCCTTCACGCCCCCAAGCGCCTCGCGTCTCGTCTTTCCTAACCGGATTTCCTCGAGGCAGCGCTTGAACTCCCCGGCCAGCACTCCGTCTTTCTTGGAGATCAGCTTGCTGAGCGCGGCATCGAAGCCGAGCCCCGCTTCGAGACTGACGGTCAGCAGATCCAGCACGTCCGGCAGCTCGCGAAGCGCCGCCCGGCTGCGGCTTTTCGTCTTCAAGCCCAAATAATAACCGGGGAGCATGACCGCGATGACCAGCCCGATAAGCGCCATCATGATCGCGCCGCCCGTGCCGACGTTCAGCACGAGGCCGTAGAACCCGAAGCCCGCCGGAAGAACGAGAAACATCAGCAGTTGGATAATCCTGTAATCGACCGGCGACATGTTGAACGGCCGGCCCGCCTGCAACAGCCTGAGCTCGATTCGCGCTTCCTTGCGTTCCTGCAGCGTACGGCTGAAGCCCTTCCGGAACTCTCTCCATACGGGGATCATCAACCTGCCGAGAAGCGAGTTTTCCTTGCCCGTCGGGTCCGGAACCGCCAAGCCAATGCCCGCGCTATCCACCGCCAGACCTCCCGTAATATGGGCGAGCCGGCGCTTCACGAGCTTCTGCCTTTCTTCCCGAAGGACGAAGAACGAATAGACCGTCAGCGTGACCGTCAAACAAAAAGCGACGTAAAGCATCCGTTCACACCTCGATCGTCGTGATTTTGCGAATGAACATGAAGCCGATGATGCCGGAGAACAGCCCCGCGGACACCATCGCGATGCCGATCTTATTCGAGAACAGGGATCCGATATAAGACGGCTGAATCAAATAAAGCAGGAAGCTGAGCACGAACGGAAGAAGGCCGATGACGGCGCCGGACAGCCGCCCTTGCGCGGTAAGCGTCGTGACCTGCCGCTGGATCCGGTTGCGGTCGCGGATCGTCTGCACGATCGTCTCGAGGATGACCGCAAGATTGCCGCCGATTTGCCGCTGAATGAGAATCGCTTGGATCATCAAGTCCAAGTCCTCGCTCGGCAGCCTTTCCTTCCACTCGTTCAGGGCGTCCTCCATGCTCGTCCCGTACTGCATTTCCCGGAGCACGATTTCCGCTTCGTCGTGTACCGTCCCTTCCGATTCGTCGACAACCGTCTTGAGCGCCTGGGTGAAGCTGAAGCCCGCCCTGAGCGAGCTGATAATGGTCGTGAGCAAATCGAGCAGGCCGTCGTTGAACTCGGTCATGCGCGCCTTCCGTTTCTTCCCGATCCACCAGCGCGGCAGCATGAATCCGATCGCGACGCCGACGATCAGCATAAGGAACTGGCCGGACAGCAGGAACAGCAATCCGCCGCAGATGGCCATGCTGATCCACTGGAACAGAATGTATTCTTCCGGCTTCAGCGGAACGCCGGACAGACTAAGCATCGTTTCGAGGCGCTTGCCTTTTTTCTTCGTCAACACCTTGTCGCGCACGGCGCCTTTATATAACTGCAGTTGGACGAGCAGGTTGAACTTCTTGCGGCTTAGCTGCTTCTTGTCGTTCAAATCCAAGAAATGCTTCATCCGCTTGTCCATTCGCTTCGACGTCAGGAACATGAGCTGCAAGATCGCGAAAAAGATCAAAAAGCTGCTGAGCGCGAACATGCCGACGACGATCCATGCCATGCCCTCACCCCCCATCGACGAATACCGAGGCCGGAATGTGGATGCCCGACGATTCCAACCGCTCGTAGAACTTCGGCCTCACGCCGGTCGGCAGCAGACTGCCGACGACCCCGCCGCGCTCGTCGACGCCGTACTGCCGATAAGCGAATATATCCTGCAGCACGATAATGTCCCCTTCCATTCCGAGCACCTCGGTGATGTTCGTGATTTTGCGGGAGCCGTCCTTCAACCGCGACTGCTGGATGATCAAATCGAGCGCGCCGGCGATTTGCTCGCGGATCGCCTTGACCGGAAGCTCGATCCCGCCCATGAGCACCATCGTCTCCAGACGCGAGATCATATCCCTCGGACTGTTCGAGTGACCGGTCGCGAGCGAACCGTCGTGGCCCGTATTCATCGCCTGAAGCATGTCCAGCGCTTCGCCGCCGCGAACCTCCCCGATAACGATGCGTTCCGGCCGCATCCGCAGCGAATTGCGCACGAGATCGCGAATCGTGATCGCGCCTTTGCCTTCGATGTTCGACGGCCGGGACTCCAGCGACACGACGTGATCCTGTCCGAGCTGCAGCTCCGCGGCGTCCTCGATCGTCACGATCCGCTCGTCGCTCGGAATGAAGGAGCTCAGCACGTTCAGCGTCGTCGTCTTGCCGGAGCCGGTACCGCCGCTCACGAAGATGTTTAACCTTGCTTTCACGCAGGCTTCCAGGAAAATCGCCATATCGCGGGTCACCGTGCCGAAATCGATCAAGTTGTCGATCGTATACGGATCCTTCGAAAACTTACGGATCGTAATCGTAGGCCCGCCCAGCGCGAGCGGCGGGATAATGACATTCACGCGGGACCCGTCGGGAAGGCGGGCATCGACCATCGGGCTACTCTCGTCCACCCTTCTGCCGATCGGGGAGACGATCTTCTCGATAATGTGCATCACGTGCTCGTCGTCCCGGAATTGCACGTAGCTCAGCTCGATTTTGCCGCCGCGCTCGACGTACACCTGGTTCGGGCCGTTCACCATGACCTCGGTGATGTCCGGGTCAAGTAAAAGCGGATTGATCGGACCGAATCCGGTCAGATCGTGAATGAGCTCGTCCACGACCTTCTTGCGGTCGACCTTGCCCCGGAACGATTCATCCTCCATGATAAGCTCGACGGCCATCGCGTCGATCTTGGGCAGAATGCTCTCCACGTCATCGTCCATGAGATCGTTCAGCACTTGCTTGTGCAGCTTGTTCTTTAGTTCCTGATGCTTTGAAATGTGGGCGGTCTGATCCTTCGGGCGCGGATCCGTGCCTCGAATTTGCCGGAACGTCGACAACAAATCCTTCTTGTTCGCCGACGGCTGCTGCGCCCGATCGACGGCTTGCTCCTGCTCGTTGTCCGGCGTCGCCTGAACGGCTTTGGCTTGTACTTTATCCAGCAAACTCATCGGATGGCCTCCTCAGAAGATCGAGGTGATATTTTTAGACGTTTTGTGGAACAGCTGTTGAATGAACGACGCTTGCTTCGGCTGAAACAAAGAAATTTCCCGTCGGGAAATAAGCTGCTCCGCCATTTTGAATATCGCCTTCGCCGTCTCCGTCTTCGCTTGGTTCATGACGAAGGGAATGCCTATGTTAAGCGATTGCGAGACGAGGTGAAAATCGTTAGGGACATAGATCGTCGATTCGACCCCTAGGATATCCGGCACGTCAGGCGCCTTGATCACGCTATCCATCGTTGACCGATTGATGATGAGCTGCACCTTATCCTTGTAGCCCAGCACTTCCAGCGTCTCCAGCATGAGCTTCGTGTTCTTGATCGCCGTCATCTCCAGCGTCGTCAGCACGAAGATTTGATCCGCCTTCTCGATGAATTGGAGCGTCTTCTCCTGCAATCCGGCGCCCGTATCGACGATCAAATAATCATGATGCGAGAGCAGAAGATCGCATGCGCGGTCGATGAGAGCCGGAGTAACCAAGTCTGCGTATTCGGGCCGCTCCGGCGCGGCAAGCACCTTCACTCCGCTGCTATGTTGAATAAGAAACCCGGCCAGCGTATACCGATCCATCGACTCGATGTTTTCCGCGATATCCTTAATCGTAAACGTAGGATGGAGATCCAGCGCAAGCGCGACGTCTCCGAACTGGAAGCTGCCGTCCAGCAATCCGATTTGAATGTTCTTCTTCGTCAGGGCGACCGCCAGGTTGACCGCCATGACGGTGCGCCCGATGCCTCCCTTGGCGCTGCAGACGACGATCATCTCGCCCCGCTTGCCGCCCGGCTGGTCTTCGTTCCTCGTGTCCCCTTTGCCCATTGCCCGTTCCTCCCGTAACCGATTCCCGCTTGCCGTTCGCCGTTCGCCGCTAAGCGGCTTCGCCGATTATTGCGCCGCCTTGACCTTGTCCTCCTGCACGATCCGGCTGTTCAGCATGAGGCTGATCATGCCGTCCCCGTCCTCGTCCGCATTGATGATCTTCACTCCGTCCGCGGGCTGAAGCTCCAGCGTCACTTGGGCATATTCCTCGTAAGGCGTATCGGCCTCCGCTTCGACCATCCGTCTGCCGATCGCGAGTACGTGCACGTTCTTCAGCAGCTCCGTCGATACGACTTGCTCGGTGATTTTCTCCTTCTTCGTGAACACGACGTCGACGTAATCGCCCGGTTCGATCAGGTTCGATACCGATTGGACGATGTTCACGCCGATCGATACCGCGCGATAGCCGCTTCGCACCTTCTTGGAGACGAATTGAGCTTCTTCCTTTTGATCCTTCAGATGATTGGCCAGCAGTACCTCCCCTGCGACGAGATTGGAAGCCGTCACCTTGCCGTCGGCTTCCGTCGGGCTCGTGAGCGCATGCGCGTGCGCCCCGGACATCGGCACTTGAATGATCTCGAGCATCCCGGAAGACAGCTTCGTGTTTTCCCTGACGTCTTGCTTGACCGCCACGACGTTGACGAACTCCGTGTCGTCCGCCGGCGCTTCCTTGTACTGCTTCATGTAATTGAAAAATAATAGCGTCGTCGCGACTCCCATCAGGAGCGCGGCTATTAATATCAATTTCGATCTCATCGGATGTCACCTGTCCTCAGGGTAAATGTTGGGCTACTCGACCAGCTTGATCCCGAACGCGCCTTTGTCCACCGTGCCGGGCTTCGTATAACCGGTCGCGGTTCTCTCGATGAACATGCCGGTAATCGAAGTGTCCTTGCTGGACATCGGCTCCGAGATATAGAAGTAAGCGAACCCGGTCACTTTGATTTGCTTGAGTTGTCCGTCTCCGTAGTCATACGGCTTGTATACCG
This sequence comes from Cohnella suwonensis, assembly GCF_042655365.1. Taxonomy (NCBI): domain Bacteria; kingdom Bacillati; phylum Bacillota; class Bacilli; order Caryophanales; family Paenibacillaceae; genus Cohnella; species Cohnella suwonensis. The sequence continues at coordinate 104,921 of NZ_JBHSMH010000030.1, read as the reverse complement.
GAATGAGGATCACTCGGGGAGAATCCCGATGCGAGTAGTCGCCCGGCGGATAAGGGTCCGAGTCGATGCGAAGCTGCACGCCGTCCCTCGTCTTGCCCGCGATGTTCCCCGTCTGCGTATCGATAACGTCTCCGATCTCGATTTCGTCCTGGTAGCCGTATTTCAAGTTGCTTTCGTATGTATTGGCGCCGGGACCGCCTAACGCCAAGATGCCGAAGTAGCCGGTATCGACGCCGGAGCTATCAACCTTAAGCTTGTAAGGTTTGTTGTATTCGAGAGGAATGGACTCGTCGATGCCGAGAGGAGCCGCGCCCGCCGCTGCCGCCAGCGGCAAAATCCGTGCCGACGCTTGGACGTCCACCGATACGCTTTTCTTGCCGAACAGTCGGCTGAAACTAAGCGGAATTTGCTTATGCAAGCTGACGCGGACGTTCGATTTCATTTCAATGTTCGATTCGGCCAAGCTGTCCCGTTCATGGTGCTTGTTCAATATGTCGTCGATTACCTGTTCTACGGTTGCTTGCTGACCCGTTAATTCCTGCGCTCCCGATAGCGCCGCCGCATTGGCAACCTTCTGCAGGTGACTCTTGGCGGCATACATCGTGCCTCCGTCGACGACGAGTCCCGCGACGGTCAAGAGCAACAGCAGGGACATCCCCATCAATACGATCGAGCTGCCCTGTTGTTCCCGTAAGAGCTTCTTGGCCTTCCGCAACATTCTGCCCCCTCCTATTCCACCCGGATCGTCGAATTCGCGGACAGTACCGGAGCCGGGATGATTTCCGTCATTAATGGCGTAATCAGCGGCAAGGAATAAGTTAATTTGACGGTAATATCGTCTCCGTTTTTTCTGGTCGCCTGTCCCGGCGTGATCGTCACCTCTAAGTCGGAGGCGTCTCCCACGCGAAGATGATTTTTGGCGTAGTCCGCGATTTCCGCGTCCCCCTTGCCGAGTCCCCCCAGCCTAACCGCTTCCTGCGTCGTCATATTCAAGCTGGCGTAAGCGAACATGAGCCGTCCGATATCGACGACCCCGCAGATTAGCAGCAGCAATAGCGGGAGCAGCAGGGCGAATTCGACGAGCGACTGCCCTTTCTGTTCCTTGATCATCCCGCTCCCCATCCTCTCAACCACAAGCATACGGCGGATCCGCCCGCGATGGCGACGCCGTAAGGATACGCTCCCGAAGTCCAAACTCCATGGATGGCGGGCTTAACCCTGAGCCTTAGACACAGCAACACGTAACCGACGAATCGGATCCGGTCTCGGAAGCCGTTCTTGAACAGGACGATGCCCAGCGCGATCAATCCGCCGATCAACGCCATGTACACGGACGTCGCCGCGACGAACGCGGCCCCCTTAAGCGTTCCGACGAGCGCCAGAAGTTTCACGTCTCCCGCGCCCATTCCGCCGAGCATATAAGGAATAAGAAGGATCCCCAAGCCGAGCGCGAAGCCGAGCGACGAGAATGCGATACCCGCCCAGCCGTCCGCGAAAGCATGTATGCCGATTCCAGCCGCGAGCGCCGGGAAAACGACGGCGTTATAAATTTTCCTGTTCCTGAGATCGGTTACGACGCACGCGATTATCGCCATTAACAGAATTGCATTGGCCCACACGACGGTTCCTCCGTTTCGGGGATTAAAGAAGGCCATACGTTCTCGACGTATGGCCTTCCGGGCATCCGCAGACGCAGCCGCTTACGGGGTCGTCGTTGTCGTCGACGTCATTTGGGTTTTGGCGTCGCCGACCGTATCTTCCGCGTTATCGAACAAGGCGATAATGTGTCCGCGCAGAGCGATCAAAGCCGCTACGACCGCTACCGCGATTAGGCCAAGCACCAAGCCGTACTCCGTCATCCCTTGACCTTGCTCGTCTTTCACCAGTTGTTTGAATTTGTTCATCATTTTTAATTTCCTCCTAATAGTGGGTTTAATGGCTTTCTCGTTATTCAGAATTCATAAGTTTCACGCTTATCCCTCTCTGAATAACCTCCGCAAAGCTACTCTGTCGTCGCCTGGGACGCCAGAGGCGTGTTTGCTTGAAACACTGCCTTCTGTCCTAGCCTGACGCATGCACGTTCGAGCGTTCCCGCCGGGAGCTCCACGACGGAGCGCGTCCCCCGGAAAGCCGTTCCAAGCTTGCCGGGATCCAGCCGCAGCTGAATACCGACGATGCGATCCTCTTCGTCCAGATGAAGGACATCGATCGGATACTTCATGAAAAAAGAATGCACTCCCCGGCACGGTCGAATGTGCAAGCCGGACCCTTCCGATAGCGAACCCGTCAGCATAAGCCCTCTGAATCGCCGCGGGAAGGAATACGCCTCCGCGATTCGATGGCCGACGAGCTGTCCGCTCTCTTGAATGATCAGCTTCATTCGACTGAAATCCCCCCTCCATACGCAAAATAACCCACCTTTTCCCGAAAGGAGGGTTCATTAAAGAAACTCCCCTTCATCTTTCGGCAGCTGGCTGGCATCACGCTCTCGCGTTTTAGCCCCTATAGCTTTGCGTCGCCGACTTTCGTCGGCTTTGCCTTTATCGAGATTCAGCGGAGCGTGTCGTTCGCTGGTTCGATGTGTCTAATCATAAGCGGCGAAACGAAGTTCCTTGAATCCATCTAATTCCTCAATTTTCTGAATATTGCGTCATGCCGAACGGCACGGATCTTATCTAGTCCGAATGAACGAGTGCCGATAACTTAATAGGCTAATAGATCAATCTCCAATAAGTCGCAATGCTCTTGAACCGCTCGGCGTTCGACTTTTTCCTTCATGCGCGAGTCGAATGGAAGAATAAACCACGATTAGTTCTGGAAGCGCTTACCTGCATCTTGCGAACCATGATGCGCGCCATGTAAAAAAGGCTAGTCCCCGGCATCGGGACTAGTCTTTTTGTCGCGTATTCGGCGAAAGTCAAATTCGCTCGAGCGAAAGCTCGCCCGTTTCCGCCTTTTTCAGCACGATGATACCCTCGTAAGCTTCGCCTTCGGGAGTCTTGAATTTCAATTTGCCCGTCTTTCCTTTCTCGACGAGCGCCTTGACCATCGCGTCGGTTAACGTCCGGTCGAAGCTCTCTTTCCAGATGACGAAGCCGCACCCCGTCTTATAATGGCTGCAACCGTATCCCTTGCGTCCCATGAAAATATGGCCGCCGCACCCTGGACGCGGGCATACGCCGATCGTGCCGGGCTGTCCGCCCGCCGCTTCCGGCTTGGCGGCTGCCGCTTTGGCGTTCTTGCCGGGCGTCGCGGCGGATGACTTGGCGGCTGCCGCCTTGGAGGACTCCCGAGCCTTCTTCCGGTCGTCCGCCCCCTCCTTGCCTTTGCCGCCTTTCGCGGACGGCTCGGGCTTCGCGAACGCGTTCCTCGCCGCCGGCCGTTGAACGCTAACCTTGTCGATGATCAACCTCGTAAACCTTTTGACGTTGCCCATGAACGTGTCGGCCGACGCTTGTCCGCGCGAAATTTCCGTCAGCCTGCGCTCCCATTGGCCCGTCATCTCCGGCGACGTGAGCAGCTCGACGCCCGCTCCGCGGATGAGCTCGATCGCCGTCCGTCCCTTCGGCGTGATCATGATCTTCTTGCCTTGCATGTCGACGTAACCGACGTTCTTCAGCCGTTCGATCGTCGCCGCCCGCGTCGCCGGCGTACCGAGTCCGGAATCCTTCATCGCGTCGCGAAGCTCCTCGTCCTCGATCTGCTTGCCCGCGCTTTCCATCGCCTTCAGGAGCGTGCCTTCCGTATAGTGCTTCGGCGGCTGCGTTTCCTTCTCTTTCACTTCGACGTCGGAACAGACGACCGACCCGGCCGGATCGATCTCGAAATGCGCGTCCGTCTCCAGCGTCTCGTCTTCCGCCGATCCCGCTCCGTCTTCCTTGTCCTTGCCGCCGTCCTTGGAAGAGCCGGACGAAGACGGCTTGGACGACGGCGCATCCGCGGCGTAAATGACCTTCCACCCGAGCGATAGCAATTGCTTCACCGTCGTCTTGAACGTTTCCTTTTCCACCTCGGTGAGAACGGTATGTACTTTATACTCCGCCGCCGGATAGAAGTGAGAAAGGAACCGCTTGGCGATCAGGTCGTACAGCTTGCGCTCGTCCGGGGAAAGCCCCTGCGGCTTCTTCATCGTCGGCATGATCGCGTGGTGATCCTCGACCTTGGCCGGGTTGCACACGTTCTTGTTGTTCACGTGAACGAACCGCTTGTTAGCGCCCTGCACGAAGTCCCCATAATCCGGAGAGCTTCTCATCGCGTCCAGAATCTTGTGCATCTCCGGGATGTTCTGCTCGTTAACGTAGTTCGAGTTCGTCCGCGGATAAGAGATGACCTTGTGTTTCTCGTACAGCGCCTGCGCGACGTCGAGCGTCTTCTTCGCCGAGAAGCTGAACTTGCCGTTCGCTTCCCGCTGCAACAACGTCAGGTCGTATAGCTTGAACGGATACTCCTTCGTATCCTTGACCTCGTAGCTCGCGATCGCTCCCGTCTTGCCCCGGACCTTGTTCGCGATCGCTTCCGCCTTCTCCGGATCGGTCAGCCTGTCCCCTTGCCAGATGCCCTTATACGGCGCGGCGTCCCCTTGAGCGAAGATCCCGGTAATGTCGTAAAACTTCAGCGAATCGAACGCTTCGATCTGCTTCTGCCTGTCGTAAATAAGCGCGAGCACCGGCGTCTGGACGCGCCCGACGGACAGCAATTCGTTGTGCTTCGTCGTGAACGCGCGCGAGCCGTTCATGCCGATCAGCCAGTCCGCTTCGCTTCGCGCCCTGGCCGCTTGAGTCAGGTTGTCGTATTCCGTATTGTCCTTCAGCTGATCGAAGCCTTTGCGAATCGTCTCCGCCGTAAGGTCGGATATCCATAGCCGCTTCACCGGTTGCTTCAGCGACAAGTGCCTGACGATGAGGGAGAAAATATGCTGCCCCTCGCGCCCGGCATCGCACGCGTTAACGAGCTCGCCGCTTCGGGCCGCCAGCTCTTCGATGACCTTCAGTTGATCCTTCGTATTCGGGTTCGGCAGCAACTTGAACTGATCAGGGATGATCGGCAAGTCGCCGAACCGCCATTTCTTGTATTTCTCGTCGTAGAGGTCGGGCTCCGCCAATCCGATCAAGTGCCCGATCGCCCACGTGATGATATAGTTTTCTCCTTCAAGATAGGAGCGTCTATTCTGAGCTTTGGGCTCGATAACGGAGGCGATATTGCGGCCCATATCGGGCTTCTCCGCGATGACCAACGTCTTCAACAGCGCTCTTTCCTCTCCGTTCATAGTCTTCCGAATCATACCATGACGGCGCGGGTTGTGCTATATTTCGCTCGAGCCCGCAGGGCAATCGCGAACGAACGAATTCTGTCGGCGCAGCGCAAAGAAGGCTTGAAGTGGATCATGTACATTCTCTTCTCGATGACGCGGTTCAAAAAAGTACGTCCTCTCCGTATCCTGCCGCACCGACCAAGGACGCCGTTTATTCGCTCAAGGGCTCCGTTCGTTCCGAAGAAGGTCGTTCGCCTCTATGGGCGGATCTAACGCCCTGTTCTCTCCGAGAACGACGCCCGTGCCTTATCCGCTGTTCATTATCGTCGGAGAGCACGACTTGAATCTCGCGCGCGATGCCGCAACGGAACTGCATCGGCTAGAGCCGAGCTCGCGGCTCGCCGTTATCCCCGGAGCCGGTCATTGCGCGAACGCGGACGCCCCCGACGCATTCAACGGCATCTTGGATGCCTTCCTCTCGGATTCCCGCTCGTCAACTCGGCCGCGATTATGCCGCCGGCCAACCGACTCCGTCCGGTATTTGGCGAATATTTGTCCCCCACCCCGGGAATCTCTAAAAAAGCAATATCCTGCAGCGGCATGCGACGGACCAGCATCTGAATATGCACGCGCATCGCGTGCCCGACGGGTAGCCCGTTCGCGCGCCGGATGACCATGAAAGGCGCCGGGTCCGGCGCGGCGGGCGGCACCGCCGCCGAGCGTTAGATGCGCGACAGCCTCGGCTCCGGCGCCGACGTGCGCACCGTGACTAGCCTGGAAGCCGTCGCGCTCATCGACCGTCTCCGCTCGGGTGCCGAATGCTCGCCTACGTCGATGTCCCGCGATCTTCGTAAACTGCTGGAGCTTGCGAAGAAGTAAGTATGCAAGGTCCCTATGATCATTTCGCAGATGCATCAGGAGCCCCCGGCTAACTAGCCGAAGGTCTTACGTTATCTCTACAACTTTATTCGCGCGAGCACGAGGATCGCCGACAACAGCATGCCGCGATGCCGCGCGCGAGGAACGTTTCGGGCGGCGACCGTCAGCGCTAATATGAGCAATAACACGCCGCGACGACGATTTTCGCGCCCCTGCGCCCTGCTCGCTTACCTTGCAATCGCGAATGCCGCTGTTAAAATCTACATGGCGCCCAAAGCGCCGATAACGGGAACAATCTTCCCCATCCCTGCGTCTATTGGATAACGCGAACGGAACTTTAACGCCAGGAGTGAACGCCCATGATTTTCCTTCGTATCGGCCATGCCTCGCTGATCCGCGTAGCCGCCTTGTTGTCCGTCGTTCTCGGCGCTCTGTACATGCCTTCCGTGTTCCATATTCCGTCCGTTCTCTCCGGTCTAAGCCAAGAGATCAGCTCGGAAGAAAGGGCCGTGAAGCTGTGGGCGGTCTGCTCGCTATACGGCGGAATCATCATGTTCGCGGGAACGTTCGTCTCCCGTCTATCGGGTTCCCCCTTATTCCGCCGCCTCCTGTGGGGCTTGACGTTGCTGTCGGCGGTACTGCTCATCGTCGCGCAGCTCCCGCCGCTTTTCTGGTGGATGTACGTGGGGAGCGCCGTCCTCTCTTGGCACAGCGGCGCCGGCATGCTCTCCCACATGCTCGTGCTCTTGATCGGCTTCTTGGGTGGGCTGTCCACGATTCAGCCGGCCGGCCGCCATTCCGCTGAATGATGAGGCTAAAACGATATGATCGTGCGCTATTATAAAGCCTGCGAATATGCAGGCTTTGATTCTTTTCTAGCCCTAAAAAAAGATAAAACCTGCAAAAGCGCAGGTTTTGAATCAAGCAAAATTGTCTTATCGCCCGGCTGGAACTAAAAACTGCACATTTGCAGGTTTCGCCTGCCTCAAGCGCGCGGCAATCGAGTTATTCCTGCACTTTTGCAGGAATATCGATTGCGCTCGAGGAGGGGGAGTCGGAGGCCGATCATCTTCCCCTCCGTACTCTATTTGGCAGAATCTCAACATGAACCGCGCGGTTATGTTTAGTATCCTAACACCGAAGAGTAAGGGCACCGGGGAACAAAGGTAAAGCCAAGCGAACGATTAGGTAAAAACTACACTTTATGTAGTTTTAGCTGCTTCGCGGAAATGCGAGATAACTTCGGTCAATATATCGTAGGCTTCTTGCAGCGTTTCAACCCCTGCGCCGTCGTTATACTTCGTAATCAGTTCGGCAGCATAGCGTAGGTCGTTTGCAGTTCCTTCGTCGGGTGCGATGGTGGCGGCTTCTACGTATATTTGCGGTTCAAGGTCGGCGGTCATTAATTGAACGGGCGTAAGTGAATCATAGTCTTCTACGAACCTGCCTAAGTGATCGGCAGCTTCGGCTATGCGGGTTATAGGCGTCGTATCGTTAACCGTCCTAGATACCCAAGTAACAAGGAAGACAAGCCCGATAACCGCCACTGCTAGGACAAGGGCGATAACATCACGCTTTAGATCTTTCACTTCGCGGCTAGTCATTGGCTAGTCCCCCTCAAATGGGCTGGTCATTTATTATTTTTCTCGAATAGGAAAATATAAGTCAATCTCCGAGTTCGGATCGTCCGGCTTCGTGTAGCGCTGGTCATAAAACTCGAATTCGTATTTACCGGTTCGTGTCCCTCCGTCGTACTCGTATGGACTGTTCGGAAGCCAATGCCCCCAGAAATGTCCAAACGCTTCACTTATTCCGTCTAGAGGACCGCGATGAGTCAGCACGATATAGCGCGCAGCCGGCACTTCAATCCGCGTCATACCCTCGGGGATGTTGCCATCCTGATAGATTTGCACAGCTGCGGTATAGTCGAATGGCGCGCCGGACGAATTGTCCTGATTTTGAAGCATGAGACCGAAGCTTCGCCAACCGAGCAACCCCGTAATTTCCGGTATTCGCTCGCCGAATCGGCCCCACAGATTGGCAATGGCATTCTCGGAAGGAGGCAAAGACGAATTAAAATGAATCGTTTCGGTGATGCCGACGACAATGAAGGCTGGTTTTTCGATGATTTTGGTTTCGATAATCATTAGCGATCACGCTCTCTCCAAATAAATAAGGTCCGAAGGCATTAGAGCCCCGATTTCTTGCGTACCGGGTATAGCATAGTAAAATCGAATGTCTCGATTTCCGAATAGGGGATTGTTAGAGCGTTCAACGGGTGGAGCGGAACCGTCTCCATTCCGAGTACTCCTTCGCGCCGATCGAGCTCATAATCCTGCGACTGCTCTAGCCATGCAAACATCGCATCATATACGCGCCACATATGCGCCTCATTCCCGCATACGCGGGCGCGGGCGCAGAGCCCTCCGCGTACCTCCAGAGTCTCAATGCCCTCCGGTGCGTCTCCGAACTCGCGAACCGCCAGTCCGACCCAGAGTGTATCGACTTGCTTGCTCCATTGCTCCTGCGGAATGAATACATAGGCGGAAGGCTCATCCGTGAGTCGCGCATCCTCAAGGGGGACCTGCTCTGTAAGCATGCTCCATGCCGTCCGCGTCCCGCTCTTGTCCGGTGTCGTTCCCGTCCGTACCGCCAAGGCCTTGAATGGCGCTACTTCAATTAAATCAATCGCTATCGTCGTCTGCAAAATACCCTCTCCCGCCTCACGATTATCGATGATGAAAATAACTCCTTAAAAATATTCGATCATTTCCATAAAAAACCTTTTTCCCACACTGTCCTTCACAATCCCGCCGCAGCTTTAATTTGTGATCTCTGAGACATGTTAATACTTTCAACTTTTCCGTTCCAAAGGCTCCTGCCGTAAAACCATTCGCTTTAGGATAGTAGACCATCCGAAATGATGTGCCGTCTTGAAGGTGCACGCGCAGGAAAATTCCCGCTTCATGTTTGGCTTTCTCGTAGACTGCATCGAAACCGACATAAGACAAAGGTAGAAGTTCGCTTATGAAATAAGATGACGCTTCTTGACTGAAGTTGCCGATTGGACTGCCGTCTTGGCCGCTTTCCAGGCTGACTATCTCCACCTTGCCTTCAATGTCCATGAGATCCCCCATCGTTGCGGCATTCGGATTTTCTTTTACTTCGTAAGCCTTGTTATTCGCTACGACTCGAAACTCCGATTTGTAACCCTTCAATGCATAAACAACGGTACCGATCGGAAGGAATGCCGCATCCCCGTTCTTAGTCGCGTGATCCGTACAAGCATGCCCATTAAGCATGTAGGAGACTTTCCCTACCTTTTTCCCAAGTTGCTCTGCCGTTATAACCTTGGTTCCATCGTCGTTTTGATAATACGTAACGTTATTGATCATCAGGAAATCGACCCAATCAATGTCAGCGTTACATGATCCTTTGCCCAAATTACCGCAGCTGGCCGCAACCATCATCATAATGAGTACGAACGAAATCCGTCCCCAATGTTTGCACCGTCTCATCGTCAACACCTCAATCTATATAGACGGTCTTGCGTATGTAAATGTTTCCCACAACTTCATTTTCCTTAGACAAGCGGCACGCAAAAAAGCTTGCCCGAGGGCAAGCTTTTTTGCGCGATGCTTTCATGCGATCGTCGGGCGCCGCATCCGTTCACCAAGTCAGCAGCACCGCGATCCACGCCGCGAGCGCCGGGATGCCTTGCGCGTACAGAATCGATTTTTTCACCGACCAACCTCCGTACAAAGCGGCTACGAGCACGCAGACGAGGAAGAACGTCTGAATCTGATACCCGGCGGACGCGTTCGGATACATGAGCCCCCATACGAGTCCCGCCGCCAGGAAACCGTTATACAACCCTTGATTCGCGGCAAGCGGTTTGGAATCCCGGGCGAAGCTCGAGGACGTCCCGAACCGCTTCCGCGTACCCGGAGACGTCCATAGGAACATCTCCACGATGAGGAAGTAAGCATGCTGCAACGCGACAATCCCGACCAAGATCGCAGCGATCATTCTCGGCGGCCTCCCGTTTCGAAATGGCTACCTTATTATTTATTCGTCGCGGGGACCGATTTATCACTCCGTTTGGACGATTTCCCTTTCTCCGAAGCCGCCGTTGCCGCGCGGCCGGGGAACCACCAGCTCGCCCGTCCGAGCAGCTTCATCGTCACCGGCACGAGCATCATCCGGATGACGGTCGCGTCGAGCGCGATCGCCACCGCCATGCCGAAGCCGAGCATCTGGATCGGCAGCACGCCGGAGAAGGCGAAGCCCGCGAACACGGCGATCATGAGCACCGCGGCTCCCGTGATGAGCGGACCGGTCTTCTCCATCCCTTCGGCGATGCTTTCCTCGTGCGCCCCGGTCCGGTCGTACTCTTCCTTCACCCGGCTGACGAGGAACACCTCATAGTCCGTGCTGAGACCGAAGAGCAGCGCCAGCAGCAGCATCGGCACGAAGTGAATGATGTACCCGTTCGATTCGACGTCGAATATTTCCGAGCCGTAGCCGAGCGCGAACACGGTCACGAGAATGCCGTACGTCGCCGCGACCGAGATCAGGTTCAAGACGATCGCCTTCAGCGGCAGCAGCAAGCTGCGGAACGTCAGCACCAGGATCAGGAAGATAAGCACGAGCATAATGCCTAGCGCCGGCAACAGGCTATCGTTGATCGCCTTGGACGTATCGATCCCGGCCATCGTCTCCCCGCCGATATGGAACGTCGTTCCCGCCGGCAGCGCGAACGACGGCAGCACGTCGTCGCGCAGATGCTTCACGACGTCCCTTCCCGTGTCGCTGGAGCCGTACTGATCGAGCATGACTTCGAGCAGGGCGGTATGCCGCTCGTCGCCGAGGTAGCGGTCGAGCATGAATTTGACGTCTTTGGGCAGCGCCGCGCCTCCGGATTGGAGCGCGCCGGACACGGCCGCGGGCTCCATGCCCGGCAGGAACGACGTCGGAGCCGTGACCGCCAGCACGTGCTCCTGCTTCGCCAATTCGGCCCGAAGCCCGGCGATACTCGCGATCGCGTCCGGCGAGCTTAAGTCGCCGGACGGGTTATGAAGCACGATCGCGATCTGATTGGCCGCGCCGACGCCGAACGCTTTCTCCATGAGCACGAAGCCTTGCCGAACCGGCGTATCCGCCGGCAGCGTGCGAACGTCCGGCGAATCCAGCTTCATGTCGAGCGCCGGCGACGCGAACGCGCCGAGCGCGATGACGGTAACCGCCGTGATCAGAACCGGACGGCGCATGATCGCTCTCGTCCACCTTCTCCACGCGCTGACTTTGCCGGTTTCGCGGGGCTTCAGGAAAGGCAGGCTCCACTTGTTGATCCGCTGGCCGAGAATGACGAGTACGGCCGGAAGCAGCGTCAAGCTGGCCAACCCCGCGACGAAGACGACGGCGATTCCGCCGAAGGCGATCGCCTTGATCGCGTCGAGCGGCACGATGAACAGCGCGGACAGCGCGGCGATGACGGTGAGCGCCGAGAAGAACACCGTATGTCCGGCCGTTTCAAGCGTCTTCGCGATCGCTTGCTGCTTCGTGTTGCCCGCTTTGGCGAGCTCCGCCTTGAACCGGCTCACGATGAACAGCGAGTAGTCGATGCCGACGCCGAGCCCCAGCATCATCGCGGAGTTCGTCACGAATACCGACAGCTCCACCTCCCTTGCGACAAGGTAGATGATGCCCATAGCCGAAAGCAACGAGGCGATCGTCACGATGAGCGGCGTCACCGTCGCGACGACGGAGCGGAACACGATGAGCAGGATGATGATAATGAGCGGGAACACGATCATCTCCGCCTTCGCCAATCCTTCCTGGCTTTGCACGCTGCTCTCGCCCCAGAACGGCGCTTCGCCGACGAGATACGCTTCGACGCCGAGGTTCTTCGCCTGTTCGACGACGCGATTCTGGTAATCCGGTACGTTATTGATGACAAAATCAATCTTCAAGTTCATGTCCACGAAAGCGATGCTCATGTTCGGATCTTTGCCGACGAGGCCCGCTCCGATTTCCGGAGACGAGTCCAGCACGCTGAACACGCCGGATACGCCTTTTTCCGTCTTCAGACGGTCGACGATCTGCTTCAGCTTCCCGTTATATTCCGGCGTCCCGACCGCATGCTGCGGATCGCGCAGCACGAGCGTCATCGAACTCTCCGCCCGGCCTTCGAACTCCGAAGCGAGTAGCTTGCCGGCCTCCAGCGATTGGGAGCCCGGTACTGTCCATCCGCCCCCGCTCAGCAGCGGGGTCAGCTTGCCGAACGCGGCGCCCCCGAGCAACGCCACGACGATCCAGAACGCGACGACGAACCATCTCCCTTTATAAAGCGCCTTTCCCCAGCCATTCAGTAAACCATGCATGCCTCTCCACCGTCTTTCTCTGTTTTTTGATCGCGCGGCGCCGTCGATGACTCTTGTTGCGAATGCCGTCCGCGCTTGAACCTGGTATTTCGCGACGTCAAATATCTATGCCCTTTATTGTTTGATCGTTCAAACAGGACAAGGGCTAAAAAAGGAGATCCGCGTATTCACGGCTCTCTCTTTTTCGTCAAACTTTCGTAGTAAGCGCCGTACATCTCGGTCACCATCGCGTAGGCTTCGTCGTACTTGAAATCCGGGTCCGCGACTTTCTGCAGGCCCAAGCCTTCGAAGATCGAATATATGATCGAGGCGAAGACGTCCATCTGCTCGCGCGGAAGTCCCGTCATCTCGGTGACCCGCTCGCTGATGTGCTTGCGCTCAGAGGAGAGCATCTCCTTCAACGTTTCCTTGGCCGATTCGTTCCTGAGCCCGATGGCGAACAGCTCGTAACGAAGGCGGAACCAGTCGCGTTCTTCTAGCACTTTGTTCTTGGACAGCTCGAGCAAACCCGCGATCGATTCTTGCGTCAGTGCCCCTTCGCCTTTCGGGAGCCGGCTGTCGAAGGACGCGCAGTAGTTCTCGGTTTCCCTGCGGAACACTTCAGCGAACAACAGGTCCTTGCTCGAGAAATAATAATTGATCAAACCTTGCGCCACGCCGGCTTCGCTCGCGATTTCCTTCGTCGACGCTTTGTCGTAGCCTTTCTCCGACAAGACGGCATAGGCGGCGGCGATTATTCTGTCTCTTTTATCAGCGTCTGTCATCGGCACGCACCTTGCCTTAATGGAGTTGGGATTGCTTGTTGCGGATCGCCGGTCTTTGCGGATCGCCGGTCTTTGCGGATGACCGGTCGTAGCCGGCCGTTGCGGATGGCCGGTTGCACCGGATTCACTCGTTTGAATGAACGTTCAAACAAAGGTTAACACATGAAACAGATTGATGCAAGCGACGGTTACAAATGGTCTCGCATCCGTCCACTCGCTCGCCCTCCTCTCTAGTTTGGACGCCGAATTACTTACCCAAACACACTATCTCGCCGCCCCTCCACCGCGCGCACAAAAGCCGCACCTCGCGCGAGATGCGGCTTCCCTCCAACGTACTATTCGTCCATCCCTCTCAACCAGCGTTCGACTTCCTCGAACGTTCCCGCGTTCGACAGAATGCCGTCGTGGTCGGCGTCCAGAATCTGCTTCACCTGCGCCCCGTTGTGCTCGGAGAACAGCGGCGCGTATTGCCCGGGAATGAACACTTCTTCCTTCTCCCCGACGAGCACGAGCGTCGGCTGGCTCATCGCCTTCAGGTTGCGCTCGTACTTGGCCTTCGGCGTCCGGGACATGAGCAGCCGGTAGCTGAGCTCCAGCGTCTCGCGGCCGTGCCTTTGAGCTATCGGCTTATCATTGATCATGACCGTCATTCCGTTCATGAGACGGATGCCCGCCGCGTTGAGCATCGTGAGCGCGACCAGTCTCGGCATGCGAAGCTGGATCGTGCTCCACGGGTTTTTCTTGTGGTTGATCGGCGCTTTCGGATGCACCGCGGGGGCGAGCAGCAGGTAGGCGTGCGTCTCCCTTGCGAGCTTCTTGTGCAAGGCCAGGCGAATGACGTTGGCGCCTCCGCCCGAATGGCCGGCCAGAATAAGCCGGCTCGGGGCGCCTTCCTCCCGCATCAACCTTTGCACCAAATCCTCGATATCGTCGTCGTGTTGACCGATATATTCGACGTCCCCCCGGCGAACCGGGTGCAGTCCGTAACCCCTAAGGTCGGGAACGACCACCTGAGCCAGATTCCGCCGGGAAACGAATTCCGCGAGCGGATGCAAATATTGTCCGTCCTCCGAAATGCCGTGCAGCAGTACGATCAGCTTATCCGAGTCCGCCCGATAATGGCGGTAGCATAACGATTTTCCGTCTCTGGCTTCGTAAGTCCGAATGGGGGGCAGCATTGTCGAGTTCATATTTTCACGGGGCCTCCGGCGAGCGACTTAAAGGGTTACGTTCGCGCCGCGCGTTCGTTCTGCCGGGCCCGATTGTAAACGCTATATTCGTGAATTATATCATAATCCGATATACTCGACTTGAAAAGTTATTCTAGCGATTATCGGAACGGATTCGAGAGGGGATAGGACGAATGACCATCTATATCGCGCTGCTGAGGGGCATCAACGTCGGCGGGCATAACAAAATCAAGATGAGCGAGCTCAAAGCCATGTGCGAAGCGCTCGGACTAGCCCAAGTACAAACCTACATTCAGAGCGGCAACGTTCTGTTCGCTTCGGACGAACAGCCCGCCCAACTGCGAGCGCGAATTGAGAACGCGATCCAGTCGACGTTCGGCTTCCGGATCAGCGTCATTCTGAGGACGCAGGCGGAATTCGAGAGCATTCTCGCCCGCCTGCCCTTCTCGGAAGAAGAAATCCAAGCGGCCACCGGCCCGCTCGGCAAAGAAGTGCTCTACGTCACTCTTCTGGACGAGGCGCCGAAGCCTGAAGCCGTGGACAAGCTCGGCACCTACGAGAAAGACAAGTACGCGATCGACGGGCTTTCGGTCTACTTGCTGTTCGACCAGACGATTCTGGACTCGAAGCTCGCGGCCAACCTGCAGAAGCTGGGCGTGACGATGACGATGCGCAATTGGAAAACGATGACCAAGCTCGCCTCTCTCGCCAAGGAGATGTAGCGGGCGTCACTTTTCCTCCCCCGTCGCCTCCGGGTGCACGACCTCCGACGCGTACCGGGCCAGCCGCACGCTGATCTCCGACCGCAACGTCTCGCGGACGATCCCGAACCGGTCTTCGTAACCCCTGCACACGTAACGGTGATAAATAATGCCGTCCGCCGTCTCGTCGTCGAACACTTTGATGTTCCGGTTTTTCAGCTCGCGGCGCAGGGAGAACAGGTCCTTGCTGATCTTGTTCATGATCAGTTGGACGACTTGCTCGAAAGTCCTTTTAAACAAATTCGGGACCCGCTTCACTTCCTGCAAGCTCTTGTCGCTCATCGTCAGCATATGCGGGAGCATGATAACGTCGCGGATCATCTTCAATTCCTCGTTCGTCGCCCGTCCCGCGAGCGGCTTCTTATGGCGCTCCTGATATTGCTCCTGATGCTCGGTCAGCAGCATTTTGGATTTCCACCTCTCGTTCCCGTCCAGTTTGCTCATTTGTAATGCCCCCCGATCTGCTCGGACCGCTCTTTGGCCACGCCGGAAGCAAGCAGCGACGAGGCGCGCATGATCGCGTCGCTCCCGTAGCGGTCCTTGATCCCGTCCGTCGCCCGCTCGATGTCGTAAGTCGCGGCCCGGTCTTCGAAAAGAGTCAGTTGATACGTGCTGTCGTCGGAAAGCTGCGTAAGCGAAATATAGAGATGGCTGACCGGCAGGCCCTGCCAGTGATCCTCGAACAGCTTCCGGGCCGCCGCCGCCACTTCGTGCGTGAGCGACGTCGCATGCGGCAGCGTCGTCTGCCGTCCGAACCCGGAAGCCCTTTCCCCGTCCGTCTCCGCGGCGCCCACGGATACGACCCGCCCTTGATAGCCGAGCCGGCGCGCCCTCCGGCACACCTCGACGACCAGCTCGAGCAACACGACCTCGATGTCCGCCAGCTTGCGGTACAGGCTGCTGCGTAGCGCCTTCCCGTGGCTGACCGACTTCAGGTCGCCGCGAATGGACGACACGACCGGGCTCGGATCGATGCCCCGCGCCGTCTGCCAATAATACTCCGCCTGAATGTCGCTTTGCTTGCCCATCCGCTGCCTCAGCCGTTTCTTGAAGTCGGCCAGCGGCAGGCGCGCGATGTCCCCGATCGTATTGAGCCCCATGTATATGAAATGCTTGGTCATGCGGGAGCCGACCATGAACATCTGGTGGACGGGGAGCGTCCACAGATCCTTCTCGATATTCTCGTAGCCGAGCCGGAACACGCCGTTTTCCCGTTTTTTCGCGAAGTTGTCCGTGGCCATCTTGGCGAGAATTTTCGTCGGACCGATGCCGACTCTGGACCACACTCCCGTCGACAACAAAATACGCGACTGAAGCGACTCGGCAATCTCCGCCGCGCTGCCGAAAGTCGCCATCGACCCCGTCACGTCGAGAAACTGCTCATCGATCGAATACGGCTCGACTTGGTCCGTGACCGATTCGAAAATTTCCGTGATCAGCAACGAAACGGTAATGTACCGTTGCATTCGCGGTCGGATGACGACCAGATCCGGGCACTTGACGAGCGCTTCGCCGATCCTCTCCGCCGTCGTCACTCCCTTGGCTTTCGCGATCGGGCACGCCGCCAGAATAATGCCTGATTTCCTCTCGGGATCGCCGACCGCGATCGGCTTGTCGCGATACTCCGGATGCGCGGCCTTCTCGACCGACGCGTAGAACGATTGGCCGTCGACCAAAAAAATCGTGCGTTCGGGAGGCATGCCGTTTTTCACCCCTTAATGCGAACGTCTGTTCTTGTATCATATTACGAACAATTGTTCCCGTGCAAGTGGCAATTTATCCTTCATGTCCGAAAAAGGGCTCGGCGCTTTTTTTTTGGATTTTCGGCCGGAATGGGGTTATACTTGTGGCATTGGGAGGGACGGGCGATGTGCGGAAGATATACGGTCGTGGTGTCCATGGAAGAGCTCATGCTGCGGTATTTAAGCGAAGTGCCGACCACCTATTACCGCACGCCGAAATATAATTTGGCGCCGATGCAGATGGTGCCGGCCGTCGTGAACGACGGCACCGCGAACAGGCTCGGCGAGCTGCGCTGGGGGCTCGTCCCCTCGTGGGCGCAGGACGACAAGATCGGCAGCAAGATGATCAACGCGCGCGCGGAGACGATTCTCGAGAAGCCGTCGTTCAAGACGCTGATCCGCCGCAAAAGGGCGATCGTGCCCGCGGACGGTTTCTACGAGTGGAAGAAGAGCGGGAACGCGAAGCAACCGATGCGCATCACGTTGAAAGACGGGGCCGTGTTCTCGATGGCCGCGCTGTACGATACATGGATGTCGCCGGACGGGCGCAAAATAAGCACTTGTACGATCATCACGACGACGCCGAACGGCCTGATGGCCGACATTCACGACCGAATGCCGGTCATTCTGCGTCCGGAGGACGAGGCGGAGTGGCTCGCCCGCGGCAACGAAGACGTCGCGCGGTTGACGGGACTGCTCGTTCCTTACGATGCGGCGAAAATGCGGGCGTATCCCGTTTCCCCGCTCGTCGGCAACGTCAAGAACGACTCGCCGGAGCTGATCGAGGAGCAGATGGCTTTGTTTTGAAGGCGGGGGCGCAGGGAGTTCGACCAAACCCACTTACAGCTCGCCAGGCCTCCGATTCCGCCCATTTAGTTCGACCAAACCCACTTACAGCTCGCCGGATCGCCGATTCTGCCCATTTAGTTCGACCAAACCCACTTACAGCTCGCCGAACCGCCGATTCTGCTCAGTTAGTTCGACCAAACCCACTTACGGCCCGCCGGGCCTCCGATTCCGCCCATTTAGTTCGACCAAACCCACTTACGGCTCGCCGAACCTTCGATTTCGCCCATTTAGTTCGACCAAACCCACTTACAGCTCGCCAGGCCTCCGATTTCGCCCATTTAGTTCGACCAAACCCACTTACGGCTCGCCGAACCTCCGATTACGCCCATTTAGTTCGACCAAACCCACTTACGGCTCGCCGGACCACCGATTTCGCCCATTTAGTTCGACCAAACCCACTTACAGCTCGCCAGGCCTCCGATTTCGCCCATTTAGTTCGACCAAACCCACTTACGGCTCGCCGAACCTCCGATTCCTCCCATTTAGTTCGACCAAACCCACTTACAGCCCGCCGATTCCGCCCATTTAGTTCGAAAAGAACTCTGCGAACCCCCTTGACACTCCCTCGAAAGATCGGGTATAGTGAACGACACAACCGGATCTTACCGTAAAATGTAAATCCCTTACGAGGAAGCACCCGTAAGCCACGGCCCATGACGGCCTTGCTTGCGGGTGCTTTTTGCGTTCGGCGACGACTTCATTCCGAAGGAGGAATTCCCCCATGCCATTCCGAACAACCGCAACGCAGCTCAAGCTCGTCCTGCTCGCCATCCTGCTGTGCTCCTGCCTCGCGGCCGCTGTTCCCGCGCCGTTCGCGTCCGCCGCGGCGGTCGAGCTGACCGCCCCGATCAAAGCCGCGTTCGACGCGACCGTCAAGGCCGCGGACGCGGGCAACGCCGCCAAGCTGACCCGGCTTTACGCCGATCTCGCCGCCTTGCTGGCGCAGGACGTCGCCCTCGAGGCGAGGATCAAGACCGCTCATTTCGCCAACGAAGAAGCGATCGGAGCGGCGCGCAAGCGAATCCGCGACATCGACGCGGACAAGCTGGCCAAGCTCGACGCGCAGGTCAAGCAAGCGAAGGAGCGTTACCGGCCGCTTTTCGACGCCTACGCCGGGCTGAACAAGCAGATTACCGCCGCCAGGCTGCTCAAGAACAAGACGCTCAACTCTCTGCTACGAACGCAGGCCGACGCGATGAAGCTGCCCGTCCAGCTTGCCCGCGAGGATATCCGCGCGAAGACGGAGGCCCACCAGGACGCGAAAGCCACCGCCGCGCGCAAAATCAAATCCGCGCGGGATTGGCTCTCCGCCGTCGAGCCGCTCCAAACGCAGATCAAAGCGCACCGAAGCGCCGCCGGCCTGCCCCGAAGCAGCCGCTCTCCCGCGTGGACGAACTTCAAGCACGCCTCGAAGAAATCCGAGGTCCGAGGGACGCTCGACTCGCTCGGCATGCTGACGACGCTCTCCCGGCAGATCGTCGAGCGGCAACAGAAAATCCTCGCCCTCGAGGGCAAGATCGCCGAGATCGTCGCCGAGACGAAGGCCCGCTATGCGTAGCCTCCGCGGTCGCGACCGCCACTACGGCTGGAGCCGGCGCCGGTTCCGGTCCGCCGGCTAACGGGTCGCTCTTGATGGATTCGAGCATCTCCGCTCGCTTCGGAAGTGCCTTCCCGGGCACGTTGCGGTATAATAGACTCCATCCAAAGAGACGGGAGGGCGGTATGCCGCGAAATCGCGACGACCGCCCTCCCGGCGCAAACAAGAAGGAGCTACATGATCCGATGGCATTGAACATCCGGTTGCTGACCGATCCCGATTTCGAGGAAGCGATGCGACGCCAGGCGCGCCTGCGCGTCTTCAAGAACGACCATATCGTCGATAGCGGCGGAACGATCGTCCGCTACGACGGGAATACCGTCGTCGTCCAGTCCGGCGTAGGCGACTTCGCCTACCACTCCCGGACGGATTGCGACTTTTACGAGGTGAGGCAGCGGTAAGGCAACTCTTACGCTCGCCCTCCCCCACCGCGCCGGCCCGCCAGCCATCACGGCATCTTGATTTTATTCGTACCGACTCCAACAAAGCATGACTGAAGAACCCCCGTCAAAACCCTCCCTCCTGATTATTGTACGGAAACTCTATCGCCGACCGGACTCAAAGTGTATTCAGCATGCGAGAGCATCATTTCTTCCTAATAGAAGGACTGCCCTATGCAAACCTAATGGGACAGCCCTTCGTTGTCTGTTGAGTCTTCAAAAATGGCTGTTTCACTTCTTATCGATGCTGCCCTTCGTACTCATTAACTTTGGCAAAGGCATGGTCGGCGGAGCCGTAAAAACCGGAAATAAGCAGTGCTGCAGCCAGCAGCAGGCAAACCGTAACCTTTTTCATCGTAAAACCTCCTTCCTGAATCGACTTGCGTCATTACTTGCGGCCTTTTCACCGGCACAATCCTTATCTTAAGAAAGAAGCGTTTCTTAAACGTTTCAAAATCAATAGAAATCATTCTTATCAGCTGATAAGAATGATTATATAGGAGGGTAACGCGGACGACAGTCGGATCAATTACGTAATGTTTGTCGGTTGAACGACGTAATTTGAACGTATTAAAGAGACTGCCCGCCGATTCGGCTTAACGCCTCGATCACAAGCGCCGCTGCCACAGTCAACAGCTCTTCATCCGCGTCGTCGAAGGCGGTGGGTCGCTCTCTCCACCGTTGGTATTTACTTACTTTCCTAAGTAAATATGCTACAATACGATTTAAGAGAGGTTC
Source organism: Cohnella suwonensis (assembly GCF_042655365.1). NCBI lineage: Bacteria > Bacillati > Bacillota > Bacilli > Caryophanales > Paenibacillaceae > Cohnella > Cohnella suwonensis. The sequence continues at coordinate 84,327 of NZ_JBHSMH010000030.1, read as the reverse complement.
CGTAATACAACCAGCGAAGAACGTCTTAGTCCGTCATCCGGTGGGCCAGAGACGTTCTTTTTTTGAAATTTCATCTTTTTACACTTGAGGTGCGGTGTGATCAGAATTCATTTATTGGGCAATTTCAAACTACTATATGAAGACAAACCCATAACTTCAATTACAGGCGGTAATGTTTTATTGCTGCTCGCTTACTTGCTTCTGAATCGGAACTCCCCGCAAAGCCGTAAATATGTTTCTTTTTTATTTTGGCCGGATTCGACCGAGAAACAGGCTTTGACCAATTTGCGCAATCTGTATCACCAGCTTCGCAAATGTCTTCCCGATGCGGACCGATATTTGGTTGCAGATGCGCTTTCCTTGAAATGGAACCCAGATTCTCCTTATCTTTTGGATATGGAAGATTTCGAACGTTCCGCCGAAGGTTCTTCCCTTCATGATTTGAAACGTGCCATCGAATTATATGCCGGACCTTTGCTTCCCGGAAGCTACGACGATTGGATCGAATCGGAAAGGGAAAGACTGCAACGGTTGTATCAAGCTTCGCTCGAACGTCTGGTGTCCAAATTGGAAACGAACCGTCTTTATCTAGAAGCTATCTCGTACTCGGAACGTCTAATCTCCTCGGATAATCTGAAGGAAGAATATTATCGGATTCTAATGAGGCTGCACGCCCTAAACAATGATATTACCGGACTCGCCAAAATTTACAACGACTGCACTAATACATTGAAGAAAGAACTTGGGATTCAGCCTTCAGATGTTACATACAAGCTGTATCATTCCTTGATGCAGGAAGAAACGGATCCAGCTTTCCATCAAATGGCTGACGCGGCTCCTTTTGTGGGAAGGCATCGGGAGTGGGAATCGCTGCTCTCCGTTTGGCGATCACCGCTTGCGAACCCTAGTTTCGTATTGCTGGAAGGCGAACCTGGAATCGGGAAAACGAGGGTTGCCGAAGAATTTAAAGCTTGGCTCGTCAAACAAGGGATTTCGGTTGGTTTTGCCAAGTGTTACTCTGCCGCAGGGGGGCTTGCGTTTGCGCCGATCACCGCCTGGTTGAAAAGCCGAAGCCAGCGGATTCAAAACTTATCCCCCGTCTGGTTAACTGAAATCGCCCGATTAATGCCAGAGCTATCGGTACAGCATCCGGAATTGACGGCGCCGGGACCGCTGACGGAGAATTGGCAAAAGGTAAAAACTTTTGATGCGATTGAACATTCCCTTTTCGACCATGACAAGCCTTGTGTATTATTTTTGGACGACATTCAGTGGTGTGATGCCGAAAGTCTTGAATGGCTGCAATACTTGTTCCGGCAGGATGGCAAGTCTAAGATCGTTCTGGTTGCCACGAAGCGTTCCGGCGAAGAAAAGAAAGAATTGACCGCGCTGCTTGCGTCCTTGCATAAAGCAAATATGCTGACTAATGTCAGATTGCATCCGCTATCGAATGATGAATCGAAACAGTTGGCCTCTGCGATTTCGGAACGCAAGCTTTATTCCCGTCTGTCGGACAAGTTTTTCGAGGACGCCGGAGGCAATCCTTTAATCGTTGTCGAAACGATGCGGAGCTTGCAAAATACCCTCCATGATACAGCTAACCTGCATTGGGCGCCCGTTATCCATAAGATCATCTCTACCCGTATCCTCCAACTTCCGGAGCAAGCGCAAAATTTGCTTCATCTCGCTTCCGTGATTAATCGGCCTTTTACACTTGAACTGCTAAAACAATCATCGGGATCAGATCCCGATACGATTCTGCATCAAAGCGAGCTGCTTGTGAAACAACATATTTTTCGCGAACTCGGAGACGGTTGGTTCGAATTCTCGCACGATCGGTTGCGGGAAACCGCTTATCAAACGTTAAGCGAAGTGGCTAGGCATCGGTATCATGAACAAGTGGCGGTCGCCCTTGAATCGAATCATGAAGGTGAATTGGATTCCGTCGCCGGTCAAATAGCACATCATCTGGATTCTGCGGGAATGAAGCGGCGTGCCGTACCGTATTACAAACAAGCTGCCAAAGTCGCCGAGAAAGTCCATGCGTTGGATAAGATGTCGAGTTATTACGGAAGGCTCTTGGAAATTGTTCCGGAAACGGATAAGCATCCGATTGTTCTGGAACTCGGAAGGCTGCGGGAAATAGCCGGCAGACGGGACGAAGCACAAGCGGTTTATGAGAATTGGTTGGCGACAAACGGTTCCCATCTGAGCATGCAGCAAAAAGCGCAGTGCAAAACGGCACTTGGGAACTGCCTCATGCTGAAATCCGATTATAAAGAAGCTTTGGCCTACCTGAAGCAGGCTCATTTGGAATTCGAATGGGCCGGAGACTTGCAAGGCATTAGCTCCGTTCTGTCGGTTATGGCGATCCTCCATTACTATAAAGGCGACAGTCAGGAAAGTCTGAAATGCTTCGATCGACGGATGGCTATGGATTCGAAATTCGGGGATATGAAAGACGACAGTCGTATCGCAGGGTTAATCGGCAACATCTTCTTGGAGCAATACGATCTGGATAAAGCCCTGTATTGGTACAAAGAAATGATCCGGCTGGCTAAAGACGATAAGATACTTGTAAGTCATTCCTTGGCCGGACTATCTCTGGTGTATATCCATTTGGAGCAATATGATAAGGCGACCTTCTGCATCAACGAAAAGCTTGCCCATGCACGAGTGTTGGGAGAGCGTTTGGGGGTGAGCAATGCGGTTGGTATGCTTGGATTCATCTACTCCAAGCTTGGTGATTATGAACGGATGAAAGCTTGTTATGCCTATGCAATCTCTGAAGCATGTGCGGTTGGGGACATGCGGGTTGGTGCCTATATGCTAGGCCGTTTCGGGTTTTCACTGACGCGGCAGCCGGACCGGGAAACATCGGATACGTTGATCGAACTGTCGGTCCGGTATATTCGCAAGATAAATGCGCCTTCCTTTTTGTGCGCTATTCTTCATCTTCAAGCCTTAACAATGTCAGAGAGGAAGGGCAATGACCTTGTGGCGCTAGAGATTACCGAGGAGGCATTGGACCTCGCGATCCGATTAAAACGGACTCATTATATGTTTCGGTTCACCCTTCTGCAAGTTTGCCTGAATTACAACTTGAGGAGGATAAGCGAACAAGAGGCTTGGAAGCAATACCAAGATCTTCGCGAGATACAGCCCTATCTGCAGGATCAGGCTGCCATAGATTATGAATGCTGGAAACGCGGGCTCATTCTTGGAGAACAAGTAGAAGCCGCTGCACATAATTATTTAAGCTTATATCATACTACACATAATGAGGATTACCGGCTGCGGTTTATGGAGATGACGGGACAGGAATTGGAACGTGAGCATGATTTTCCGCCGCTACCATCCGAAGTAGAGCCTGTTCGAGTGGATATGAAAGAGCTGGAAAAGAAATTTCAATCCATGTTTTCATAATAATATTACGATTTTTCGTATTTTATCGGCACTTCCTTTCGGGAAGTGTTTTTTGTTGTTCGTAAGAAACGTTTAACAAACGCCGGACTCTTAAAATTGAAATTGTCAGACTGACAAACCAAATAAATAGTAGGAGGATGTTTTACAAAATGAAAAAGGTGTTGTTGTTTATCGTTTGCCTATTTCTGGCAGCAGTCGGTACGGTTTCCGCCCATGCCGGCCATGAAACCAAGCACGTATCCGTTCTTGTGAATGGCGTGACGGTTGATTCCGGGGCCAATCATATCTCCAGCGGAAAATTATTTATCTCTCTCCATTCTTTCGCTCGGGTTTTTGAGAAAGATGTTAGGGTGGCGAAAGACAATCGTACCGCCGTATTTAACGGAAAAACGTTGAAAGAGATCCGTATGTACAAGGGAGAGCCGACTGCTCCGATCCGGGATCTGGCGGCAGCCGTTGGCGCTCAGCAGGTGTCTTGGGACGCGAAAACACAAGAAGCGTACGTTCTGGCGCTGCCGGGAGGAACCATCAAGTTGACACCGGTCGTTCCCATGATGGGTGAACATTGGGCGAACCTGCAAGACATGCCGATCGGGCCGATCTACGGCGTGTACAAAGGGAAACTGGTGTTTATCGAGTATATGGTCGCGCAGGACGATTTTATCAAGGGAGTCTCTCATCCTAATTTGGGCGGCATGAAAGGATTGCCTTCTCCTTCCGTCATTCAAACGGATATCGAGTTCCAAGAACACGGGCATGAAGGCTTCGAAATTCCCCACTATGATATCCATGCCTATTTCATTACCGATGAAGAGCAGCAGCTAATCAAATGACAAAGGAGTGTATGTCCATGTATAACCGTTATGATCTTTACGGACCCGTTCACAAGGGACTCCGGTCTGCGTTAAGCGGCCTTTGTTTTCAAACGGGATCGATCGATATCCTATCCGACGAACAGGGGCTGAAGTCGTTTCTTGAAGAATTCAAACGGGTCGTCATCATCTTGGAGGCTCATGCCCATGATGAAGATCTGCATCTGAACGATCCATACATGCAATATGCGCCGGAGACGGCAAAGCGGTTGGAAGAAGAACACCAAGTGTTGGATCTGAAGCTTGATAACATCGTTACCATGGCCAATCAACTCGAACAGGAGATTTCATCGGAAGAACGCCGCCGTTTGTGGTATCAGCTGGGTAGAGACTTAACCCGCTTCACGGCCGAATATTTCATGCACCTGCAGAACGAAGAAGGGCCCGGAATGGACGCGTTGTGGGCTAATCTGACCGATGAACAACTCCATGAATATTCCGACAAAATACGCTCTTCCATCCCGCCTCACGCCATGATGATATTCCTTCATTATATGATTCCCGCAATCACACATACGGATCGTTTCGCGATGTTAAGCGGCATGAAACGCTTTGCCCCGCGGGAAGCTTATGAGGCCGTTCTTCGTTTGGCGGAAAACCGTTTAGATTCGAATAGCTTGATGGAATTAAAGTCAGCGTTAGAAGCTGCATCCTAAAAACGTGAGGAGATAGAAACATGAATATTCTTGTGATAGGCGGTACGGGTACAGTAGGGAGTCTAGTCGCTGCAAATTTGGCGAAGCAAGGAGCAAGGGTTCGGGTGCTGACCCGGAATCCCGATCTTGCAAACCGCTTGCCCGACTCTGTAGGAACATGCCCGGGAGATTTGGAATCGCCTGATACACTGGCAGGGGCTTTTTATCAAGCGGATGCCGTATTTTTGCTAAATGCCCTTTCTCAAACGGAAACCGCTCAAGGTCTCGCAGCGGTTGAGGCAGCCAAAAGAGCCGGCGTAAAAAAAATCGTATATTTATCGGTGCCGATGCCGGAAGGCTCCAAACATATTCCCCATTTCAAAAGCAAAATCCCGATTGAAGAGGCCATTCGTCAGTCCGGAGCCATGTATACCATTTTGCGTCCCAATAATTTCTATCAGAACGATTATTGGTATCGGGATGCGATTCTTGATTATCGAATTTATCCGCAACCGATCGGTTCTATCGGACTGAATCGCGTAGATGTAAGGGATATTGCGGATGCCGCCGTTAATGCGCTCCTCCGGAATGGTTACGCGGGCAAAGAGTATCCGATTGTCGGTCCGCACCCATTGACGGGAAATGCGACCGCAGACATCTACAGCCGCATCTTAGGGGAGGAAATCCGCTATGGCGGAGACGATTTGGACGCGTGGTTTGAACAATCGCGATCCGTCCTGCCGGAATGGATGGCTAAAGACTTTAAAATAATGTACCAGTATTTTCAAGACAAGGGGCTTCAAGCGACTGAACGCGATTTCGAGCTTCAACGCGAAATCTTAAATCGGGAGCCGCGTTCCTTCGAATCGTTCGTTAGCGAAACTGTCGCTCATTGGAAGAATAGTTGAAAGATAATCCCTCTAGTAGTCAATCTTATGGGGAAAGGGCTATCCCTGCTGCAGCAACGGGGATAGCCCTTCGATCATTTGATTTGCTGCTGTTCTTCGTCGGTAATAAAATACGCGTGAATGTCGTAGTGCGGAGCTTCAAAGCCCGGATGTCCCTGAGGCTGGAACTCTGCATCCAGTTGGACGACAGCGGGTGACGGAACGCCTTTCATACCTCTGAGATTGATAAGGCTTTTTCCTTTTACAAAATCGTCTTGCGCAATCATATATTCCAGAAACACGAGCTTTCCGTCGTACACGCCATAGATCGGCCCGACCGGAAGCTCGCCTGCTTGAGGATTCGCCCAATGTTCGCCCATTGCAGGCACAACCTCGGAGATTTTGACCGATCCTTCCGGCAATGCCAGCACATACACTTCCTGGTGCGCTTTATCCCAGCTTACGTTCTGTGCGCTTACGGCGTTTGCCAAGTCTCTGATCCAAGCCGTCGGTTCGCCTTGCTTCATCTGAATATCCGAAATCGTTTTGTCGTTAAATTGGACGGTTCGGCGTCCCTCGCTTACGGTAAACGTTTGGCCGAACAAATCGGCGAATGCTTTCACAGAAACATATACTTTACCGTTAGGCGACTGATGGTTCGCCGATGATTTCACTTCAACGCCGTTGACGCGAATCGTAATGCCGGCGTTCTTCTCCGGATGGACTGTCGTTCCATGCGCCGATACGCTGCCGCTCAACAAAATAAACATGCCAACTGCCATTGCAAGCATCTTTTTCATATGAAATTCGCTCCTTTTATTTCAAAATCATAGATTCGGGTTTACACGCTCTCTACGGAGAAAATCAAACGCTCCCGTATTTCCTCGGCTTTCATGCGCAACTTCTCGAATGAATGTCCGGACAATTTCCCATTTCGTTTTACGATTTTTCCCGCGACGACAACGGTGTCCACATTGTCGATCCCGGCTTCGAGCACCACTTTGGCGGCCGCGTAACCGAGCGGACAGGGCCGGGTTTCGGGGAACCGAAGCAGAACCAGATCGGCGTCCTTGCCTGGCGATAAAGAACCGACCTTATGATCCAACCCGAGAGTCCGCGCTCCATCGATCGTGGAGAGCTTCAGGATATCCCGTGTCGTCATGGGAACCCGCTCCGGCATTTTACCCTCTTCGATCAGCAGCTGGTTGGAACGCGCCCTATCCGCTTGAAGCGCAATCTTCATCTGCGTGAACAATTCCGGGCTTGCCGCCGTCACGACGTCCACCCCCAGACCGGGGCGCAATCCGCAGCTTATAGCGCGTCCCGTAGCGGGATTTCCAAGACCCATCTGCATTTCGACTTCCGGGGTGACGGACAAGGAGCCCCCGGTGGCCGCAATCCTCTTGAAATCCTCCTCCGTCAGTGTGCAGCCGTGGGCAAAGTTGAGATCGTCTCCGAGCAGGTTCGCCTCGTCCAGCAGCTTGATCGGCTGGTAATGGGGACCGAACGTTCCTCCCCCCACGTGCATACTCGCTCTTAGCCCAAGCTCTCTCGCGAGGTAAATGTCTTGCTTCGTTACATCGAAGGTGGAATACTCCGGGCCTCTGATAGCCATGGCCATGGTAACGAGTTGATCATCCGAAGAAAAATAAGTTTGTCTCACGCGACGAACGTCATCCGGATGGGAGAGACGGCTTTCGTAAAACCATTCCATGAATCCGTTGCCGGGATTGCCATGGCCGAATACAGCCCGCGATCCCGAATCCCGCAGCCCGTTTACCGCCGCGTCGGCATGCTCCGGCGTATTCAGAATATGACACCAATCCAATACCGTCGTTATTCCCGCATTTATCGATTGGACGGCGCCGAATAAATTCCCGACGTAAACGTCCTCGGGACGATAAACCGAACCATACCGCCCCATATTCTGAAGATACTCCATGAGCGTCCAGTCAGCCGCGATGCCTTGCAAGGGGGATTGCCAGACATGCCGGTGCGTGTCGATCAGGCCGGGAATCGCAATCATGCCCTGGGAATAGATAGTTTCGCAGCCCTCTATTTCCAAGTCGGGACCGATCTCTATAATTTTCGAATCCTGAATGAGGATATCCGCATTCTGGAAATTTCCCAGCTTCTCATCCATAGTTAAGACGACGGCACCCTTAATCAATATTTTCATCAAAATTCATCTCCTTTTCCTTATTTGTTAAATATCAGGCTTTGCGATCATCATCATAAAGAGGACAAATCCGAGCACGCAGGCCACGACAAACCACTGGCGAATTGCTGTATGAAGGCTGTTCTGGATGGCAGCCTCTCCCTCAGTACCTGATAACAAGGCATGAAGCTCCTTGACTCTGGGCGCAATCAAGCCGATGACGACGATCTGGATCAGGACATACAGCAGAAGCGATCCGAACAGCCACAGTTGCATGAACGAACCGTAAGAACCGAGAACGACCAGGGCAATGCCGCTGAGGACGGCAAGCGTCCCACCGATTTTAGGAAAAAAATCGAGCTTGGCGGAAAGTCGAACCGAATAACTTAATTCGTTTGCCGTTTGGTTCTTCCTGAACAATACCAAGTAAAAAAATACCGGACCTACCCCAACAATTGCGGCCAAGACATGAACAAGAACAAGCCATTCCATGCGCTAACTTCCTTTCAGTTCTTAATTGTTATCAGCTGATAAGAATGATTATATAGGAGGTTAACGCGGTCGACAGTCGGGTCAAATACGTAATGTTTGTCGGTTGAACGACGTAATTTGAACGTAAAAAAAGAGACTGCCCCGCCGCATCGCTGCGAGACAATCTCTTATTCAGTCGGACGAAATCCGTAATGGGAGACGATATAATGAGTCAACGCGCTCCGGGAGTGAACATCCAGCTTCCGGTAGACCCGTTCCAGATGAGTCGAGACCGTGCGTTGACTGACGACAAGACGGGCCGCGATTTCCGCATTGCTGATTCCTTCGGCCGCAAGCAGCGCTACTTCCATTTCCCGTGCGGACAGGATTGCCGGTTCCGGTAATGGATCGGGTTCCTTAGGTTCCATTTCCACGCTGGTATACGCGATTTGAAGTTCATGTAACGCCTCGATCACGAGCATCGTTACCACAGTCAACAGCTCTTCATCCGCGTCGTCGAAGGCGTTGGGTCGCTCGCTCTCCACGGATAACGTTCCGATCGTACGTCCCTTTCTTTTTATAGGGACAACCATTTGACTGTTCATGGACGGAGAAGATCGAAGGGTTGAGTCGGAACCCTCGGGACGCTGCTCTTCCATTCGAGTCCTGATCGTCTGAGAGTAACGAATGATGGAGCCGATGTTGTTTATTCTTATCGCCCTGCCAAGCTTCACTGCCATGCCGATGACCCCTTGGCCTACGGGGAAATCATGCAGCTTCTCGTCGGCGCGAAACCCGCGTCCCGAAACCGAATGCAGCTTGCCGTTATCGGGGCGCAACGACAGGATAAGGGAATGTTGATATCCCATTGCTTCTTCAAGAAAACGGAGCACATAACGCAGCAATTCGACCGGCTGAAAATCGTACTGTTGAATTTCCGCCACCAGGTCGTGCAAACAAGTAAACGCCTTGGCTCTTTTCCGATCCATCATTTTAATCGACTACTCCCAATCTTCCATGCATTCGTTAACGCTAACAACTCTGTATATATCCGCGCCCTTCAGATGAAAAACTCCCTCGAATCCCATTAAGGTGGCGATCGCTTCCAGCTTGACAGTCATCTCCTGAAAAATGCTGCCTTCCGTTTCCGTACGCAAGTAGACGACCTCCAGATCCCAATACATAAAGGAGTCGGGGTCAAGCACTTTTACGAATGCCAAAGGGTTCTCTCGAAGATTCTTGCTTGTTTTATTAAAAAATTGATGGGACAGCGCAATATGGGTCTCGTCGACATACCATACTTGGGATAACGAAGCGATATTCGGCATGCCCTCCATCGAACAAGTGACGATATGGGCCGGAAATACTCCTTGCAAAGCCGGTTTGATTCGCTCGGGGATCATATTCTTATTGAGCCTCCGTTGTAAGAACGATCCGCTTGCCGGCATCCGGTCCCGGGGTTTGATCGAAAGCTTCCGTGATCTGGATCCGCAACGAGAGAGCCGGCTTACGGTTGATTTGATAATATTTCTCGGGGAAGGAATGTCTTCTCATTCTCAGAAAGTACAAATCCTGAATCCGGTAGTCCTCTTCCGAGCAATCCGTCATTCCCAAGTAGAGTCCTTTGACTAGCAAGGAGTGATAAGCCTCGGGATCGATTAGCAGAACAGCCACTTTCTTATTCTGCTCCAAATTCAGCAGCACCCGTTCGGAACTTTTAGTCGGAATAAAGACGGTTAATTGTTGATCTGTTCTATCTGCATACCCCCCCACAACTCTATTTGACAGGGGAATGCCTCCCGGACTGGAAGTACCTAAATGCATTATAGCCGACTTATCGATCCATTTGAGCAGCGCATCCATCGCATGCAAATACGTTCCTCCTTTTATTCTTAATATGACTATGCTAGTACCTATCATACACCAAATAGTACCGGGAACATGAGATGTTATGGGAATTCTATAATTTAAGCAGGAGTTAGGGGATATTCTACAAAATGAAAAAGGGCTATCCATGCTGCAGCTTAACGGCAGCGGGGATAGCCCTCGATTAGATTCTCATCAATGCTGCCCTTCGTACTCATTGACTTTTCTGGCAAAGGCATGGTCCGCGGATCCGTAAAAACCGGAAATAAGCAGGGCGGCAACCAACATTAGACATACAGCAATCTTTTTCATCGTATAACCTCCATTTCGCTTGATGTCTGTAACTATAAGCGATGGGGGCGGGATAAGAAATTATACAAAGGTATACATTTACATTTTGCAAGCTACTCCGGGCGCGGACCTTCCAACCACTTTGCCATTAGCTCGACTTTGTTTTTTACGCCAAGCTTTTGATAGACATGCCCTAAGTGTTTTTTTACGGCGATTTCCGAAATAAAACTGCTCTGTCCAATTTCTTTGATGGTCCTGCCCGCAAGCATCAATGAGGCGATTTCCTGCTCGCGCGGGGTAAGCCGCTGCAGCTGTTCCCATTGCGATATCGTAGCGGGTACGGGGATCCCCATTTTTTCCATCATGCGCTTCATATAGGATTTCAGCTTCTGGCCCGTTAAGTCCAAGACGAAAGTAGGAGCCGGGAACCGTTCTCCGAAATCGTAATGAATGGGTATCTCCGGGTGTTCGATGAAGCCCATGCTCTCGAGAAATCTGCGGAAGCTGCCGGTAGAGATAGATGATGCAGCGTTCCCGCCATTGTTGGTGCGTTTGCGGCTTGCGTTTATGGAAATCTTCGTACACCGCTTTTCGCAGGACATCATGGATATACCATCCCCGGGCGTTTCTGCGAATAAATGAAAGCTGAGTGAATCGGTTAAATAGCTCCGAGGTTACAGGTTCCCCGATAACAAACTCGAGAAGATCCTGAGTGATAACCCGGTTAAGCGACGATGCTTCCACCAATCGGATCAGCCCTTCATCGGGCACTTCTTTGAGCCAGCGAGCGGTTAAGAGTTCTATCGCTTCTTCGGGCAAATAGGGATCGGAATCTTCCAACAATCCCTCTCCGGAGAAGCCGACGAGTAATGACAAGGTGAGCGGATGACCTTTGGACAACGAATACATCTTACGAATCGTCGATTGTTCGGGGAGCTCGAATTGGGCGGCATATTCCTCGCAGGTTTCGTATTCGAAAGGATCGAGTTGAATTCTCTTGATGGTTGTCTTCCATGAAGGGCGGAGAACCCAATCTCCCGAAAGCGGATGACGCCCGGAAAAGATCAGATGAATTCGATCATTCAACTCAGGGATCAAGGATTCGCGGATAAACCGGTCCAGCTTGTGCCATTCTTCGTACGTATCGAATGCGATGTACAGACCGGAAGGCTCGGCAAATCGATTCAGTTCATCTATGCAGGTTGAAAGGGTCGGATGGGTGGAATCGGAAAAGTCTTGTGAGGGTTGCAGGCTGTTTAACAGCTGTCTCATCAACCCTGCCTGAGTATGAGGAAACTCCTTGCTTTCAAGCTGAATGAAAGGGATCCCCCGTTTTTTCGCCATGAATCTATATTCATCCAGCAAGGTGCTTTTTCCTATGCCGCCTGTACCGTAGATGTTAATCAGTTTTTCTTTATTTTGCGTGGAGGAGAGATGATCCTCGAACCACTGCGTTTCGTTGCGGCGGCCTACAAAGTAAAAACGCGTCATGATCAAACCTCCTCCCTGAATGAATACACTCATTGTAACAGGGATATTATTCACCGTCAGTGCAACAGTCAAGGTTAGAATTTTTAAAAAGAAAACAGGCCGGGAGCCCTTCTCTCATGAGGGTCCCGGTCTGTTTCTCGTACATGCTGCTGTAGCTCCTAAGTTATTGCATGGGTTTCCAACTTCTTGACAAGTGCTCCGGTGAGAATGATGATCAACGCTTGTATGACGATGTAAAGGATTAATGAGCCGATAATCCAAAAATCAAGGAACCGCCAGTCGGATATAGCAACCATAGCGATTCCGGTGGAAACTGCAATCAAAGCACCAAGCGTTCCCAATCGTATACAATCCTGCATCGAACGAATAGTATACATCCGTATACTTCTGACTTCCTCGCCGCCATATTCCCCCGATCCCGCGCATATATAATTGTCAGTACTCTAGGGGGGGAGGCGCGACGGATGAAAGCTCCGCTATGGCACCGCGTCGGCATCGTTCTGCTCGCGTTGCTGCTCCTTATGCCGGCTATCGCCGCCGCGCGCACGGAAGCGGCAACGTCCGCCGTACATCTGGCGCAGAAATACGCGAAGTACGAGCAATTTATCATGATCGTCAAGTCGACCAACAAGCTCTATTACTACGAAGAAGGCAGGCTCGTCAAGTCGTTCCCCGTCGCCACGGGAAAGAGGCCCTCCTATACGCCGGAAGGCTTGTTCACCGTTCACGAGAAAATCAAAAACCGCCCCTACTACAAAGAGAAGATCAAAGGCGGCGATCCGCGGAATCCGCTCGGCGACCGTTGGCTCGGCCTCGAGGTGAACGTCGGCGGCAAGACGTCCTACGCCTACGGCATCCATGGCAACAACAACGAGAAGTCGATCGGCAAATACGTCTCCGCGGGCTGCATCCGGATGCACAACAAGGACGTCCGCTGGCTATACGACCGGATCAAGACGTCCACTCCGGTGCTCATCGCCAAAAAAATGTAGCCCGCTTTCGCCGATTTTAATAATAGACAGATTTGGACAAGATTGATAGAATCCCGAATGGAACTAAATTATCCAATTCCGAGGTATTCTAAAAAGCTTGTTATATTCAGGGGTATAATCTTCTCATGCTTATCCACTGGCGTCTCACGTCCCGCCTTTTTGTTAATTTTATATAATTCTATGTCAATATTGTCTATCCTTGCAACGCTTCATGATTGGTACAATAAGCATGAAAAAAAATACCGATATCATACGTTGGGAGGAAGACCCGTGGAGTTGGTGCTCGAATTAGCGGCAAATAAGTTAGGATGGAAGCCGGAACAATTGGAGATGAAATTTCAAGAGAGCGGATTGACGAACCGGAACTATGTCGTATCAAAAGGTTTGGAGAAAATAGTTGTCCGTGTGAACGGTGTTCATACCGGATCTCTGGGGATTAACCGACAAGCAGAATTAGCTGCGTTGGAGGCCGTGAGCGTTTTAGGGATTGCACCTGAACTTTTGTATTTTGACACCGAACATGGATACATGATTACTCGTTTCATCGAAGGGCGTACATGGGCGTCGGGCGACCTGGCCCTGAATATTGACCGTATAAGTGCTTTGCTTAAGAAGGTGCACGCCGTTTCTGAGATTGATTTCGAATTTTCACCCTATAAGGACATTGAAAGATGGATTCAAAAAGCGAAAAATCGCGGCCAGTGGTTGCCCGAATCCCTGGACAAAATGATGGAACGGCTTCACCAAATACAAGCCTTGCGGGCAGCAGTTTCGGACAACTTCCGGGGACTCTGCCACAATGATCCTTTTGCCAATAATTTCATGGATGACGGATCGCTTCGGCTATTGGATTGGGAGTTCGCAGGGATGGGCGATATCATGTACGATCTTGCTTGCATCAGCCAATCTATGGAACATGAAAAGCAGTTGGAGCTCTTACATGCCTACTTCGGCTATACGTCTCCTGAACTTTTGCGAGCACTTCACGATATGGATTATGTGGTTTCTTTGTGGAATGCCATGTGGGCTGTAACTTTACTTGACACATCGTCACACCAGGGCTTTGATTATTCTAATCTGGCCAAACACCTTTTTCAAAAGATCGAGAACATCTTAGAACAGCGATGAACATTCAGTTGGAAACGGTAGCATCCCCTCAAGTGTCGTGCTTCAACGAGCTCCACGTTTTAATATAACTCTGACCGTTCCACGTTTAATATGGTTTATACGAATTCAATCGGGAAGTGACTCAGGTAAACCTATAGTACCAAACTGCCTTTATAAAAGAATTAACCAAAAAACTTTCCGTTACTTGTGATACGGTTCACCGCGCTGTTTGAAACGGCAAGTTTTCACGCTATACTTCTTTCTCCAAGCGCTGCAGCCATTCTTCCGATAAAGCATGAACTAGCTTTTCTTGCTCTAACTGCGGAAAGTGCCCAGCTCTGTCAAGTATTGATAACGTGCACCTAGGATAGCTTTCTATCAACTGCATAGCATCCTTATATCCGCTAATGGCATCTTGATGACCAAGCAAGATCAATGAAGGTTTATCGAATGTTTTTCCAGAAAGCATGGACTCAAAAGAATATGCGTATCCTTTGGTCCGGAACTCGGAAGACAAAAATGTCCGATCAGCCTTTTGAGCTCCTGTTAAAATATCCTTCTGGAATTTTACCCATACCTTTTCAGTTTGAACGACTGTGAATTTTTCAAAACCTGTAGGCTCTTCATTTTGTAAGCGAGCTAATAAACGATCATCTTTTTCGATAACGACATGCGAAGGCAGTACGCGATCGACAGTTTTTGCCTTAATCATTGGAGATATGAGCAAAGAATAGAGTCGATAAATTTGAGGATGACAGCGAGGATATCGTCAGAACTCTTCATCCAATTTTCTGCTTTTGATTCTCCCATTCCAGGAAGATCCACATATATGCGCTTCCAACCTAATCGGCTAGTGAATAGTGGTTCAAATACATTTTTCATGGATTGGAAATCTAAACTTAAAGCATGCAAAAAGATGATCGGTCTTCCTTCGCCATACATTTCGTAATGAATGGAGGCATTCGATAATTCACATTTCATATCGTTACTCCTACTTTATTTTTTCTTGAAACCCACGATACTAAAACTTGCCGTTACTTATGATACGGCTCTCCGCGCTAGCTGATACGGCAAGTTTTATTTCTTTGTTACTTCCATATTTAAGAGCCTTGTTCTCGTCACCATGCCTCCGCTTTCCAACGTTCGCTTGGAGGCTTCGTTATAATACCAGCAACCGCTTACAGGTATGATGCCGTTCTGGTTGCACCAGTTTCGTAATTGAATGATAATTACTTTCCCTACCCCTTGTTTCCTGTAGGTATCATTGGTAAACATTCCTATACTGGCTAGTCTATCGAACATTTTGGACATTCCGATCAGTCCAATTCCAAGCAAATCAGCGTTTCTGTAATAGACAAATAACTCCCCTCTTGCAATCCACTGATCATACTGGTCGAGAAAATCCCCGCATACCTGTTGTATCTGTTGAAGATCGCCTTGCGTTGCAAGACGAAATACTTCGCCATCTCCCAATCCGGCTGAAACGCTTACTAGACTATCCTGAAAAAAGTAAGCTTGTTTGTTTATTGCAAAATCTTGATCTACTGCCAAGCTAATTAATAATTCGTCGCAGGTCGGAACGAAAAGAAATTTGATCGAATGACGTTCAAGCGCTTGAAGAAATAATTTTTGTGCGTGCATTTGATAAGAGCGGCGGATATAAAACTGGGTAAGCCGTTCTTTGTTATGTATGGCCAAATAACCGACATCATTCGAATCGTCTTGAATCAAATAATAGGTCGATGAAAGAATATGTTCCTCTAAAAAGGAATCGAAAGGCGAAGACAAGCCTTGCAGATATTCCTTAACGAGATGCTGAATCTCAGCTAACGTGCATTCTTTTACTATCATCCGATCACCCTCTTTGTAATAGTTAAACTTCATGTCCAGATGGAATGGAAATGGATTTGTTTCATGATTGAAATACTTGCCGTTACTTATGATACGGCTCTCCGCGCTACCCCTTAATGGCGGACGTCCAGCCCCAGTAGAAGGCGTCCCTATCCCATGCGGCCTTGCCGCCGTGGAGCTTCTTGAACGCTTTCTTCACTTCCTTGTCGATCGACGCGTGCCCGTTCTCGTTAACGAAGACGAACCGCTCGCCGTAGTGCTCGCGAATATGCGCGACCGCTTCCTCCTGGTATAGCACGCCCGCGTCCCGCATTCTATCAAACATCCACTTCGCCGCTTCCTCGGCTGTGCGCGCTTGCTCCATTCTCGATTTCCCTCCTTCCTTTGTACTCTCCGATTCCCGAATCCCGGCCGCTCCGACGGACGCTCTCGAATCCCGGAACTCCGGGCACTCCGAGCACTCCCGGCTCTCATTCCCCGCTGCTTCTTCCGTCAGTGCAACTGCGCATAGCCGTGGTACAAGTCGCTGTACAAGCCTCGCTTCTCCAGCAGCTCTTCGTGGGAGCCGCTCTCGGCCAGCCTGCCGTCCTTCAGCACGAGGATCCGGTCCGCCCTGCGGATCGTGTTCAGCCGGTGCGCGATGACGAAGCTCGTGCGTCCTTCCATCAACCGCTGCAGCCCTTCCTGAATCTTGATTTCCGTCACCGTGTCGATGCTGCTCGTCGCCTCGTCCAAGACGAGAATCGCCGGATCGGCGAGAATCGCCCGCGCGATCGCGAGCAATTGCTTCTGCCCTTGGCTGATGCCGCCGCCGTCTCCCTGCAGCACTTTATCGTACCCGCCCGGCAGGCGAACGATAAACGAATGGGCGTTGGCCAGCTTCGCCGCCGCCTCCACCTGCTCGTCCGTCGCGTCCAGCTTGCCGTAGCGGATGTTCTCCCGGATCGTCCCTTCGAACAGGAACGAATCCTGGAGCACGAACGCCATCTGCGACCGCAAGCTTTCCCTGCGTACCTCGGAGATATCCTGCCCGTCGACCGTAATGCGTCCCGAATCCGGCTCGTAAAACCGCGACAGAAGCTGGATCAACGACGTCTTGCCCGCCCCCGTCGGCCCGATGATCGCGATCGTCTCCCCGGGGCGCGCCGAGAAGCTGATATCCCTCAGCGTCTGCTCTCCCGCGTTGTACGAGAACGACACGCCGCTGAACGCGACGGCGCCCTTCGCCGTCCCGAGGTCCTTCGCGCCTTCTTCGTCCTTCGTCTCCGGGTCTTCGTCCATTATCTCGAATACCCGCTCCGCGCCCGCGATCGCGGACAGCAGCGTGTTCCACTGGTTGGCCAAGTCGTTCAGCGGCCGCGTGAATTGCCTCGCGTATTCGACGAACACGACGATGACGCCGACCGTGACGTGGCCTCCGATCGCGAGCAGCCCTCCCGCCCCCGCGATGATCGCGAAGCTGAGGTTGTTCAAGCTGTTCATGACTTTGGGAATGAAGCCCGAGATGCTCTGCGCCCAGAAGCCGGAATGCCGGATGCGGCCGTTACGCTCGCCGAATTCCCGGATGACGCGCTCTTCCTGGGAGAACGCTTTGACGAGCCGTTGCCCTGAAAGCGTCTCTTCGATATAGCCGTTGATGTCGCCCAGATTGCGTTGCCGTTCCTTGAACAGGACGCCCGTTCGGCGCGTAATCCAGCGCATGCCGATCATCATGAGCGGCACGACGAGGAACGTCAGCAGCGTGAGCAGCGGGCTGAGCAACAGCATGACGACGACGGTGCCGGTCAGCATGAGCGCGCTGGAGAACAGCTGGATCGCGGAGCTGTTCAACGTGGAGCTGACGTTGTCCATGTCGTTCGTCATGCGGCTCATCAATTCCCCGCGCTGGCGCTTGACGTAGAACGGAATCGGAAGCCGGTGCAACTGGGCGAACAAGTCCATCCGCATCCGGTACACCGTCTCCTGCGCGATGCCGATCATCCAGACGTTCTGCAGCCAGCCGGCGACGGAGCCGAGAACGTAGACGGCGGCGAGTCCAGTCAAGAACAACGTCCAATCCGCGCCTCCCGAACCGCCCAAATACCGGTCGATCGCCCGTCCGATCATGTACGGCCCGAGCAGGGCAAGTCCCGAGCTCAGCAGCACCATGAACAGAACGAGGCCGAGCCGGCCTTTCCGTCTTGCGAGATATTGCCAGACGCGCCTCAGCGTCGCCCGCCAATCCTTCGCCTTCTGCGCCTTCTTCGCCTTGCCTCCGGGCTGGACGCCGAGCCCGATCGCCCCGCCGCCCTTCGGCAGCTCCATTTTCGGTTTCCGGTATCGGAAAGGTTCACGTAGCGCTTCCCACATGAGAATCCTCCTTCCCGTACTGGGATGCGTAAATACGGCGGTACAACGGGCTCGTCTCCATCAGATGCCCATGATCGCCCTGCCCGATCAACCGTCCGTCGTCCAGCAGCAGAATGAGATCGGCGTTCATCGTCGAGCTGATCTTCTGCGTCACGAGGAACGTCGTGCACGCCGTCTTCCCGATCTCCGCGAGCAGCGCCGCCTCCGTCTTGACGTCGAGCGCGCTCGTGCTGTCGTCCAGAAGCAGAATCGCGGGACGCCGGACCAACGCCCTGGCGATGGACACGCGCTGCTTCTGTCCGCCGGACAAGTTGATGCCCCGCTGCCCGAGGAGCGTCTCGTAGCCGTTCGGCAGCCCGGCGATCGCGTCGTGAATCTGCGCCTGCCTGGCCGCTTCCACGATCCGCTCCATCGGCACGTCGTCCAGCCCCCAAGCGATGTTGTCGCGAATCGTTCCGGTGAACAGCACGACCTCCTGCGGCACGTAGCCGATCGACTCGTGAAGCTGATGCGCGTTCCACTCGCCGGCGGCCTTCCCGTCGATGCGGACGACGCCCTCGGTTTCCTCGTACAGACGAACGATCAGCTGCACGAGCGAAGATTTGCCCGAGCCCGTGGCGCCCAGTATGGCGACCGTCTCTCCCGGCTTCGTCCGGAACGTGACGTCTTCCAGCGCCGGAGAGGACGTTCCCGGATAACGGAACGTGACGCGTTCGAACGCCACCGCGCCTTCCCGGATGCCTTCCGGCGAGCGCGAAGCGCGGTCGGACGCGGCATCCCCGTCCGCGCCCAGCGTATCGCCGATTCGGTCCGCCGAAGCCCGCGCCCGCGAGAAAGCCGCGACGAGTCCGGATAACGTCGCCAGCGCGCCCGACGTTCGCAGCGAATAGTTGACGATCGCGACGACGACGCCGGTCGTGGCCGTCCCCGCGACGATCTCGAGATGCCCGAACGCGAGCACCGCGATAATGCCCGCGTTCATGATCAGCACGATAAAGGGCTGCGTCATCTCCGTGAGCCGCAAGGCGGCCGTCGTCGTCCGCATCAGCTCGCCGCTGCTGCGGGCGAATCGTTCGCCCTCCGTCGTCCTGCGGACGAATACGCGAATGAGCCGCATGCCGCTTAGATTTTCCTGCATGACGCCGTTCACCGCGTCGAGCTTCTGCTGAACGGTGCCGAACAGCGCCGCGGCCTTCCGCACCATCCAGACGATGAACCAGACGAGGAACGGAACGGCGAGGAGCAGCAGGAAACCGAGCTGCGCATGGACGACGAGCGCCATGGCGATGCTTCCGACGACGACAAGAGGCATGCGCAGCATGAACCGCAGCCCCATGAACGTCGTGTCCTGCACTTGCGTGACGTCGTTGGTGAGCCGGGTAATAAGCGACGACGTCGGAAACCGGTTGAACGCCGCGTAAGCGAACCCTTGGATTTTGCCGTACAGCCTCTCGCGCAGGTCGTAGCCGACGCTCTGGCTCACGTGCGCCGCGTAGAAGGAGCTAAGCACGCCGGCGCCGAAAGCGATTACCGAGCCGCCGACGAGAATGCCGCTCCAGAGCAGGACGACGGACCGATCTCCGGGAACGATGCCGTCGTCGATGATCCGGGATATCAGCAGCGGCTGCGCGAGCTCCACCGCGAGCTCGACAAGCATGAGAAAAACCGCCATCCAGGCGGCTGCTCGGTATTTGTTCAAATAATGGAAGACGAGCTTCATGGGCGTTCCTCCGGCGAAGTGGCTCCTCGAAGAAGGGGGGAGCAGTAGTAGGTCCGATCGCGTACTCGCCCTCTTATTGTACTCCCATTTTCCTCCTCAAGGAAACCCGTCAGTCGCCGTCCATCCGGATCCGCGGATCGTAATCGGCCACGACAAGGACGTCCATGCGGCGTCCGCGTCGAAGAATCGCGCCCACGACGGACGCGCGGAACAACGACGCCCAGAAGCCTCGGGCCGATTGTCCGACGATCATCTGAGTACTGCGGCATTGCCCGGCCTTCTCCAATATCGCTTCCGCCAGCTTACTTCGCGAAGGAGCATGCCCGACCTCGAATTTACCGCCGAGCCGTTCCGTCAGGTCGCGCATCGCTTCGATTCGTTTCCGTTCCTCTTCGCTCAGCTTGCCGCCGCAGTGAACGTACATCGCATGCCATTCCGCCTTCAACCGATGCGCGATCCGGAAGCCTCTGCGAATGAGCCGGTCCGCGTTGCGGCTCGTCGTCACGCAGACGAAGATGCTTTCCCGCCTTCGCCATGGCCCGCGCAGCGAACCGGTCCGATCCCATGCCTCGAGCCGTTCGTCGACATCGTCCGCGATCTCCCTGAGCGCCAGCTCCCGAAGCGCGATCAGATTGCCCATGGAGAAAAAGTTGCCCAGCGCCTGCGCGACCTTCTCCATCGCGTACACTTTGCCTTCGCGCATTCTTTGCTGCAGCGCCTTGGGGGCGACGTCGATCAGCTCGACCTCGTCCGCCAGCCGCAGAATGCTATCCGGTACCGTCTCCCTGACGCGCACGCCCGTGATCTGCTCCACGGCGTCGTTCAGGCTCTCCAGATGTTGGACGTTCATCGTCGAGATGACGGAGATGCCGGCTTCGAGCACTTCGAGCACGTCCTCGTACCTTTTCTTGTTCTTGCTGCCCGGGACGTTCGTATGGGCCAACTCGTCGATCAGAACGACTTCGGGATTTCTCGCGATAATCGCCGGCACGTCCATCTCTTCTAGTGCAGCTCCTTTATAGACATGCTTCGCGCGAGGGAGCGTCTCCAGTTCTTCTACCTGCGCAAGCGTCTCCGCGCGCCCGTGCGTCTCTAGCAGTCCAATGGAAACGTCGATGTTCTTGCGCCGTATATCGTTGCCTTCCCGCAGCATCATATACGTCTTCCCGACGCCCGGAGCGGCGCCGATATACACCTTGAACTTGCCCCGGCGGATCCGTTCGATCTTCTTCTCGATTTCTTCCTCGCTCAGCCGTCGATAGTCTTCATTCGCCGCGCGCGTTCGGGCGGAAGCGGATTTCGTCGGCAGCACGCGCTCTCCGTCGTAATCCGCGCGGTCCGCCATGAAGAACACGTCGACGTTCTTCGCCTTCTTCAGGATGCCGCCTGCGATCGAGCCCTTCCAGAAATCTTGCCAGAAGCTCATCTTGGAATGTCCAAGCACGATGCGAGTCACGTTATGCCGCACGGCGTAGCGCACGAGTTCTCCAGGCAGCCGGCGGCGGCGCAGCGGCAGCTCTTCGAATTCGGCGCCGATCTTCTCGGCCAGCTTCTCGATGGATCTCTTAAAGGCGGCCGTTTCCTTGGACGGCAGCTTGCCCGGATTCGGCTTCGCGAACGTGACGATCCGAAGATCTCCCCCTAGACGCTTGGCGATCTGCTGGCCGCGGCGAATGTGGATCGAGCCGTTCCAATGGTATTGCGCGGAGACGAGAATCCGTTCCGCGGCCCCCGACGGCCCGATGAGACCCATCATCTCCCGGTAACGCTCCAGCGAATCGTTCACGTCCTCGGCCATGAGCCGCAAGGCGAGCTCCCGTAGCTTGCCGATGTTACCCCGCTTGAGCAGCGTCGGATCTTTCAAATTCAAATTCGGCAAGTGGCCTTCGTTCAGCCGCTTCAGAATCGTCTCCGGGCTGACGTCGATCAGGCGAACTTCGTCCGCCAGCTCCAGCGTATGGGCCGGGATCGTGGCCTCCGCCTCGATGCCGGTCAGCCTGAGGGCAAGCTCCTTCACGCCTTCAAGCTCGTAGACGTTTACCGTCGCGATGACGCTGATTCCCCGGCCGAGCAGGTATTGAATGTCCTCTAGCCGGGTAGGGAACCTCGCGCCCGGACGATTGCGGTGCGCGAGCCCGTCGACCAGCACGACCTCGGGATTGCGCTCCAGCAGCGCCTCGAGGTTCAGATCCTTCTTCTCCGCCTCCCCGTTCGTCCAATGAAGGCTCGGGATACGCTCCAGCCCTTCCAGTTGCTCTACCGTCTCCGGCCTGCGCATCGTCGATACCGCGCACGCCACGACGTCGATGCCTTGCCGCTTCAAAGCCTGGCCTTCCCGCAGCATGTGATACGTTTTCCCCGAGCCCGTGACCGCCCCGATGTACACCTTCAGCCGGCCGTTCCGAATTTTGACGATCGAATATAAAAGCTCTTCGGGCGTCTTTCGACGAAAACCGTCCATTCCCGGCCTCCCTCCCACTTACGCGAGATATCCAGCCTACCGGGAAGGCAGGCGGGACGCGCTCTCATTTCAACAAAGTTTGCAAATCGAGGTTCAGCTGCAGCACGTTCACGCGCGGTTCCCCGAATAAGCCAAGATCCCGGCCTTCGGTATGCTTATCGACGAGTTCCCGAAGCCTCTCTTCGGACACGCCGGTCAGCTTGCCGATTCTCGGAATTTGCACTTCGGCCGATTCCGGCGAAATATGCGGATCGAGACCCGAGCCCGAGTTCGTCACGAGGTCGATCGGAAGTTGCGAGATCGGCACGTCCGGATTGTCCTTCTTCCAAGCTTCGATCGAATCGTTCGTGCGCTTCAGCATGTCGGGATTCGACGGCGCGTAGTTGTTGGAGCCGGATCCCGCCGCGTTGTAATCGATGCTCGACACCCGGCCTTGGAAAAACTTCGGATCGTCGAACTTCTGGCCGATCAGCTCGGAGCCGACCGCTTGACCGGATGCGTCCTTGATGATGCTGCCGTTCGCGTTGCGCGGCATGAGCATTTGGGCCAAGCCCGTGCAGACGAGCGGATAGATGATTCCGCATAATAAAATGAATACAATGCTGGCGCGCACCGCAATCGCCGCATAGGAGGTGCCCGTAGCGCCGCGAGCCGTCGTAACCGTTCTGTCCATGGAAAATTCCCCTTTCTTCAATATAAGTTGAACTTAAGAACCGACATATCGTGCATGAAGTCCATCTTGGAACTGGAGCAAAATAAGGCTACGGCATAACGCTATTCACGCTGATTTCGGTTATTGACGGAAAATAAGATGATGCAGTAACGTTAAATCCCGATTATGGAGCTAATTCAGGCCATAGAGGAGAAATTAGCGTTATAGCAAAGCTCTATTTTCTTGAAAGCGAAGATAACAATCACAATAGGGTGATCCCATAACGTTAAGCTGTTCCAACACCAGGTAATCTTTGGTTCAACCTATATAGTAAAAGCCGACTGCGTTTTTGCATCCCGCGTGCGCTCTTACACCCACAAATGCACGATCAGATCGATCAGCTTGATCCCGATGAACGGCACGATAACGCCGCCGAGGCCGTAAATGACGATATTGCGGCCGAGCAGCTTCGACGCGCTCATCGCCTTGTAGGCCACGCCTTTCATCGCGAGCGGGATCAGGAGCGGAATAATAACGGCGTTAAAGATTAAAGCCGATAAGATCGCCGACCTCGGGGAGCCCAGTCCCATGACGTTAAGGACGCTCATCTCCGGAATCGCCAGAATGAACATGGCGGGGATAATCGCGAAATATTTGGCGATGTCGTTCGCGATGCTGAACGTCGTCAAGGCGCCGCGGGTCATCAGCAATTGCTTGCCGATGGATACGACTTCGATGATCTTCGACGGGTCTGAATCGAGATCCACCATGTTCGCCGCTTCCTTGGCGGCGACCGTGCCGCTGTTCATCGCGAGGCCCACATCCGCTTGGGCGAGCGCCGGCGCATCGTTCGTGCCGTCGCCGGTCATGGCGACGAGCTTTCCTTCCGCCTGCTCGCGCCGAATGAGCGCGATCTTGTCTTCCGGCTTGCTCTCCGCGACGAAGTCGTCGACGCCCGCTTCCCGGGCGATCGTGGCCGCGGTCAACGGGTTGTCGCCGGTACACATGATCGTCTTAATGCCCATCTTGCGCAATTGATCGAATCTTTCCCGCATTCCGGGCTTTACCGTATCCTTCAAATAAATCAGCCCGTAAATCCGGTTATCGACGGCGACCGCCAGCGGCGTGCCGCCTTCCCGGGCGATGGAGTCGCTGCCGGCGTCCAAGTCGGCCGGAATCGTCCCGCCTTGCGCCGCCACCCACTTCTTCACGGCGTCCACGGCGCCTTTGCGCACTTGGCGCCCGTCTGTCAGATCGACGCCGCTCATGCGGGTTTCCGCTTTGAATTCGATGAATTCGCCGCCCGCGGCGATCGCTTCGTCATAAGCGAGCCCCAGCTTCTTCGCCAACTCCACTACCGAGCGCCCTTCCGGCGTCTCGTCCCTCACGGAGCCGATCGCCGCCAAAGCGGCCAGCTCCCCGACGCTCTCCCGGCCAACCGGAACGAACTCGCTCGCCATCCGGTTTCCGTACGTGATCGTGCCGGTCTTATCCAAGATCATCGTATTGATGTCTCCCGCCGCTTCGACCGCTTTGCCGGACATCGCCAGCACGTTGAATTGGGTAACCCGGTCCATCCCGGCGATGCCGATCGCGGACAACAGCCCGCCGATCGTCGTCGGGATCAAGCAGACCAATAAGGCGATCAGCACGGGCACTTGCAATTCGATATCCAAGTAACCCGCGATCGGTCCCAGCGTGACGACGACGATAAGGAATATGAGCGTCAAGCTCGTGAGAAGCGTATTGAGCGCGAGCTCGTTCGGCGTTTTCTGACGTTTGGCGCCTTCGACGAGCGAGATCATCCGGTCGATGAACGACTCCCCCGGATCGCTCGCGATGCGAACGACGATCCGATCGCTAACGACGCGGGTACCGCCGGTAACGGAGCTGAAGTCTCCGCCCGCTTCCTTGATGACCGGCGCGGATTCGCCCGTAATGGCCGATTCGTCGACGGAAGCCAAGCCTTCGATGACTTCTCCGTCTCCCGGAATCATCTCGCCTTGCTCCACGACGACGATGTCGCCCTTGCGCAATTCGGTCGAAGCCACGATAACGACGCTCTGGGCGCCGACGCGTTTTCTCGCCTGAATCTCCTTCTTGGCGTTCTTGAGCGAATCGGCTTGCGCTTTGCCCCGCCCTTCGGCCAGCGCCTCCGCGAAGTTCGCGAACAAGATCGTGACTAGGAGAATGAAAAAGACAGTCAGGTTAAATCCGATATCGTCTTTCGCCGCGAAATACCCGGGGAGCAACGTCATCAGCAGCACGACGACCGTCCCGACTTCGACGACGAACATGACCGGATTTCTCATCATGCTCTTCGGGTTTAATTTAATGAAGCTATCCCTGACCGCGCGATTCACGATCGCGGCCGTCAGCATCGATTTGCGATTGGCGTTCATGCACGTTCACCTCATCATTAGCCTAGTTTCAAATGTTCCGCGATCGGTCCGAGCACGATGGCCGGCAGGAAGGTCAACGCCCCGATGATCAATACCGTCCCGATCAGAATGCCGTAAAAGAGCTTGTTATCCGTCCGGAACGTGCCGACCGTCTCCGGTACCCATTGCTTGCGGACGAGCGATCCGGCGACCGCCAGCATGGCGATCATCGAGACGTATCGGCCGAGCAGCATAACGAGTCCCGTCGTAATGTTCCAGAACGGCGTGTTGTCGGCCAAGCCTTCGAAGCCGGAGCCGTTATTGGCCGCGGACGACGTATATTCGTATAGCACCTGCGTAATGCCGTGGGCGCCCGGGTTCGTAATGGAGCCTTGCCCCAGATCGGTCAGGAACGCGATCGCGGTCGGCGCCAGGATGATGAACGGGTGGGCGAGAATCGCCACCGCGATCAATTTCATTTCCCTCGGTTCGATTTTGCGGCCGAGGAATTCCGGCGTGCGGCCGACCATTAGACCGCATAGGAAGACGCCCAACATCGCGTACATCAGCATATTGATCAGCCCGACGCCCTTGCCGCCGAACACGACGTTGAGCATCATCTCGCCTAGCGCGCCGAGGCCGCCGAGAGGAGTGAGCGTGTCGTGCATGTTGTTGACCGTCCCCGTCGTCGCCGCGGTCGTGACTGCGGTGAACAACGCGGACTGCGGAATGCCGAAACGAACTTCCTTCCCTTCCATGCTGCCTTGCGAGGAATCGATTCCCATCGCGTTGATCGCGGGATTGCCGCGCAGCTCAGAGAAGTAGATGAGCGCAAGGAACGCCAGGAACAACGTCATCATCGCGCCGAACACGACCCAGCCTTGCTTGCGGTTCTTCGCGAAGCGGCCGTATACGTAAGGAAGGGCGGCAGGTAACGTCCACATGGACAAAATCTCGACGACGTTCGTCAGCGGGCTCGGGTTCTCGAACGGATGCGCCGAGTTGACGCCGAAGAAACCTCCGCCGTTCGTCCCCAGATGTTTGATCGATTCAAGCGCCGCGACCGGACCGATCGCGATATTTTGCACGGCCCCGCTTAACGTCGTTACCGTCAGCGTCGGGTCTAGCGTCTGGGGCACTTGAAGCGCCACGAGCAGCAGCGTCACCAAGACGGCCGACGGCAAGAAAATCCGGGTGTGCGATTTCACGAAATCCTCGAAGAAGTTCCCGATCGTCTCGCCCTTGCTCGTGATGCCCCGCACGAACGCGATCGCCACCGAGAAACCCGTGGCCGCCGACGTGAACATCATCATGATAATGACGGCCATCTGGGTGAAGTAGGACAGGCCCGACTCCCCGCTGTAATGCTGCAAGTTCGTATTCGTGATGAAGCTAATGATCGTATTAAAAGAAAGCGTCTGCTCCATGTTGTCGATGCCGCTCGGGTTGAACGGCAAGTATTTTTGCAATCGCAGGACCAGGTAACCGACCGCCACGAGCACGATATTCGTCAGCAGGAAGCTCAGCGCGTATTTTTTCCACGTCATCCCGCTTCTGTTCTTCAGTCCGATCAGCCAATAGATGAGTCTTTCGAACGGTCCGAAAATACGGTCCAGCCGGTTAGGTTCGTTGGAGAATACGTGATAGACGTAACTCCCGACCGGTTTCACCAGCAGCGCGAGCACCGCCAGAACGATGACGATTTGCAACAGGCCCATAGCCCTTCCTCCTCTAGAACTTCTCCGGATTTACCAAAGCGTATATTAAATAGATAAAGACGACTGCCGTGAAAATCGATACGACGATCATTGGCGATCCCCCCCCGATCCGTCGGCGATCCGGCTGCACCAAGCCAAAAATCCGTAGAACAACGCAAAGGTTCCCGCCAATAGCAACACCATATACAGATCAAGCATGGAATAGCCTCCTTACGATTTGACGATCAGGTCATCGGTAATGAGAAATGCGTAGTCCCGAGCGTTACTATGAATGACGTAGTTGACGCCCAGTCCTTTGTAGACGTGCCTCGGATTGTGGCTCCCCGTAACGACGTAGATCGGCTTGGACGTCCAGCTGCGGCAGATCTGCGCGTACCTGCAACAGAGGGTCAGGCTTTTCTCGAACAAATACACTTTGCCGACCGGCACCTCCGGAATCATCCAGGAGTCTTCCTTCGTCGTATTGACGACGATAACGCGCTCCGCGCCGAGCGCCATGATTCTCTCGTATTCGGACGCGTTGTTGACGATGGCCGCGAAAGGGATCCGTTTATGCTTCAGCATTTTCATGAATCGCTCGCCGGCTACGTTCGGGGCAGATACCAAGACGATATCCCGGTCACCCATCTTTCTACTCCTCCTGTCTTCGTACCCGGAGGAAGCAACGAAAAAAGCCGCGGGAAGAGGGACTCTTCTCGCGGCTTCGGGCATGGCGAAATATAACCGTGCCGTCACGATAAGTTGCCTCTCTCGGAACGCTTGCGAGGTTAGCTGCCGGATTCGGGCGTGAGAGTCGCCCTACCCGAAGCCGCGAACGGCTCCGGGATTCACCCCATGGACGCGCGGTCGGCGCAATCCGTTGGTTCCCCCGCTTCCCGGTTATTCCGGGAATTCAGCGAATCGTATGCATACGAGCAAACACGCCTTCAGCGTCCCATGACGCCGAAGTAGCTTTGCGTAGGTTATTCGGAAATGGATAAGCGTGAAACGAATCCATACTGAATAACAGAAAAACCGCAGAGGACGATTCGATAGAAGCTAAGCGCATCTGGGCGCTTGCCCGCTTGAATCGCGATTCCCCTGCGGCCGTTACGGTCACAAGTTCATCATCCTCTCTCCATGGCGGCATGCCGATCCCGAAAAGAAAGACCGGTTGCACGCTCTACGCTTACGAGGTTAGCTGTCGGATTCGGGCGGTGAGAGTCGCCCTACCCGGCGGGCCGCATCCTTGGTGCGGCGGCGCCGGGATTCACCCCGGACGGCGGATTCCCGGCTCTCACACCGGTCGTCCGCCATCGATGGTTCCCCCGTTTTCCGTATATTCACGGAAACTCAGCGATTACGAATGGAACAATATCCAATTGGCCAAGCAAACACGCCTCCGACGTCCTCTGACGATAGAGAAGCTTTGCGAAGGTTATTCGGAATGGAATAAGGAGAATCTTATTCACTCACGAATAACTGAATCGAATATTACGCCTGCCGCCATCCGTTGTAAAGGAATACCAGCATGTGCTATTTCGCCGCTTTTCGCCTCGCGACGCAATTGTACCGCTTACAAGATCGACGATCTTTACAATGCTCCTTCCAGCTCTCTATCTCTTCCGTTTTCGAAAATATCGCAATAGCCCAAATGCGCACATCCCATAGTCGCAAGCGATTACCCCGCTAGCCCCTTCCCATTTCTGGATTCCGCCTTCTCCGCTATGATATGATACGAAGGGACATAGAGAGGACAAGGGGGACTTGTAATGAGCACTTCGCGTTATCGCTTGACCCTTACGCTTCTCGCGCTCGTCGCGCTTTTGCTCGTCGCGACCGGTTGCGGAGGCAACAACAAATCCAACGAAGGCGGCAATGCCGCCGCCACACAGGAGGCTTCCCCGATGAACGGAGTAGACACTAGCGGCGATAACCCGATCGTAACGATCGAGATGGACAGCGGCAAGACGATCAAAGTCGAGCTGTATCCGAAAGTCGCGCCGAACACCGTCAACAACTTTATCTCGCTCGTCAAAAAAGGCTTCTACGACGGCACCATTTTCCACCGCGTCATTCCGAACTTCATGATCCAAGGCGGCGACCCCGAAGGCACGGGCATGGGTGGACCGGGCTACTCGATCGCCGGCGAATTCACGCAGAATCGCTTCGAGAACAACCTGAAGCACACGGAGGGCGTCATTTCCATGGCGCGCGCTCAGAACCCGAACAGCGCGGGCTCCCAATTTTTCATCATGGTCGCTCCCGCTCCTACCCTCGACGGCGCGTACGCCGCGTTCGGCAAAGTAACCGAAGGCATGGACGTCGTAAACGAGATCGTGAACGTGCCTACGGGCGCGAACGACCGTCCGAAAACGCCGCCGGTCATGAAGAAAGTGACCGTGGACACTCGCGGCGCGGAAGCGCCGGAACCGGAGATCATCAAGTAACGACCGCAAAATATACGCTCAGGGGCGATATCGCCGAAGAATCGGAGCTTCCTCCATTCCTCGTCGGCATCGCCCTCTTTTCCAAAGAAGGGACTTTCAGCGAATATGAACTTCCAGCAGCTGCTTGCCATCATTCCGCTCGTCGAGCGCGTGGCATCGTTCCAAGAATCCCATACGGTCGATTGCCCGGACAACGGCCATGCCCTTCTCGTCGTTCGGCAGGGGCACGTGACCGTTGCCTACCCCGATCAAGAGCCGATCGTCTGCTCGCAAGGCTTCGCCTGCCACCCCCTCTACGCCCCCTACCGCATCGAAGTGCCGAAAACGAAAGAAGCCGAGTACGTCATCATCCGCTATCGCGTATTGCCCGACCACAGCCTATGGATGCTGCATGGTCCGTTAAGTACGGTCAGCGAAGCGAAAATCCGCTACATGCTGGACGAGCTGCTGCGCACGATTCCGCTTTTAGACGGCCTATCCGAGGATGCGGCGGCTCTCCAACGGTTCAAAATGCGCGCCATGCTCGAGAGAGTGCTCTTCATTTTCCTGTACGAATCCCGTTTCCGGAACAAGCGGACGTCCGCGGCGGATGCGATCGACGAGACGCTTTCTTACATCAACGAGCACTACATGAACAAGCTCACGCTTCCCCTGCTGGCCGAACGGGCCGGCATGAGCGAAGGACACTATACCGTCCTCTTCAAGAAGCATACCGGGATGACGATGACCGCTTACTTGCGCAAGCTGCGGATCGAGAAGGCCTCGATCATGCTCCGGCAAACCCGGCTAAGCGCCAAGGAGGTCGCCCAGCGGACCGGATTCTCCGATTATTTTCATTTCAGCAGAGTATTCAAGCAGGAAGAAGGACTCTCCCCTACGGCATATCAACAAAGCCGATCTCAAATCTAATAATACGACATGCATAATCTTAAGATTGGATATGGTCTTGGGCGGCTTTCGCGTCTACTATTGTAAATGAGAATAATAATCATTCGCATAGTGGGGGAAAGAGAAATGCATTCATCGCTCAAACGTACGCTCTTCATTACGATTATAGGTTTGCTGGCTTTCGGGCTCGCCGCTTGCGGCAAGTCCAACGACGAAACGAAACCTTCGGCGTCCGCGTCGGCAACGAATTCGGCGCAGCCGACGACGGCATCGGAATCGCCATCCGCGTCGCCTAGCGGCGGCGAGATCACGGTGGAAGACGCGCTAGGCACGGTTACGCTTCCGAAGGCGCCGGAAAGAATCGTCACGATGGAATTCGGCTTCGCGGACGCGCTCGTCACGCTCGGCCTTCAGCCTGTCGGCGTCGCGGACGACGACAATCCGGACCTGTTCATGGACGCTGTCAAAAGCAAGCTTACGAGCTATAAATCCGTCGGATCCCGTTACGAGCCGAACATCGAATTAATCAGCTCGCTGCAGCCGGATCTGATTATCGTAGACTTGAACAAGCACAAAGAAGCGATCGAACAATTGAAGGGCATCGCTCCCCTTCTCGTACTCGACGACTTCCAAGCCGATTACGACCAAATGCTCCAGAACTATATGATCATCGCCAAAGCGGTCGGCAAGGAAGCCGAAGGCGAGAAGCGGCTGGCCGAGCATCGGACGATCATCGACGAAGCGAAGAAAAAGATCAGCGCTACCGGTCTGAACGTTCTGCCGGCGGTCGTCAGCCCGAAAGGCTTCTTCGCCCACTCGGACCACGCTTACACCGGCTCCTTCCTGGAGATGCTCGGCTTCAACGACCCGGTCAAAGATGAAGCTTCCTATCCTCAGCTGACGCTCGAGCAATTGGCGGAGACGAATCCCGGCGCCTTGTTCCTTATGCCAACGGAGGAATTGACGGTTGCGGACGAATGGAAGAAAAACGCGCTATGGGGTAAAATCGACGCCGTGGCGAACGACAAAGTGTTCATGGTGGAGAGACGCGATTGGTCGCTTGCCCGCGGATTGATCGGCTCCGAGAAGATGGTCGAGGATATCGTGAAGTCGTTGGGCCAATAATCGATGGCTTCAACGTTTACGGTTAGCGCGGGTTACAAGGAGAAGCAGAGCCGGTTTCGGTATCTGCTCTTCCTTTTTTCCGTTACGGTCGCTTTGCTGTTGATCGGCTTCATATGCAACTTGAAGTGGGGGGCCGCCCGGATTTCCTGGACCGAACTGTTCCACGCGCTCGCCTACCGGGGACACGAGAAGCAGCACTTGTACGTGCAGACGCTGAGGCTGCCGCGCGCCTTGACGGCTTGCATGGTCGGCATGCAGCTGGCGCTGGCCGGATTGCTCGCCCAATTGGCGACCAAGAACCCGCTTGCCTCCCCGCACGTATTCGGCATCAACGCCGGAGCGGCTTTGGCCGTCGTGTTCGGACTCGTGACCGTCGCCCGTTTCTCGCCGCTGGACTCCGTTTTATTCGCTTTCGCCGGAGCCGCGGGAGGCGCCCTGCTCGTCTGGTCGCTCGCCGGTACCGGCGCGAACGCTTACGTTCGGCTGGCGCTGGCCGGCATCACGATTCATTTCCTGCTCTCGTCGCTGACGGAAGGACTTATCATCCTGAATCAGGAATCCACGGACAGCATGATGTTCTGGCTCGTCGGCTCGCTCAGCCACGCCGCATGGCCGGACGTCCGCACGCTGCTGCCCTTCTTCGCGGCCGGCATGGTCCTGTTCGCCTTCATGCACCCGTCCTTCCGGCTTCTGCTCGTCGACGACGAAATGGCCGCCGGGCTCGGCGGGAAAATCGCGGCAATCCGCTCCGTCGCCTTACTGCTCGTCATCGTGCTGGCGGGATCGGCCGTCGCGCTGTGCGGACCGATCGGCTTCGTCTGCTTGATCGTCCCTCATATCGCGCGCGCGCTGGCCGGACATCATAACCTCGCCGTCCTCGCACCGCTAACGGCGCTGCTCGGAGGGACGCTGCTCCTGTTCGCCGACTTCGCCGGCCGGTTCGTCGCGTTCCCGTACGAATCTCCCGTCGGCATCGTGACGGCCGCCATCGGGGCGCCATTCTTCATCTACCTGGCCCGCAAGCAAGGAGGGGGTTCCCGATGAAAAAAGGCATATCGATCGCCGTCGCGTCGCTGCTGATGGTCGCGCTCGCCGTCGCCTCCGTGCGGGTGGGCGCCGTCCACGTCTCATTCGGCGATATTTGGTCCACGCTGATGCGGGAGCCGAACCGATCGTTCTACATCGTATACGAGGTGCGAATGCCCCGGGCGCTCGTCGGCATACTGGCCGGCTTCGGCTTGGCCGTCGCCGGCGTCATTCTTCAAGGCTTGCTACGGAATCCGCTTGCAAGTCCCGACGTTATCGGCATCACGAAGGGAGCGGGCTTCACGGCCGCGACCGTCCTCTTCCTGTTCCCGAAGTCGCCGAGCTTCGCGCTTCCCGTCGCCGCCTTCGCGGGTGCGTTCGTCGCCTTCGGCCTGCTTCTCTTGCTGAGCCGGAAGCTCACGCTGACCCCCGCCTCGCTCGCGCTCGTCGGCGTCGCCATCGGCGCGATTTTCCAGGCGGGCACGCAATATTTGATCGTGAAGCATCCAAGCGATATCAGTATGGCGCTGCTGTGGATGGCGGGCAGCATGTGGAGCCGGAATTGGAGCGATTTCTTCTCCCTCCTGCCGTGGATCGCCGCGTTGCTTCCCGTCGCTTGGATCAGCTACTCCAAGCTGAACGTCATGCAGCTCGGAGACGACGCGAGCGCCTCGCTCGGCCTGAACGTCGTCCGGCAGCGCTTCTGGCTGCTATTGCTCGCCGTCGGACTCGCCGGCATATCCGTATCCGCCGTCGGCGCGATCGGCTTCGTCGGCCTGATCGCCCCGCACATCGCCCGCAGCATCGTGGGCAACCGATACCAATGGCTCATTCCGCTCGCCGCGCTGATCGGTGCCGATCTGATGCTGCTCGGCGATTGCCTCGGCCGCGTCCTCATCGTGCCGCGGGAAATTCCCGTCGGCATCATGACCGCCGTCCTCGGCGCTCCGTATTTTATTTATTTGCTGAGAAAAGAACGATTGCGCCGGTCTTAGACAGGCGAGCTCGACCGGTGAGCCGGGCGAACGCTCACCTTCGCACTGAAATCTAAGTGGATAAAATACATCTAATATGCCGAGATTCGGTGAATCAAGCTTTTTAGTGGGAAATAGTACCTTTAATTGGCACTCCGTAAGCGAGTTATGGCCATTCTGGCCGAAATAAGCGTATGTTTTCCCCTTAGATTTCAGCAATGGCATGTTCTTTGAATTTAGCGGGATTTTTTCCATTTAGTTGTCGGTGGCATGCATAAGTTACTCTCCAATGAAACCCAAAGAAGCCGTCCCATCCGGGAACGGCTTCTTCATGCGGCGTCGGAGACACGCTGCCTGTCGCAATACATCTTTTACAACACCTTGACCGCATTCTCCTTGATCTGGTTCACGACGCCGACCAACTGCTTCTGCTTCGCCCCGTCGAACAGCTTGATGAAGCTCAGCGGCTTGTCGAACGGCGGCCTCATCAGCTCGGACACGTTGTCGATATACCCGTTCTGCGCGACGTAGTCGATCACCTTCTTCACGAACACGATCTGCGCTTGCGAAAGCGACTGATCATTGATGAAAGCCGAGAACGCCGCGTTCGCCGCCTCGATGTCCAGCTTGGCGATCTTGCGCACGAGCAAGCCGAACGGCGTATCTTTGTACTCCCTGCGGTAGTCCTCGGCCGTGCCGAGCTCCCCCGTGAAAATACGTTCCAAGCTGTCGTAATCTCCAGCCGCGAGCGGAATGTTATTGCGCAGTTTATAAATCGCCAGGTGGTCGCGGTTGCGCTCGATATACCGGTTGACCTTCAGCTTGTAATCCTCGAAGTCGTACGCCTGAGGCATCTCTTTGCCTTCCTGTACGAGCAGCACTTCATCGATCAGATTCGTATAGATCGGATTATTTCGGCTGCTATCATCGACGATAAACTTCATCAACCCGCGCAACTCTACCCTAACTCGCTCGAAGCTGAGCACATCGGGTTGCTCCCAGAACTCCTCCGTCGGGATCGCGTGAATGAGCGGCAGCTTCTCTTTGATCTGCGGAATCGTCGCGCGCTTCATCAGCTCGATGGCAAGCTCGGACAATAGCTTCTTGCTCTTCTTGAATTGCGGCGTCTGCTCGATGTGGGCGATCATCAGCCCATACATCAGGTTGTCGAACCGCTTAGCCGATTCATCCTGATCGTCCATGTAGACGATCGGCGCCAAGTGCTCGACCAGATTACGCTTGTCCGTATCCGAGAGGCACACGAACGCGTTCGCGCCCTTGTACTTCTCGACGTGCTGAAGCTTCAGCTTCACCGAGACGAGCTCCGTATTCAGCCCGTTAATCTGCTGCCTAACCGTATCGACCACGCCGCTTCGAACGGCTTGGTAAGGCTCGTCGACGTAGGCGGACTGCTGCATCGCGTGAATCAGCTTGACCCGCTTCGCGAATATCGCCTCGGACAAGCTGACCGCGTCGCTGCTGCCCGGCAACCCTTCCTGATGCTGACGGAAAAACTCGAAATTGCCCAGATAATCGAAAATCACGAACCGCGTCTTATGCTGCCCGTGTCCGAACAGATGCTTGCACAACCGCGTTCCCCGCCCGATCATCTGCCAGAACTTCGTTTTCGACCGGACGCGCTTGAAGAAGACGAGATTGACGATCTGCGGCACGTCGATGCCCGTATCCAGCATGTCGACGGATACCGCGACGTGCGGCTCTTTGTCCGCTATCTTGAACTCGTCGATCGCCGATTGCGCATAGCTGTCCTCCGAAATAATCTTCTTGGCGAAGCTGCCGTTATACATCGGATACAGCTTGTTGAACCGGTCTACGATGAATTGGGCGTGCTTCTTGTTCTGCGCGAAAATAATCGTCTTGCCCAGCCGATCGCCGCCCGCGACCTTGATCCCCTTCGTCATAAGATCTTCCAGTACATGGTCGACGGTCCCTTGGTTGAAAATATGCTCGTTCACCGCGGGGGAAGGAATGTAATCCGGCATCTCGCCGTCCTCGTCCGTAAAATCCTCCTCGTATCGCGCCCGATCCTCCGCCGAAAGCTCATCATACGAGATGCCCTCATCGAGAAACTTCATCGTAATCTCGATGTTATTGTAAGGCACCAGCACGTGATCCTTCTGCACCGCGGTTTCGTAATCGTACGCATACGTCGGCACGCCGCTCTCCATCTCGAAGAAATCGTACGTGTTACGGTCGACCTCCGTCTTCGGCGTCGCCGTCAGCCCGACGATCATGCCGTCGAAGTATTCGAAGATCGCGCGGTATTTTTTGAAAATACTGCGGTGCGCCTCGTCCACGATAATCAGATCGAAATGGGCAGGCGTGAACAGCTTCTTCCCGTCGTCGCTCTTCGCGGAGTCGATCGCGTTCAGCATCGTCGGATACGTCGAGAAGACGATGCGGGCGGTCTTGTCCTCCTTGTTGGAGAGCAAATTGCACAGCGACATGTCCGGCAAATAGTTCTTGAAGTCATCCTTCGCCTGCTTCACGAGCGCCGTCCGGTCCGCCAGGAACAAGACATTCGTCACATAGCCGCCGCGAGACAGCACATCCGTCAAGCTGGATGCCGTTCTCGTCTTGCCGGTCCCGGTCGCCATAACGAGAAGCGCCCGCCGATGCCCCTCCGCCAAGTGCTCGCATACCGCGCGAATCGCTGCCTTCTGATAGTAACGGTCCGTAATCTTGTCGTCGATCGCGATGTCCGCCAGCGGCTTGCGCTCGCTTCGGCGGTTCATCAGCTTCTCCAAGTCCGCCTTGGAGAATACGCTGCTCACCTTACGCTGCGGAGAGGATTCCGACTCCCACACATAAGTCTCGAAGCCGTTCGTGTTGAAAATGATCGGCCTTCTGCCGGTCATCCGCTTCAGACAATCCGCGTACAGCTTTGCCTGCTGCATACCGCTCAGAGGATCCTTCGACGTCCGCTTCGCCTCGATGACGGCCAGCGGCAAGCCGTCTTTGCCGTACAGGACGTAGTCGGCAGAGCCGACGCCCTCCCGATTCGGCATGCCCGTCAGCGGCACTTCCTCAATCGCGTCGTCGCCAAGCGTCCAGCCGAGCAGCTTCAAGTCGACGTCGATATATTTTTTCCGGGTCAAGAATTCGGAAATATCCTCGGGCGTAAACTTGCGCTCTTCCTTGTGCTGCGCTTTGTCCGCCGTCAGACGGTCGCTCATCGCCTCGATCTTGGCGCGTAAAGCCTCGATCTCGGAATCCTTCTGCTCGATCAAGCTATCTTTCTCCTTGATCTTCGCTTCGTCAAGAACGACCTTCTCGGCGGGAATGCTAGATTCGTCGAAATAACGCTCCTCGTAGGAAGCTCCATAACAATAGTCGATCCACTGCACGAACTCGAACAGCGACGCCAAGGAGAGGATGGCGTCGCTTCGTTGGATCGTTTTATCGGTATGCACCGCAAGATTGCCGAGCTTCACGATGTAGGGAAGCTTGCCCCACGTCTGGTTCTCCATCGCGAATCGGAAGGTCGGCTCGTGAATCATCGACTGCAGATTGTCCTTGTAGGGCATCTTAATCGAATTGTCCGCAGCATATACCCACTTTACCGCGAGTTCGAAAGCCTTCCGGCTCCCCACCGCCGCCATCGCCGGAGAAGTCGCCAGCACCCGCTCCGCCTCGACGCACGCGGTCGCGAACAACGCGTATTCCGATTGTCCTTGCAAGAACTCGAAGTTTGCAGACATTGGGTCACCTCGGAGGGATCATCGCATTCAACCGCCAGTTGCAAGGCCTTTTTGACTTAGAAATTATTGTTCATTTTATCACTCGATAAATGCAACAAAAGTTATTTACTGGAAGGACAATTTGTGACACAATTATACATGAAAGCCCCTATCTTGTCATACAAGAGATTCCTTATTGGGAATATAACTAATCAACAGGGATTAGATTCCCTACTCCTGACCTAGGAAGTAGCTAGGTAAAAATCGGAACAAAACTTAGGGGCTTTCAATCAATAATATCAGGATGTGTTTCTAAATGAACGATTCTAATAATATAGAGAGATTAGAAAGTCTTCTAAATAAAGTTTGGCTTACACGTAAGGCTCGAATAAAAGCAGAAGAGCGACTTGAACAATATGACTTCCTAGCACAAATACTTCTAAATTATTATACCTTGGTTATTACAGGATTAAGTATTTGGTGCTTGTATGATAGCAGTAACGCACAACTTATTTCTGTATTATCAATTATTGCATCTGTGTTGCTTTTTGGCTTATCCATTTTTGTAACATCGAGAAATTTTAAAGGTCGTGCCCTTGCATTCAAAAGTTGCTACATAAAACTTGACGAGATTTACAACGAGGGAGAATTATTTAAGAGTAATATAAGCGCTCTAACGACTGAAGATCTTACTAAATTGCAAAAAAAATATAACGAAGTTATATACAGTGTCGAAAATCATACTCCAATCGATTACCTTAATGTTCTTCAAAACGCAAATAAGATCGGAAATAAGCAATACGTTTATTTACTTTGGAGAAAAGTATCATTTGTATTCTTTATATCAGCTGTCATATTAGTTCCTTTAATCTTAGTTTATTTTGTGGTAAAGGCGTGAATTTGCTATGTCGGCGTCAGCTATATTTAATCGAAAGTTTACAGAGAAGTCAGTACGCAAATGCTACTTCAACAAAATCAAACACAAATGTTCACCAGGTATTGATAGAATCAATAGACTTTCTTTTGAAAATAGAATTGATGAATACATTAAGGTAATTTCAAACAAAGCCCTTAATGGAACATATAAATATATACCCTATAAAGAAAAACTGATCTCTAAAGGAGCAAGTCGACCACCACGACAGATCTCCGTCCCTGCGATAAGGGATAAAATAACATTGAGCTTATTAAATGACTTCCTATCAAAAGTATTCGAAAATGAAGTTAATCATAAAATCATTCAAACGACCGTCGATGAACTCAAGTCATCAATCGATTCTGGGATTTATGACCATTTCATTAAAGTTGACATCACGGAATTTTTTCCATCTATCCGTCACGACGTTTTATTAAAAAAGATAAAAGGGAAAATAAGAAAAAAATCAATAATCAATCTGGTTGAAGAGGCTTTGATTACACCTACCATCCCTTTTCCATCAAAGAATACTCACCAAAATATCAAAGGAATTCCTCAGGGTATTGCAATAGCAAGCATTTTAGCAAACATTTATTTGTCAAATCTTGATAACTACTTTTCTCATAAGGCTAATGAATATAAATATTTTCGATATGTCGACGATATTCTAATATTATGTAAAAAAAGTAATATTACAGTCGTCAAGGATGATTTAATAAAATCTCTGAAAGAACTACACTTAGAAATCAGTCCTACAAAATACAAAGAAGGAAAATTAACT
The DNA here is from genome assembly GCF_042655365.1 of Cohnella suwonensis. Classification (NCBI taxonomy): domain Bacteria; kingdom Bacillati; phylum Bacillota; class Bacilli; order Caryophanales; family Paenibacillaceae; genus Cohnella; species Cohnella suwonensis. The sequence continues at coordinate 45,159 of NZ_JBHSMH010000030.1, read as the reverse complement.
GAAGGTTTCACATATCTGGGCTATTCATACAAGAATATTCAAAACAGATACGGTTTTTCAGTTCGTGATGAATCAATCAAAAAATTTGAAGAGTCATTAATAAAGGTATTTTCTGAATATAAATTCCTAAACAAGACAAAAACTGATAAATTTATTTGGAAGCTAAACAAGAAAATCACGGGCTGCATTTTTGAAAAGAAAAAGTACGGGTGGTTATTTTTTTACTCACAAATTGACGACAAAAAAATACTTTACCATTTTGATTGGTTTGTGCGGAAGTTATGCAAACAAGTTAAAGTTGATCCAAATGTAAGAAAAAGAATTAAACGGTTCGTAAGAACATTTCATGAGATTATTTATAACCTAAAAAATACCAAGTATATTCCAAATTTCGATGAAATGGATATCAAAGAACAGAGAGCCATTTTACGCAATGTTTTTGATATTCGTGATGTTAAAAATCTAAAAAAAGAAGAGGTAGAGATTCAGTTCAAGAAAAGTGTATTCAAATTCATTAAAGAACTAGAAAAAGATGTACAAGATATTTCGTAGCGGTATAACCACCTTTCCGGCGATTCAATAACTCGCCGGTTTTTCTTATACCGCTTGCTTCTACAACAAATTAAGTGTTGCTATTCTATTTTAGCTTTTTAAACATCCCCGAAACCTTGTAACCTCTTATATTACGTTACTCATCAAAATACTCGCTCATCAAGCTATCGAACAATTGCTGCGTCTCGTCGATCGCCTTTTTCACGAAAACCTTCTGCTCCTCGATCTTGGCGACGATCTCGGCGAATTGGTTTTGGAGGGGGAGGGGGGGGAGGGGAATATCTAATTCTTGAAGCTGATGTTTAGTAATAGCTTCTCGTGTTGCTCCACCTGCACCACCAATTGCTAATAAGAAATTCTGAAAACTATCAGTCGTGAACAGTTTGTTTATATATTCTGATGTGCCCTTTTCTTCTTTTACCCTTACAATTGAAACGTGTTGATTAACTCTAGCTGGAAGGACATCAGTTGGAACAATACACGAGCGAGCAACTGATGCACCTGTTATGTTTATCAATATATCGTTAGCTTTTACAATTACATTATCTAACTGTGTTGCTTGTTCATCATCTAAATGTGCCAGTTGATCATATTTAAACACACCATTATGGACATTCATGCTTCTAATTAAACAGATACCTTCATTGTGATAGCTTTCTTTTCCTCCTTTAGGTGTTGCACCAGAGCCAATTTTTGTTGTGATGCCTTTCAATTTTTCAACTAGCCATTCTTTTTCATTCCTTACTGGGTCACCAAACATTTCGTGAAAAGTTGATTTAATCAGATTGTCTAGCTCTGCAAGCTGCTCTTTGCGAAGAGAAAGCAATTTGGCAGCAATGTCCAACGCGTCGGTAATATGATTTTGTTCATCAAGTAATGGGAGTGGGACTTCAAAAAGCTTCACACTCTTAGCCGAAAGATTTGGCTGAGAACTTCCATTATTCGCTTTCTTTTGTTGCTCGATAAATTGTATTGAATCCATGCAATAAGTTAAATATTTACTAGAAATAATTGCGGTATTGGGTCTTATAATGACTAGCGAAGATGCAATCGCTCCAGAATTGATTGAAACTATTGCATGTTTACCCAACGAACCCCTTAAACAATAGACGATATCATTATTTATTAGTTTTCCGGAACCTAACTTGTTGTACTTTTCCTCACTAATATAGTTCATATCAGAGAAATCTATTGCATTGTTGGAAATATGTCCCGCATTAATAAAAGGAATCCCTTCAACTATAAATTCATCAGCGGTGGGGTAATTCTTACCACGGTCCCCATTAATAAAGTCACATACATCCCCCAGCCGTACCCTCTCCCACCTACTCACCCATAAGCCCCCTCAACTCCGCCATCTTGGAGGCAATGTTATCGCTCAACACATCTAACCGGGCCATGATCACCGCGGGAGCGTCGTACTCGACTTTCTCGTATACGATTTCCTTGTACCGGTTGATCGACAGATCGTAGTCGTTCGCTTCGATGGCGGACTTGTCCACGAGGAAGCTCTGTTCTGTCGCTTTCCGACCCGCTTCGGCATCTAAATCATGGAATCGCGCGACGATGTCCGGAATATCGTTCGCCTCGATCGCGTTCCTCTTATCATCAAGCGAGAAGCCGTCGGCCTTCATGTCGTAAAACCATACTTTGTCCGTGCCGCCGGCTCCCGTCTTCGTGAAGATGAGAATGGCCGTACTGACGCCGGCATAAGGCTTGAACACGCCGCTCGGCATGGAGATGACCGCTTGCAGTTGATGCCCTTCGACCAACTCCTTACGCAACGTCTTGTGCGCTTTGGTCGAACCGAACAGGACGCCGTCCGGCACGATACAAGCGCAGCGACCGCCTTTGCGAAGCATACGCAAGAAGAGCGCCACGAACAAGAGCTCCGTCTTCTTCGTATCGCACACGACCTTCAAGTTATCGTGAATGCTCTCGGTGTCCACTGTACCCGTAAACGGCGGATTGGCTAGAATCACTTCATATTCGGACGTGATCTCATTCTGCTTCGAGACGCTGTCCACGTAATCGATGTGAGGCGTCGTGATCGAGTGCAACATCAGGTTCATCGCCGACAGCCGCAGCATCGTCCGGTCCGTATCGAACCCCGAGAACATTTTTCCGGCAAAATGCTCCCACTGCCCGCTCGTCATCTCCGCTTCGTAACGCCCGCGAACGTATTCGGCCGCCGACACGAGGAATCCCGCCGTTCCGCATGCCGGATCGCAGATCGTATCCTCCGGCGTCGGAGCCACGAGCTGCACCATCATGTCGCGAATGTGCTTCGGCGTCCGGAACTGTCCGTTCTGCCCCGCCGTCGCAAGCTTCCCGAGCATATACTCGTACAGATCGCCCTGCATATCGAGGTCCTTGATGTCGTGCTCGTACAACTCGTCGAGGCCCGTGATGATCTTCTGCAGCACCTGCGGCGTAGGGATAAGGAAGATCGCATCCTGCATATAGCGGGAGAACGCGGTCGTATTGTCGCCATTCATCGCTTTGATAAAAGGAAATACTTTCGTACCGACGATGTCGAAAATAATCCGAGAATCCTTGTTCTTGAACTTGCTCCAGCGCATCGATTGGCCTTCTTCATCCTGCGGGAAGATTTTCGCGGCTTCGCCGCCTAGAGCTTCGATGCTTTCGGCTTCGAGCTCTTTCTCATCCAGCGATCGAATGAACATCAAATACGTCAGTTGCTCGATGACCGTTAGCGGATTGCTGATACCGCCCGCCCATATATCCGTCCATATTTTATCGACTTTATTGCGAATTTCTCCTGTTAGCATCTCGGTTGCTCCCGTCTATTCCTGCTTTGTTCGACTATCCATTATTCCACAATTCCACCGGATTGTCCTTCGTTCGACGCCAATATCCCCGAGGAAAAGATATCCGGCTCAAGACGCCTCCCGCAACCGATCCGCGAGCACCTTGACCATGCCCTTCAGCACGTCGATCTGCTGGAAGCAGAAGGAGAACACTTGGTGGCGCTCAATCCGCAGCAGCAACGTGCGCTCCGTCGCCGTGCAATCCGCCGAACGGGGACCGCTGTCGATGATGGCCATCTCGCCGAAGCATTCGCCGACGCCGAGATGGGCGAGCGTCTCCGCGCCCCGATGCACGCGGACGCCTCCTTCGATAATGCCGAACATCGTATCGCCGTACTCGTCCATCCGGCAGATCGTCTCTCCCGGCTCATAGGAGACCTCCTCCACCCGATGCGCGAGCCGAATGAAGTCGTCCTGCGATAGGTGCGCGAACAATTCGATCTTCTGTAAGACGAGCACGCGGCGCAAAATCGTCCGGTTATGCGGCTCGTTCGAGATGATCGTCGTTTCCATTGAAGCGGCTGCCTCCGCGACGTTATCTCCGATAACATCCGCCGCCCCCTCCGGAAGCGGCCGGGTCTGGTTCGCGGCCATCGCCGAACGAAGCTTGCGCGATAGCCGCTTCATCATCTCAAGCGCCAGCTCCGTCCGGTCAAACAACGCCTCGTAGAAATCGGACGAATCCAAGCGCAGCAGGCGCAAATCCGTCTCTGCCCGAATCGTGGCCGTGCGCAGTCTCCTCGTCAGCACCGCGGTCTGGCCGAAGCTGTCGCCCGCCTCCCTCTCGTCCACTTTGGCGCCGTTCCGATATACGCCCGCTTTCCCTTCTTTCACGAGGTAAAGCGAATCTCCTGGATCTTTGGCCAGGAACACGTATTCTCCCTCCGGCACGTCGACAATCTTCAAATAACGGACGATCGGCAGCAAATCCTTGCTCGTAAACCCTTCGAACAACGAAGCGTTCTTGAGCGCGCGCATGGCCCACATCCGGTCGCGCAGTGCGTCCCCCGACGCGCCTTCGTCAGCCTCGTTCCAGCCCTCGGCGGCGCCCGATTCGATCATTGCATACCGAACGAGCTCCCGCAGTCCTTCGTCGCCGTTCTCGCTAAGCCAGCTTAACTGGTCCTCTTTCGCCATACCGCCCTTGCCCGCCGCCGATTCCTTGTTCGCGAGCATCCACCGAGTCAGCTCCAAGCGCAAGTCTCCATGCAGCAACTGGTCGATCACTTCCGCGGCGTTCGCCTGCCGTCTCGCGTCCCCTTCCGACCAACCGGAAAACACCGCGTCGATCGTCTTCGGGTCGTAGACGAGCCCGAGCAATTGGAATACGCGGCGAATCATCATGAACCGCAGGCGTTCGACCGCGTTCAGCACCTCCGCGTCCGCCGAGTCCTCTGGCGTCCAACCGGCCCGCTCCGCGAATTGACCGTAATCTCCCAGCTCCATGAACGCCAGCCGTTCTATGTCCTTGTAATCGACGACGGTGTCCTTCGTCCTCATGCCGACCATCGCTTCGAGCAGCTTGTCCCTCATTTCGTGGCCGACGGTCTCGTAATTGCGCAGCAGCACGGCGAACGCCGACTGCGTCCCGATGCGCTCGAGCACCTTGGGCACGTGCAGCGAAGGCGAGTCCCCGCTTAAATAAAACTCCAGCATCGGCAAGACGACTTTCCCTTCGAACGCCGCCAACGCGTCGATCGCCTCCCGCCGGGTCCGGCTATCCCGAAGAAGCGGAACGATGTGCGTCACGAGCTCCGCCACGGCCAGCTTCGCCGCCGAGCGCAGAGCGTTGCGCCGGACGTCCGCAGATTCGTCCCGAAGCAGCGGGATGAGCGGCTTGTAAAATTCGCGAACCCCGATCGTGCCGAACAGAGCCGCCATTGCCTTTCTGTCGGCGTCGCTTGCGCTCTCGATCAGCGCCTTCAGCGTGCCGACGGCCCGGAACATTCCCTCGATGCCGTAATATTTAATCAGGCCCGCGATCGCGCCCGCCCGAACGTCCACGTCCCTCGCTTCCAGCTTGGCGGAGATCGTCTCCAAGTTATGCTCCTCGCCGTATGCCGCCAGCGCGATTAACGCTTGCGAACGCACCGCCGGATCTACGACCGGCGTGTCGATCAGCCATATCAGCTCGCCTTCCAATCCCGCCGGCTTGACCCGTTCCGCATAGAGCAGCGCTTCCACTCCGACTTCGGGGGACGGGTACCGCATCAAGTCCGGAAGATGCGGCGTCAGATCGACGTCGCCCAGCTTACCCAGAATGCGCAGCGCGTACAACGCCTGTTGGCGGTCGCGGCTCCGGAGCGCTCCGATCAGCAGCTCCCGGCTGGCTGGATCCATCAGGTCGAGTTCGTCTTCGTGCAGCTCGCCACCTTGATCCTTGAGCGTGGACAACAGCATGCTCAAGTAGGCCCCCTTGACCCGGATCGCCGCGTAGATGCCGACGCCGATGAGGCCCGCGACGATGAAGCTGAACTCTCGCGCGCTCAATATCGGCGACAACGCGATCAGGCTCACCGCGGCGACTCCCTTCGCCCCGTTGCGAACGACGCCGTCCAGGAAGCTTTTGGCGCGATTGCGCCACTTCGGGGAGATCGGGAACATGATCAGTTGATTGACGGACGAATTGATCGTGTCCCCGAGCACCTTATCGCTTCCCTTCACGACGACCGCCATCGCCAATACGGGCGCGAACAGGATGCCGAGGCTACCGGCGAACAACGCGATCGGGAAGACGAGAATCGACGTCATGACCCCGAACCTGTTGACGAGCTTGCCCGCCAAGAATAATTGAACGAGCAGCGCGCACAGCCCCGAGAAGCCATAGAAGCTTCCCATGAAACCCGCCAACGCGTCCTTCGACATCGTTTCTCTCAGAATGACCTTGAACTGGTAGTCGATGAAAGTGAGCGACAGGACGAGCGACGCCGACAGAATCGCCACGTACTTGAGATGGGGAACGTTCTTGAACATGCCCGCTTTCGACTCTTTCCTCCGTTTGCTTTCGCCTGGAGAACCGTTCGGCTTGGCACCCGTCCCTTGCTGCTTGTCCGCGACTTCTTCCCCGTTCGGGCCGAGACGCCCGACCGCAACGACAGCCGCCAACGCCAACAGCTGAAGTCCCGCGTAGAAAAAAAGCAGATTAGGCGTGCCCGTCAGCGGCGCGATCAGCTTCAAGCCGAAGCCGCTGACAATGCCTCCCACGATGCCGCCGCTCCCGACGAGCGGAATCGTCCGCTTCGCTTTGCGCTGGTCGAGCACGGATGAAGCGAATTGCCAGAAGCAGACGATCATGAGGAAGTTCATGACGTCGTATCCGACGTAGATGACCGGATACACCCACGTCAGATCGAGTCCGACGCCCATGCGGGACAGCAGCACGAGCAACGAAGACGCCGGAACGAGGAACAGGATGAACCGGCTCAGGCGGACCCGGCTTCCGTACCGTTGGAACAGGAACCCCGCGAGAATGAGCGAGACCGCCTGCGGCAAATACATGAACGAGAGCTGCGAGGCGTCAAACCTGGAAAGGAACAACGCGTCCGCCGCCGTCCTGCCGATCGTCGATGCCGATACAACGCAGAACAAATAAAAGAACAACCCGACGACGCGGGCGTTCTCCTTCCTTTCTTCCGGGGTGCCCCCGAATACGTTCCATCCGCCTAGCTTCATGATCGACATCGTTCTTCAACACGACTCCCTATCGCTATATTAGGAAAATTGTACTATAAAAGCGGGCTAAGAGGCATTAAAAAACGCCGGAACCCGGCGTTTTTCCTATAATATTTTCGATAGAAACTCCCGCGTGCGTTCATGCTTCGGACGATCGAACAGCTCCGCCGGCTCCGAGATTTCGAGGATGCGGCCCTGCTCCATGAACACGATCCGGTCTCCGACCTCCCGGGCGAAGCCCATCTCGTGGGTGACGACGACCATCGTCATCCCTTCGCTCGCCAGCTCCTTCATGACCGCGAGCACCTCGCCGATCATCTCCGGGTCGAGCGCGGACGTCGGCTCGTCGAACAGCATGATCTTCGGCTCCATCGCGAGCGCCCTCGCGATCGCCACCCGCTGCGATTGGCCGCCCGAGAGCGAAGCCGGGTATGCGTCCGCCTTATCGGCGAGCCCGACCTTCCCGAGCAGCTCTATTCCCTTTTTCCGAGCTTGCTCGGCAGACCATTTCCGCACCTTCATCGGAGCCAGCATGATGTTGTCGATGACCTTCATGTGAGGAAACAGATTGAACTGCTGGAACACCATGCCCATGTCGGCGCGGATGTCTTCGATGTTCGCTCCCTTGCCCGTCAGCGAACGGCCTTCGATCAAGACGTCGCCTCCGCTTGGCTTCTCGAGCAGATTCAAGCAACGAAGGAACGTCGACTTGCCGGAACCGGAAGGCCCTATGACGACGATGACTTCTTGCCGCCCGATCTCGATATCGATGTCGCGCAGGACGACGTTATTTCCGAACGACTTGTTCAAGCCGCGTACTTGAATGATCGGTTCCATCCTTCTACATTCTCCTCTCGATGTAGGATAACAGCTTGCTGAGCGAGTACGTGAGAATGAGATAGATCAACGCCGCGGTCAAGTAGGGCTCCCATACTTTCATGTACTGGGCGCCCATCGCTCTCGCCCAATACATCATCTCCGGCGCCGTAATGAACGCGACGAGGGAGGAATCCTTGATCAACACGATGAACTCGTTGCCGAAGGCGGGAATCATCCGTTTGACGGCTTGCGGCAGAAGGACGTAACGCATCGCCTGCAGCTTGGTCAACCCGAGAGAATGCGCCGCCTCCGCCTGCCCTTTGTCGAGCGACTGAATGCCGGCACGGTAGATTTCCGCCGTATACGCCGCCGCGTTCAAGCTCAGCGCGACAACGGCCGCAGCGACCGCGTTCGTCTTGCCATAGATCGCGACGACGAGGCCGAAGTGGACGATAAAGATTTGCACGATCAAGGGAGTCCCGCGGAAAAAGTGAATGTAGCCGTCCGCCGGCCAACGCAAAAACCACCATCTCGACATTTTGCAGGCGCTTACTCCAAGCCCTAAGATCGACCCGAACAGGATGGATAATAGCGATATGCCGATCGTATAGAGTGCGCCTTCGAGGATCAATGGTAAATATTCTCCGATGATATCAAATCTGAAGTCGCTCATCTTGATTCTTCCTCTCCGTTGCTTTCCGCTTCCATTCTTTCCGTTGAAAAAAGCATGCGCAACGTTGCCTCACGCATGCTTTCCCAGTCGTCGTATTCGGTTTACTTTTGCTCCAGCAACGCCGTCATGTCCGGGTCGCCGCCGATCCACTTGCCGTAAATTTCCTTGTACTTGTCGCTTTCCAGCACTTTCTTGATCGCCGGATTCAGCTTCTCCGCCAGCTCGCTGCCTTTCGGGAACGCGATCCCGTAGTATTCGGAAGTGAAGCTGTCGCGATCGAGAATGCCCGTATACTTCTTGTCCGCATTGTTCTTCAAGTATTCCTGAATGACCGCGATGTCCGCGACGACGGCATCGGCGCCGCCGCTGTCCATCTCCATGAACGCCAGCGCGTTGCTCTCGAACCGCTTGATGCCCTTGCTGTCCTTGCCCAGGATATCGGTCATCAGCTCGTCCGCGGTCGTGCCGCTTTGCAGCGCGATCTTCTTGCCTTGAAGGTCTTTCGCGCTCTTGATGTCGCTGCCTTCCTTGACCATGATCATGTTCGTCGACTCGAAGTAAGGAACCGAGAAATCGTACGACTGCTTACGCTCTTCGGTGATCGTGATCGCCGAAATACCCGCGTCGTACTCCGTGCCTTGCTTCACGCTCTCGAGCAGCGCGTCCCACCCGACGTTCTTCACTTCGTATTTCAGTCCCGCTTCATCCATTACGGCTTTGAGGAAATCGATATCGAACCCGACGATCTCGTCCTTGTCCATGTTCTCCATCGGCGGATAAGTCGCGTCCGACGCGATCCGGTAAACCTTGTCCGAACCGGAACCGGAATCTTCGTTTTTCTTGCCGCATCCCGACAAGACTAGAACCAGAGCCAAACTAGCGATCAGAACGGCCAACCCCGCTTTTCTCATCTCGCATCCTCCCAGACACCTATTCGATTTCTTAAAGTTTAGCAGGGGGCTCGGAAACTTGGCAATAGCAAGTTTCATTTCATGTCATTTAATATGCCACGTGTAAATCGCTTACAGCAAAATAACGAAAAAGAAGATGTCGGAATCGGCATCTTCACCTAACATGACTATGACACACAGACGCTAATTACCGAAAATCGGCGAACGGCACTTCGAATTCCGGCATGCCGGCCGCGTACGGCAAATACTCGTACTGGCCGAAATAAACGACGATGCCATTATGCTTCAAAAAATAATCGCGGTCCGGTTCGATCGTCTTGAACGGCACCATCAATTCGAAACCGAGCGATTTGATCCGGCTCTTGATCTTCGCGTTAATGACGTTAACGTAATCGGCGTTCCCGCCCGCCGCGTCCTTCAGCGGGACGATATCGCCCGTTGCCAGATCGAACGTGTACGTCGTCCGAACCGTCGAGCCGTGGGCGCCGCCCGTGTATATATAGTAGTCGACGTACAGGCTAAGCTTGCCCTTCTCGTTATACGTAACCGTGTAGTCCCCTTCGAACGCGTACGGATTGACCGGCACGTACGAATCGTCGCCGAGCGCCTCTTCCATCGACGCCTGTCCCTCATCCGCTTGTAGCTCTGCGTCTTTCTTTAACGTCGCGTTGATCTTGTTCTGAACGGCCGCGTCGGCGAATCCGGACAATACCGGATAATTCACGAGCAGGTCGAACTTCTTGCTTGACTCCTCGATCGACGCCGTCGAGATTCGCAGATCGTTTTCTTTTATCGCCTCGATGCCGATCCGCTTCGTCGCCGGATCGTACGAGACGCCGTATCCCATCTGCTCCAGCAGATGGCGAAGAGGCACGTACGTCGTGCCGTTCTGCACGATAGGGCTCAGCCGGTAGTCGGATTGGCCGTTTAACGAGGCGATGCCGCTCGTCAGGTCGAGAACGATCGTCCGCCCCCGCCCCGTCACGGTGACCTTGTTCGTCGCCTTGTCCCATTGCGTAACGAGCCCGATGCTCTTGTTCAAGCTGCGGAGCGCGATATATCTCGAGTTATCCAGGTCGAGCGCCGCGATGTCGCTCCGCGCCCCGTCTACCTCGATCGGTTGATTGATGACCTTGTAAGAGGAAGCGGCGCTCGCCTTGTCCGTTCCTGCAAGCAGCGGCGCGCATAGCAGCGCGGCCGCGGCCGTCAGGGCCAAGGTCTTGCGAGCCCCTCGGCGTATTTTCGTGTTGTTCATGTATTTCGTTCCTCCCTGCATGATGTCCGGCTCTCCCGGCGGGGCGCCTGCTCTCAAATAGACGAAGCCAAAGTCCGACTTGTTCAATGCGAGACGCGATTATTTTCCGCCATCATTTTCCGCTATTATTCCCTGCCGTTCCTCGCCGTTCGACAAAGCCCGGGACTGAAGATGCACGATCCGGCATGCCATCGGACTAAAGCCTCTCGGTCTATATTCTTTGTTATTTTTCCCAAATTTCCATTAGTATTGGGTGTATTCTATCAAACTTCCGCAACTTTCGTTGGAAGATTATAGAATGAAGACTACTCTAATGTATGTATGTTAGAGAAGCTACCATGGGAGGATGGAGAAAAATGCAGGTAAGCATGCCGAACCGAAAGTCGGCTCGAACCGCAGTAGCCGCGACGCTAACGCTGTCGCTGCTCGCTTTCCCGTTAGGAGCCGCGGGCGTTTTTGCCGCGGACGGAGGAAACGGAAGCTCCGTAAAGCTCAGGATCATGGAAACGACGGACATTCACACCAACATCATGCCCTACGACTACTACAAGGACGCCGTATCCAATACGGTCGGCTTGGCCAGAACGTCCACGTTGATCAAGAACGCGCGCGCCGAAGCCAAGAACACGTTCCTCGTCGACAACGGCGACCTCATCCAAGGCACGCCTCTCGGCACGTATAAGGCGCTGGTCTCTCCGATCAAGGGGGACGACGTACATACGGTGTACAAGGCCATGAACTTAATGGGCTACGACGCGGCCAGCTTCGGCAACCACGAGTTTAATTACGGCCTCGATTTCATCGGGCAGGCGATCAAGGGCGCAAACTTCCCCTATGTGAATGCCAACGTCTACATCGACGACAAGGACGGCAACCCGGACAACGACGCGAACTATTTCGAGCCTTACAAGATCATCGCGAAAAAAGTGACGGACGAGTCCGGGCAGGAACAGACGCTTAACGTCGGCGTCATCGGCTTCGTGCCTCCGCAGATCACGAACTGGGACAAGGCTTGGCTCGACGGCAAAGTCGTCGCGAAGGACGTCGCCGCCACCGCCAAGAAGTTCGTTCCCGAGATGCGGGCGAAGGGCGCCGACATCGTCATCGCCATGGCGCACGCGGGCTTTAACGGCGCCGCCCAGCCGGATACGAACGCGGAGGATGCCGTGCTCCTGCTCAGCCAAGTGCCGGGCATCGACGCGATCACGTTCTCCCACACCCATAAAGTGTTTCCGGCCGCGGACGAGAAATCGCTCGACGCCTTGTTCAAGGACGCGAGCGGCAAAGTCTACGCGGGCATCGACAACGCCAAAGGCACGATCAACGGCGTGCCCGCCGTCCAATCCGGCTACGGCGGCAGCCACCTCGGCTTGATCGACCTGACGCTCGAAAAGCAGGACGGCAAATGGAAGGTCGCCGCCTCCCAATCGTCCACCAAGGCCATCTACGACGCGGTCGCCAAGAAACCGACCGTCGACGTCGACCCGGCGGTCGTCGATGCGGTCAAAGCGGACCACGAAGCGACGATCAAGTACGCGAACAACCCGATCGGCTCGACGACTTTGCCGATCCACAGCTTCTTCGCGCTCGTCCAAGACGATCCGTCCATCCAGATCGTCACGACGGCCCAGAAGCTGTACGTCGAGAATTACGTCAAGAATAACCTGCCGCAGTACAAGGACACGCCGATTCTGTCCGTCGGAGCTCCGTTCAAGGCGGGACGAAACGGCGTGGAAGAATATACGGAAATCAAGGCCGGCCCGCTCGCGATCAAGAGCGCGGGGGACTTGTACCTGTACGACAACACGCTGAAGGCGATTCTGGTGAAAGGCTCGGTCGTCAAGGAATGGCTCGAGATGTCGGCGGGCAAATTCAACCTGATCGATCCGGCCAAGACGGAAGAGCAGCCGCTGCTGAACCCGGCGTTCCCCGTCTACAACTTCGACGTCATCGACGGCGTCACGTACCAGATCGACGTGACGAAGCCGGCCAAGTACAAGCCGGACGGCACGATCAACGACGCTTCGTCCAGCCGGATCGTCAAGCTGAAGTACCAGGGCCAGCCGCTCGATCCGAACGCGGACTTCATCGTCGTCACCAACAACTACCGCGCGGGCGGAGGGGGCAACTTCCCCGGCGTGAAGGGCAGCAAATTCGTGATCGACTCCCCGGACGAGAACCGTCAAGTTCTGATGGACTACATTAGCGCGAGCAAGGTAATTACCCCTTCGCTCGATAACAATTGGTCGATCGCACCGATCGCCGGCGACGTGAACGTCACGTTCACTTCTTCGCCGAAAGCGGCCGAGTACGCCAAAGCGACGAGCAACATTCGCTATTTGGACAAAACGGACGACAAGGGCTTCGGCGTCTTCTCGCTCGACTTGAGCCAACTGTTCGCCGACGTCCCCGCCTCTCACTGGGCCGCGCCGTCCATTAACGCTCTAGCCGCGAAGCAAGTCGTCGCCGGCAAGACGGACACGCTGTTCGCGCCGAACGACCGCGTTACCCGCGCCGAATTCGCGACGATGCTGGCGAAGGCGCTCAAGCTGACCGCGACCAAGCCGGCCGCGTTCAAGGACGTACCCGCTTCCGCCTGGTACGCGGCGTCCGTCGCCGCGGCCGCCGAGAACGGCTTGGTCGGAGGCGTCTCTCCCGGCAAGTTCGCGCCGAACGAACCGATCACCCGCGAACAAATGGCGGTCATGGCAAGCAACGCGCTGGCGTACAAAGCCGGCAAGCCGATCGTCGCCGGCGCGGGCAAGACGTTCGCGGACGAAGCCGCGATCAGCGCCTGGGCGAAAGCCGGCGTGAACGTCGCCGCGAGCCGCGGTATTCTGAGCGGCAACGGAACGGGCAAATTCCTGCCCCGCGCCCTATCGACCCGCGCCGAGGCCGCGAAGGTCGTCTATACGCTGATCAGCGACATTTCCGTGCAATTGCTCGGCATCAACGACTTCCACGGCCAATTGGACTACAAGAAGGACGTGAAGGACGCCTCCGGCAAAGTCGTCTCTTCGCTCGGAGGGGCGGAGTATTTGGCCGCTTATCTGAAGCAGCGCGAGGCGTCCAACCCGAACACGCTGCTCGTCCACGCCGGCGATATCGTCGGCGCGAGCGCCCCGGTATCCGCCTTGCTGCAGGACGAGCCGACGATCGATTTCCTGAATAGGGTCGGCTTCGATATCGGCACGCTCGGCAATCATGAATTCGACCATGGCGCGACCGAAGCGCTTCGGCTCATCAATGGAGGCGCCAATCCGAAGACGGGCAAAGCGTTCACCGGCGCCGACTTCCCTTACGTCGCGGCGAACGTGCTCGGTCCGGACGACAAGCCGATACTCGACGCCTACAAGGTGCTTGAAATCGGCGGGGCGAAGATCGGCTTCATCGGTCTCGTCACGAACATTACCCCTTCCATCGTGAAGGCGGAGAGCATCAAAGGCATAACGTTCACGGAGCAAGCGCCGGCCGTGAACAAAGCCGTCAAAGAACTGCAAGCCCAAGATGTCCATACGATCGTCATCCTGGCCCACGATCCGTTCGAGGGCAAGAGCGACGCGCCGACCGGGGAAGTCGTCGACTTGGCGAACGCCGTGGACGACGACGTCGACGTCATCTTCGCCGGCCACAACCACGGCGGCGTGAACAAGACGATCGACGGCAAGCTGATCATCGAGGCGTTCTCTTACGGCACGGCATTCTCCGACGTCGACCTGGTTATCGACCGCGCGACGCTGAACGTCGTCTCCGCGAAGGGCGCGATCGTCGACGTCAAACGCGAAGGCATAACGCCGGACGCGGAAATCGCGAAGATGATCAAGGACTACCAAGAAGTGAACGCGCCGGTCATGAACGCTCCCGTCGGCAAGACGGCGGCCGCGATTACGCGCACGGCGAACGCGTCCGGCGAATCGGCGCTCGGCAATCTGATCGCCGACGGCATGCGGGAAACGATGAAATCGGATTTCGCGTTCATGAACTCCGGCGGCATCCGCAACGACTTGCCGGAGGGCAACGTGACCTACGGCAATATGTTCAGCGTTCAACCGTTCGGCAACGTGCTCGTGAAAATGACGCTGACCGGCTCGCAAATGAAAGAGCTGCTCAACCAGCAATGGGGGGCGACGGGAACGAAGATCGGCCAAATATCGGGCTTCGCCTACAAGTACGATGACAGCAAGCCGATCGGCCAGCGCATCGTCGAGATTAAGAAAACGGACGGAACGCCGCTCGACGACGCCGCTTCCTACACGATCGTCGTCAACGACTTCATGGCGACCGGCGGAGACGGATATACGCTGCTGCTCAAAGGCACGAACCGCGAAGCCGGACCGGTCGACCTCGACGCGACGATCGCCTACGTTCAAGCGAAGTTCAAGGACGCCGCGATCGAAGCGAAGACCGAGAACCGCTTCTCCAAAATCAACTAGCCTTCCTTAAACGACAGGATCCCTTTTCCACGAAAATCCGCCCCGAACGCAGGAATCGACTCTGCGATCGGGGCGGTTTTTTATCGTCAAGCCCCTTCCTTCTCCAGGGGCAGCAGTTGGGAAGGATCGAGCGCAAGTCGAACGGCTCCGCCTTCGGCCGCGCGCAAGCTCCGGCCGTCGTTCAGCTTGTCTATCGTCAGCCCGACGCCGGACGCGTTCACGGCATAACGAATGACGTTGCCAAGCACGTGCACCGTCCCGATCGTCCCTTCCGCCTCGCGGCCGGCGCCGCCGGCCGACTCTCCTTCCGGCAGCAGCTTCACCGATTCCGGCCGAAGCGCGAAGCTGTCCGCCTCGCCGACCTCGGCGCCGAACAACCGGACGGCTTCCGCCCTGGACAACACGTTATAGCTGCCGATGAACCGGGCGACGAACTCGGTGCGCGGCTCCGAATAGATCGTTTCCGGCGTCCCGTCCTGCACGATGCGCCCCTTGTTCATGACGCAGATTCGATCCGACAGCGTCAGCGCTTCTTCCTGATCGTGCGTGACGAAGATCGTCGTCATCTTCAGCCTCTTCTGGATCTCGCGGATCTCCGCCCGCAGGTTCTTGCGAATCTTCGCGTCGAGCGCGCTGAGCGGCTCATCCAGCAGCAGCAGCTTCGGCTGAACGGCGAGCGAACGGGCGAGCGCGACGCGCTGCTGCTGCCCCCCGGACAAGTGCCGCGGGTAGGCGTTCCGCTTCTCTTCGAGATCGACGAGCGCGAGCAGCTCTTCGCTTCTTTTCTTCCGTTCCGCGCTGCCGACTCCCCGCATTTTCAGCCCGTATTCGATATTCCCTTCGACCGTCAAGTTCGGGAACAACGCGTAGGATTGGAACACCATGCCGACCTCGCGAGCTTTCGGCGGCACGTTCGTCAGCTCCCTCCCGCCGAGACGGATTCGCCCGCCGTCCAGATCGGATAATCCGGCGATGCAGCGCAGCAGCGTGCTTTTGCCGCAGCCGGAAGGACCGAGAAGCGTCACGAGCTCGCCTTCGCGCATCGTGAAATCGACGTCGTCCAGCACGAGCGCGTCTCCGAACGTTTTGCGAATGCCAAGCAGCTCCAAGTACGACGGATTCATCCGCGCACCTCCCCATTGAACTTCTTGCCGAGCTTCATCAGCGCCGCCGACAAGGCGAGGATGAAGATAAAGTACGTGATCGCGATCGCGCTCGCCAGATGCCCGCTTTCCGCGACGCGTTGGTATAAGTACACTTGGACCGTCTGAATATGGCCCCCGACGAGCATGTTCGTCAACACGAACTCGCCGAACAGAACGGAGAACGACAACAAAGCCGAGATGAGCACGCCCGGCCATATGTTCGGCAGAACGACCGTCCGGAACGCCCGAACGCGTCCGGCTCCGAGCAATTCGGCCGCGTGAAGCAGCTCTGCGGCGGACACCGCGAGAAGGCTGTTGCGGATGCCCTGGTACATGTACGGAAGAACGACGACGAAATAAGCCCCGATCAGCAAGTAGGCGGTGCCCGCCAGATCGACCGGCCCGGAGGAGTACGTTCGGATCAGCCCGACCGCCGCCACGACGCCCGGAACCGCGTAGGGCAGCACGACGAGACCTTTCATGAAAGACTCCCATTTCGGCAAATAGACCGTAATGACGAAGACGGCCGGCAGCATGACCGCCAGGCTCAGCGCCACGCTGACGAGACATAAGTAAAGCGACGTCCATAACGCTTCGAGAAACCGAACGTCCTCGAACATTTCCTTGATCCACTCTAACGTCCAGCCCTGCGGCAATACCGTCGTCTGCCACTCCTTGGCGAAGCCGTACAAGAACGTTCCGAGCAAAGGAAGGAGCAAATACGCCATCAGCAGCAGCATGAGCGAACGGTGCGCCCACCCGGCTTTCTTCTTCGCGTTCATCCCGCTTCCCCCTTCGCTTGGGCTTGAGCCTGGGCGATCGCTTTCTTTCCCGCCGTTTCGCGTTTCGCGCGAAGCCTCTTGGCATTCGGACTCGCCTCGAATTCGGCGGTGAATCGCAGCGATCGCTTCGTCATGAGATGGTTCAAGAACACGGCCAGCAGCGTGGACAAGGCAAGCAGCACCGCCAGCGCGCTGCCAAGCTCCGGCTGGTTGACGATATCGCCAGCGACGAGCGAGCCGATCCGGATCGCGAGCAGATTGTAGTTGCCCCCGACGAGCGCATAGGCGGTCGCGTAGGCTCCCATCGCGTTGGCGAACAGTATGCCGAGCGTCCCGAAGATGGCCGGCGCCAGCATCGGCAAGCCGATCGTCCGCCAGAACTGCCAGCGGCCCGCGCCCAGCAAGGCGGCGGCTTCCCTCCATTGCTCGCGGATGCCGTAGAAGGACGGATATAAGAGAAGCAGGGCAAGCGGAACTTGGAAATAGACGTAGACGAGCACGAGCCCCGTCCAGCTGTACAGGTCGAACCCGGCGAACGCGTTCCAGCCCCATTCTCTGAACAGCAACGTGAACACGCCGTTATTGCCGAGCAAAATAATATAAGCGAACGCGAGGGGAACGCCCGCGAAGTTCGAGGTCATGTTGGACAACAGGAGCAGCCGGTCGCGGATCGCCGGGGCGAAACGCGTGATCGAATAGGCGCACGCGAGTCCGACGGCGATGCCGACGATGCTCGAATACGCCGAGATAAGAAGACTGTTCTTGATCGCCTGCAAATAATAAGCGCTATGCAGGATTTTATCGTAATGCTTCAACGTGATGCCGGACCCGTCGGATACGGAGAAGCTGCCCTTCACCATGGACAAGATCGGCGCGAATTGGAACGCTAGCACCATGAGGGCGAAAGGAACGAGTCCGAGCAACGCCCATCGGCGCCTATTCTTCATGCCTGCCACTCTCCCGGGACGGAACGAAACGGGCGCCTCCGCCGCAAGGGCGAAGGCGCTCCCGTTTCCTAGCGTCGCTTAGTTGATATGAACGAGAACGCGTTCCTGCCACTGCTCCGGAATCGCCTTCGCGGTCGCTTCCCATACCTTGTAATCGCCGACCGGCTTGGCGTTCGCGTACTCTTCCTTCGGCAGCAGCTTCGCTTGAACGTCTTCCGGCAGCTTCACGCTGTCGCGAATCGGCCTGGCGTAGCCTTTGGCCAAGTTGATCTGCCCCGCGTCGCTCAGGATGTACTCCCTCGTCAGCTTCGCGGCGTTCGGATTCGGCGCGTACTTGTTAATGATCGTCGCGTATCCGCTCACGACGCTGCCTTCCTTCGGAATCGTGACCGCGTATTGTTCTTTGCCGAGTTGATCGCTATAGTTCAGGGCGTTAAAATCCCACAAGAGCGTCACTTCGACTTCGCCCTTCTCGATATTGGCGAGCGAAGCTTCCACGTTGGCGATCCGGCCTTGCGTCGCCAGATCCTCGAAGAACGCGAGTCCCGGCTCGATATTCGACTCGTCGCCGCCGAGGGCGATCGATGCGGCGAGCACGGCCATTTGCGCTTGCGCCGCTTTCGTCACGTCTCCGACGACGATTTTGTATGTGCCGTTCTTCAGGTCTTCCCAGCTTGTCGGCGGATTCGGCACGAGCTTCGTGTTCGTCATGAACGCGATCGTTCCTTGGTAGCCGATCACCCAATGCCCGTCGGCGTCTTTCGCCCAGCCCGGGATTTCGTCCCAATGCGACGTTTTGTACGCTTGCGTGACGCCCTTGGCGATCGCGACCGGACCGAAGGCGATGCCGACGTCCCCGATGTCCGCGGTCGGCTTGTCCTTCTCCGCCTCGAACTTCGCGATTTCCTCCGCGCTCGACATATCCGTATCCGCGTGGTCGAGACCGTATTTCGACTTCATGTCCGCCCACGTGTCTTTCCAGTTCGCCCACGAGTCCGGCATGCCGACGCTGACGACGGTACCTTCTTCCTTCGCCTTCGCTTCGATCTCGGACAGCGACAATTCCTTCGCTCCCGCCTTCGTCTCGTTATTCCCGTTCGAATTACCGCACGCCGCCGTCACGGCCACCATCATGGCCAATAACAACGCTGCCGCGCCTTGCTTTTTCGCCTTGTTAAACATCGTTCCTCATCCCCCGATTCGCGTATTTGTCGTCTCGAAGCCTCAGCTCGTGTCTAGTCCTACTATAGAACCGCTCTATTTTCTCGCGATTAACGGCAATGGTAGGGTTTGTAAAAAGTAGAAAGGTATCGGGGAACGAAAAAAGCACCCGCGAGGGTGCTAAGGTGCTTGGGTGCTTTTTTCGTTCATTTACCGTTTTCGTCTTTCGCCTTGAGGGATCGTTCGACTCCAGCGAGATCATCATAATGGAAATCTCCATTAAATACGCTCGCTACTCGGGAATTCAGCCTGAGTTAGTGGTTTTATGCAGTAATTTAGCGGCCTAAGCGTCGAATCGGGCAGTTTCAGCCGGATTACCTGTATATTTCCATTAATAATCGATTCTCTCTTCGAATTGCGCCTGAATAATGTATTTTTCCATTAACCTGCCCGAGGTCGAGGTTCTTTTATTACTGCCTCTCGCAACAAGAAGCTTGAATCCGTTCTTCGGATTCCCGCTTATTTTCTTCCGTAGTCGGCTTTGATCTCGCCCCACGACTTCGTCTGCCACTTCAGCACATTGTTCTTGTAGGCGTTCGTCCGCAGCCAGCTGACGGCCCGGTCGACCATGTCCCATATTTCTTTGGTCGATTCGTCCCGCGGAAGCGTCGAAGACACTTCCTTCTGCTTGACCCACTTCAGCGCGTTGACCGAGTCGCTGTAGACCGTCTTGTCGCTGCCGAGCTTCTTCAAGTACGCCAGCCCGTGGACGATGGCAAGGAACTCGCCGAGATTGTTCGTTCCTTTGCGGATCGGACCTACCGCGAAGATCACTTCGCCCGTCCGCGTATCCACGCCCTTGTACTCGACCGGGCCCGGATTGCCGTTCGTGCCGACGTCGACGGAGATGCTGTCGTAGTCGATCTCGCCGACCGCTTCGGCGCTCGCCGGCGAGGCCGAGCTTCTCGGCTTGGCTCCGGCGGATGTCGTTCCGGATTTCCCGGCGCCCCAATGCTTTTTCCAGCCTTCGCGATACGCGGTTTCCGCGGCCGCCTTCGTCTCGTAGGACTTGAACTTCGCTTGGTCGAATCCGTTCGTCTGCTCTTGGCATTCCGCCCAGCTGGCGTACACGCCCGGCGTTCTTCCTGCCCACACGACGTAAAATTTCTGCTTCGCGGCCATGTTCCTCTACCTCGTTCCGAAAATGTTAAATCAGCAAGCCGTCGTAATGATCGGCCGATCGTTCGTAATGATGATCGTATGCTCGAACTGCGCGGCCCGGCTTCCCGTGGGCGCCTTGAGCGTCCATCCGTCCGATTGCTGATCGACGAAAGTCGCTCCGTCGGACAAGAACGGCTCTATCGTGATCACTTGGCCGGCCTTCAGCACCCTCCGGTCCCGCGCTTCGTAATACGGCAGAATTTCGAAGGGCTGCTCGTGAAGGCTTCGGCCGACGCCGTGGCTGCACAAGTTCTGAATGACCTTGTAGCCGCCCTTGGCCGCCTCGCTTTGGAAAATGCGCCCGACTTCGTTCAGCTTCACGCCCGCTTTGAGCGCGGAGATCGTCTTCATCATCGTATCGTGCGTGTACCGGCACAGACGGTCGACGGCAGCCGCCACCGGCGGCAGCTGGAACGATTGTCCGGCATCGGCGTAATAGCCGTTCAACTCCGCCGAGACGTCGACGTTCACGAGATCGCCCGGCTGCAGCACGCGGTCGCCCGGAATGCCGTGGGCGACTTCCTCGTTCACGCTGATGCACGTATAACCCGGAAAAGCGACATCCTTCATCGGCGCCGATACGGCGCCGTGATCCGCCAGCATGCGCTGCCCGATCCCGTCGAGCTCCCTCGTCGTCATCCCCGGCCGCGCGCTGTTCTTCATCGACTCGATCGTCATCGCGACGATTTTGCCTATTTTCATTAATTGCTCGATATCATGCTGAGATTGTATGGTCATGGTTCTTTCTCCTTTCGATACGCGAAATCATGAAGAAATAGATCACAACGGCGCCCACGTCGGTCGCCGCGATAATAATGCCCATCGGCAACGCGTCGTCTCCTCCGGCAATGCCGACGACCGGAGCGAGAAGCCCGCCGATCAGGAACGACAGCAGCCCGAGCAACGCCGAGGCGCTGCCCGCCGCGTGCCCCTGGTCCCGCATCGCGAGCGTGAACCCCGTCGCGCCGACGATGCCGACGCTGGAGACGACGAAGAAAAGAGGAACGAGCAACGCCGCGAGGCTCGCTTCGGTCGCGACGGCGATAAGCACGAGGCAGCCCCCGGCTGCAGCCGTCAGCATGCCGATCAGAAACAACCGCTTCTCGCCGAAACGGCTCGCGAGACGGCCTCCGAATTGCCCGGCGACGATGATGCCGAGTCCGTTAATCGCGAAGAAAAGGCTGAACATCTGCGGCGAGACTCCGTAAATGTTTTGCAGGACGAAAGGGGAGCCCGAAATGTACGCGAACATCGCCGCGGTGATGAACGCCTGCGCGAGCGCGAAGCCCATGAACGTGCGATTGCGGACGAGGCCGCGGAACGTGAGCAACGTCTGGCGCATGCCCCCGGTCATCCGCTTGCCCGCGGGCAGCGTCTCCGGCAAACCGAACCAGATCGCGAGAAGCGTCAGCACGCCCCATCCGGCCAGCACGGCGAACAAGCCTTCCCACGGCATCGCCTTCAGGAGCTGCCCGCCGACGACCGGCGACAAGATCGGAGCCGCGCCGTTCACGAGCATCAGCATCGCGTAAAACCTCGTCAGCTCCGGGCCGGAATATAGATCGCGGACGATAGCCCGGGAAATGACGATGCCCGCCGAGCCCGCCAGCCCTTGCACGAACCGCAGCGCCACCAGCACGCCGATCGACGGACTGAACGCGCACAGCACCGACGCCACCGCGTAGACGAACAAGCCGATCAAGAGCGGCAGCCGCCTGCCCCGGAAGTCGCTGAACGCGCCGGCGAACAGCTGGCCGACCGACAAACCGACCATGCAGGCGGTCAAGCTGAGCTGCACGGATGACGAGCTCGTATTCAAGCTATCTTCCAGCATCGGCAAAGCGGGCAAATATAAATCGAGAGATAACGGTCCGAACGCGGAAAGGGAACCGAGCAGGACGATCAGCCAAACGAACTTAGCCTTGCCCGCTTCCCGGACTCCCGGCGTTATTTTCGCATAATCTTGTTGCTTCATTCTTGTAACACCTCAAGTCTCGTTGTTGCACTCTTTATCATAGTACGACGGATTTCGAACAACAAGCTTTATTCCCAATCCTTGGCGGCTGAGCTATAATACAGTTGTTCCCAACGACGCCCGGCTACGCTCATTCGAGGACGCATTTCGGCGATGAACGCTCCAGCCTCGTGCCCATTAGCGGTGCGGGAGGATGTTATTTCGGCGAAAACGCCAACTCCGTGCCCATTAGCGGTGCGGGAGGACGTTATTTCTACGAAAACGCCGACTTCGTGCCCATTAGCGGTGCGGGAGGACGTTATTTCGGCGAAAATGCCGACTTCGTGTCCATTAGCGGCGCGGGAGGACGTTATTTCTGCGAAAACGCCAACTCCGTGCCCATTAGCGGCGTGGGAGGATGTTATTTCTGCGGAAACGCCAACTTCGTGCTCATTAGCGGCGCGGGAGGACGTTATTTCAGCAAAGTCAGGAGACCCCCATGGACATCATTCCGATTCCCATACATCTGATCGACGAAGACAAAGACCAACCGCGCTACCAATTCCAAGAACAGGCGCTACAAGAGCTCAAGGAAAGCATCGCGGAGCTCGGCTTGTTATCCCCGATCAAAGTCCGCAAGACGGACGACGGCCGCTACAAGATCATCTACGGCAACCGCCGCTACAAGGCTTGCACGATGCTCGGCTTGGCTACCGTTCCTTGCATCGTTTCCATCGTCACGGACGAGATGGAAATTTATTTGGAGCAGATCGCGGAGAACTTGACGAGGGAAGGCTTCTCCCCGATCGAGGAGGCGGAAGCGTTCAACAAGCTCCTCACCGACGCTCGCTTCAGCAGCTCGACCAAATACATGTCCAGCAAGCTCGGCAAGCCGGAAGCCTACATCAAGAACAAGCTAGACCTGCTGAAGTTCAGCCCCGCCGTCCGCAGGCTGATCGTGGGTGGAACGGACATCCGCAAAGACCAGCTCACGGAGGACCAACTCCTGCCTCTCAAGGACTTACCGATGGAATACCGGGACTCGCTCGCGCTTACGATGGCCGCGGACGAAATGCCGATCACCGACGTCAAACGTATCGCCAAGCTGTTCAAGGACAAGGAAATTTCCGACGCGACGAAGGGCAAGCTGCTCTTCAAGACCGGACCGCAGCTTCTCGAGACGTGGGCGACGCACGAGCACAACAAGAAAGAGCGGGCCAAGAGCGCGGAGCCGGCTCCCGCCGCGAACAATGCCGAGACTCCCGTGGCAGCGATCGCGGAAGCGCCCGCGCCTCCCGAAGCGGGCGGGGACGACGGGGACAAGCCTCCCGTTACCCGTCCTGCCGCCCAGAGGCGCACGCCTCCCCGGATCGAAGCGCCGATCGCCTTGGACGAAAAAGCGGACGAGCCGTTCGAACCCGTCAATCCGGTCGAAGAAATGCTGAACGTCATGCTCGGCACTTTGCCCGCGCCGATCTCGTTGTCGCCCGCGGACATTCCGAATCTCGAGGGCGTCGAACGCCAACAATTCGTCCGCGACGTCGACGCGCTCGTGGATGACTTGGAGCGGCATCTCGCGGAATGGCGCGCGATCAAGGATCGGCTCGCCGTTCGCACGTAACAGGGACGCATGTTGATATGTCTATCTCTTATTGAAGATGGGCTTGTGAGGTAAGGTTGTACACGGTACTATTGGTCGTAAATAGAATGCACCCACGCGTGAAGCACACGCCGTTACTCTTCCCGGAGAGAACGGCGTTTTTTTATTTTACCGAAGAGGCGGAGGATTGGCATGGGAATGAATCGGGGGCATGGTAAGTCCGAAGGGGAGCTTGAGTACGAGAAGTTGCTGGAACGTCAGAAACTGACGGCAAAGGGGGCGCGTTTGGAGCAACTGAACAAGCAGTCCGAGGGCGAGAGGAAACTGCTTACGGAAATCGTGTGGCCGGTTCGCCGCTCGTTCGAGGGCATCGTGCTGGAAAAGGAGTTCGTGACGATGACGGGAACGAAGGCTTACATCGACGCTTACGACGACAACGTCCGCTTCGGTCTAGAAGCCGAAGGATTCGCGTCGCATGCGGAGAACATCACGCGGCCTCGTTACGACTTCGAGAAAATGCGGATACGTTCGATGGGCGCGTTGGGCATTCTTTACGTGCCTTTTTCCTACGACGAGATGGACAAGAAACCGGACTTGAGCCGCCGCACGCTTTTTGAGTTGTACGGAAAATTCGGAGGAGGCTTCGCGAAGGACAGAAGCGCCGCGAAGTTGACGCTCTTCGAGAATGAAGTCATCCGGCACGCGATGTGGCTCGCCCGACCGATCCGCTTACGCGATGTAAGCGAATGCTTGGAGATCGGCGAAGATACCAGTCGCAAAATCGTAAGATCGTTAGTGTCGAAAGGAATGCTGCGTCCCACGACGCATAGCATGCAGCGAACCCACTCCTACGAGTTAGTCGACTCCGCCGCCGTGTACCGAAGATAAGATTTTAGCCGGATTTTTTCCGGCTACTCGGCGCGGTTGGGGCGTCGGCAGCGCTTTAGCCGGATTTTTTCCGGCTACTCGGCGCGGTTGGGGCACCGGCAGCGCTTTAGCCGGATTTTTTCCGGCTACTCGGCGCGGTTGGGGCACCGGCAGCGCTTTAGCCGGATTTTTTCCGGCTACTTGCCGCGATTGGGGCGTCGGCAGCGCTTTAGTCGGATTTTTCCGGCTACTTGCCGCGATTGGGTCGTCGGCAGCGCTTTAGCCGGATTTTTTCCGGCTACTCGGCGCGGTTGGGGCGTCGACGGCGCTCTAGCCGGATTTTTTCCGGCTACTTGCCGCGGTTGGGGCGTCGACGGCGCTCTAGCCGGATTTTTTCCGGCTACTTGCCGCGGTTGGGGCGCCGGCAGCGCTTTAGCCGGATTTTTTCCGGCTACTCGGCGCGGTCGGGGCGCCGGCAGCGCTTTAGCCGGATTTTTTCCGGCTACTCGGCGCGATCGGGGCGTCGGCGGGTAGCGTCAAGAAGTTTGCGTAGTAGGTTTTTCCGCCGGGACGATGGACATGAAATATAGTTGTTTGTCTTACTGGAGGGCGTAGCTCAAGCGAAGTCCTTGTTCATTCGCTCGATCGGATTCGTTGTGTAGATCGCGGGGCCACGTCAGCGGCGGATACTCGTAGAAGGTCAGAAGCGTTGGGAGCTACTCTTCCCAAGACTTTATCTCTTTTGGGTACTGCTTGCGCCATTTGTCCTTAAAACCGTCGAATATAGCCCTAGCAACGTCTTCGTCCATTGCTGTGTACATCTGCTTTAGATCTTCCAAAAACTCGGTCTTATCCGCGAAAATCTGTACGATCGAGCCGGGCCCGTAACCGTCGCACAAGAAAAAACCTTCCGAAGAGAGCGGGGAATCCCGCGTCTTTCCGGAAGGTTTTTGACCTTCGGCTAATTCTGTATGATTTCTTTGATCCGCTTGATCGAATACCCCGTATCCCGCGCGACATCCATGATGTTGGCACCCGGGTTCGACTTGATGTAGTCCTTGACGACCTGCGCTTCGGCCAAGTAAAGCTGCTTGCAATCCTGGCATAACGTATCCGGCCTTTGGACTTGCAGCTTCCCGCATCGGTTGCAATTCACCAATTCCATGTCGGCACACCCTGTCGATTGTATACTGTCCGTTCGCCCGTCCGTTTCCTTATTGTACCATTCGCGGCGGCGTTCGTCTCCTACAACCCGGAAGCTTCGTGAAGCTCCATGATGTTATAACCGTAAATCATGAACGCGGACAGCACTGCGGACAGCAGCACGTAAGCGGCAAGAACCTTCCACTTCAGCTTCGCCGGCGCCTCGTAATACGCCCGGTTATAGCCGAGCGCCTCGTCGATCTGCGCGAGCCGTTCGCCGGACTGGCTCATGACGCCGGCCAGCAATTGCGAAGGAATCGGACGGTCGGGATCGCCGTCCTCGTACATAACCGGCTGATGTTCCCATTGCTACAGAAGCGCGAGCGTCTGGTTCGCGTAATGCTCGTCCATCTTCGCCTGCTCCCGGACGAGCTTCTTGTCGTCGTCCCAGAACGGGATGAAGCGGGCGTTCTCCTTGCCCATTCTCGACTTCGCCGAGGCGAGTTGCTCTTGCATCGAGCGCTTCAGGTCCCACGTGCTCGTGAGGGAAGGCCATTGCGAGATTTGCTCCCGGAACGCCTCGATCTTCTTCTTCTCGCAGGACAACAAGCCGTTGCGATAGCTTTCCTTGCCGCGGTTCCACCAGCCGAAGATGCCGATGATCAGAATGAGGAAGATGAGCGGACTCATGGAAATTACCGCGTAAACGCCGAGAATGAGCAAGCCGATCAGCCATATTTTCGTGGAGAGCACCGATACGATTCTGCCCCCGTCCAGCGGCGTGACCGGAATGAGGTTAAACAAGTTGATCATCGCGCCCAGGAAAACGACGAGCGCCCAGAACGGCTCTCCCGTGTATTCGTACAGCGCCACGGCGGGCAAGAAGGAGATCAAGCCGGCCAGCGGTCCTCCGTACGCCACGTAAGATTCGGTAGCCGCGTCCTTCAGAGGTTCCTTCATGTTGACCATCGCCCCGACGAACGGAATGAAAAACGCGGGGGACGTTTTGACGCCTTTGCGCTTGGCGGCGACGAGATGCCCCATCTCGTGCACGAAAATCAAATAAACGATCGCCACGCCGAACTTCCATCCGTACAACGCGGCGTAAGCGCCCAAGCTGACCATCATCGTCACGAACGTACCGCCGAATTTCGTCCATTTCAACAACGCGATCGCCCACTTAAGCTTCGCCAGCAAGAACACGCCGATGCCCGCCCAGATCGAGCGGCTGCGACTTTTATCCACTTCGTAACTTCCTTTCGGGTAAGCTTGCATAGGATGATAGCTGATGTAAGTAATACGCGCCTGAAGGCGCGAAGGTTTCCTCCGGAATTCGCGGCGCGGAAGAGAATGCGATTACCGACCGCGAGATCGGCGGAAGGATCGTGCTATAATAATGGGATTAGAGTCACCGAAAAGCATGGGAGTTAATCGCCAATGATACCTACTTACGAAATCGACGACGATCAATGGGACGCGTTGGTTCGGGACGCCGCGAAGGTTTTCGACGACGTGACCATCAACAGGGGCTTCCAGTACTATAAGCAAGGCCGCGTCGTGAAGCTGACGATGCCCGAGCCTAGACAGATCGCCGCGCTCGTGGAAGGCTCGGAGTTGTACCGCGTCTCCGCGAACCTCGAGTGGCTCGAACGAAGCCGTTGCAATTGTCCCGTCAGCTATAATTGCAAGCACGCGTTCGCCGCTCTCCTCAAGTACGCCGACGTGCACGGCCGCCCCGTTCACGCCCTCGTCAACGCCAGGAGCCGGGAGATGCCGAAGGCGGCGCCGAAAGCGAACTCCTATCACGAGGCGAAGCTGCAAGCGGCGAAAAAAGCTTCGGAGGACGAATCGGCGCTTCGGGAGCTGGCCGCGCGTCTTCCTTCGGCGGGCGCGGAAGAGTGGCACCGCTATTTCGCCGCCGCGACCGAGAGGCTGATGCAAGGCGCGAGGAACGCCCAGTTCGTGGACGACGTCTTGGCGGCCATCGTTCGCTTGAAGCCGTCCATGCCGCGACGCGCCGAGGATATGTTCGCTATGCACGCCAGATTGTTCGTCCTGTCCAAGCTCTCGAAGCAGCCGCAGGATCAATCCGGCTACGTGTATTCCTATCTCGCCTTCCATACGCACCATGCCGCGGAAGACGTGCACCAATCGATCGCCAAGACGTTCGAGGAAGGCATCCTTGCGTCCGCCGAAGACGGCGAGAGCTACGCCGGGCAGACGATCGCTTACTTGCGCAAGGAAATGCTGAAGGAGACAAACGACGCGAAATATTTTCTTCAGCATTACCTCGGCGCGTGGCTATATCGTTCGTTCGCGCCGGATGATGAGCGTCGCGCGTGCGCGGACGAGCTGCTTGAGCTTGATCGCTCCGACGACGGGATCGCGACGGCGTCGGCCGCCGCCTCTCTCGCGATCGCGGTCGCGCGCGCCGCGATGCTGCAGCGGATCGACGACGAAGCCGCGCGGAAGGCGCTCCGGCAAACGCCCCAAGCCGGCGCCCTCCCTTCCGAAATTCTTTCCTATTTCTTCGCGTTGCCCGCGCGGGCCGAACAATGGCAACGGCTCACGGATTGGCTGGAATGGGCCGCCCCGAAGATGAATTTCAGACGCAACCAAGACGTTCGTCCCTACGCGGAGTATTGGGAAATCGCCGCCCGTCACCTTCCGGAGGCGGAGGAGCGAATGTGGGACGTCCTCGCCTCGCGTCTTCCGCAATCGCGCCAGCTCTACGAAGAGAAGCTGCTCGCGCGGGGACGTTGGGAGCGTTGGATGGACTACCATCTCAGCCAGGGCAGCGATCCGCTGGAGTTCCGCGTAACCGACCTGCAGCCCGTGGAGAAGAACGCGCCGGAGCTTCTGTTGCCCTTCTACCACCAAGCGATCGAGAGATACGTGCTCCAGAAAAACAGGGACGGATACAAAATCGCGGTCAGGCTGCTCAAGCGGCTCGCGAAACTATACAAGAAGCTGAAGCAAGAGCGGCGCTGGGAGCTGTTCTTGGAAGGGTTCGCCAGCCGCAATAGCCGGCTTCGCGCGCTTCAGGAAGAGCTGAAGAAAGGAAACCTGCTATCATGAGCCTAATTAACGCCAACGATACGATCCATATTCGAGTCGTGCTCGGAGCTTACGGAGATGCGCTGATTCATGGCTATCGCGGCGAATACGACTCGCTCCCGGGAACGAGCCTGAAGCACCATCTGTTCGCCTGGCACGAGGAATCGTTCTACGGCACGGAGCTGGAAGTTCGCCGGTTGGAAGGGCTCGAGCTCGTCCTGCTGCCCGCCGAGATGGTCATTCCGTTCTTCGGAAAGCTCAAGCTGCTTCGCCACGTCGACTGGGAATGGGACGGCACGGCCGCCAAGCTAGTCAAGGCGGCCGCCTTCCTCTCCGGCTGCGTCGACGACAGGGGATTCGTGCCGAGCTACGACGCCTTCCGCCACGGCAAGCTGCAGTGGACGTGGGACGACGAAGCGCTGTCCGCGGGAGATCTTGCCGTGCTTCGCGCATGGGACGAGCTCGCCCGCGATTCCGACGGTTCGCTCGGCGGGCCGGACGAGGACGAGGCGGCCGACGAAGACGGCGACTTCATGGCCGGCTTGCGCTCCGCGTTCTCCGCCTCCGTCTTCCACTCCCACTACGGCACGGAGACGACGGCGGCCGATCTGCGCAGGGAGCACCCTCTTCTCTTCGCCAAGAGCAAGCCGTTCGACGACGGCTGGGACGAGAAGGAATGGCTCGTCGGCATCGGCTGGAAGGCGGATCACGCGTCGTTCCGCCCGGCTTTGCAGCTGCTGGAGCCGGACGAGGACGACGGCGAATGGCGCGTTCGCCTTCTGCTACAGGATAAGCGCGACCCGTCCGCGACCGCCGCCGTTCGCCTGTCCGAGGACGGCGAAGCGTTCGGCTCCTGGCCGGGCGCCTGGACGGACAACGTGCGGCAGCGGTCGGCGAACTGGTTGGAGCGGCTTCGCGCCGTCCTTCCGGCGGAACGCTTCGCCCTTGCCGGAAGGGACGTCTTCGCCGATCCCCTGGACGACGAAGAGGCCTGGCGGTTCTTGACCGCGGACAGCCAGCGATTGCTGGAGGCGGGATGGCACGTGCTGCTGCCCGCCTGGTGGGAAGCCGCGAGCCGCAAGAAGCCGCGCCTTCGGGCGAAGGTCGGCTCCGCGGCCGGATCCGGCGAGGCCGGACGGGCCGGCGGATCGTTGTTCGGCCTGGATTCGTTGATCGACTTCGACTGGCGCATCGCCATCGGGGACGTCGACTTGACCGAAGCGGAGTTCGCCCAATTGGTCGCCCGCAACGAGCGGCTCGTCCGGTTCCGCGGCCAATGGATCGAGCTCGATCCGGCGCTGCTGTCGCAAATCCGCAAGGCGATGGCGAGCGTCGACAGGAAGATGGGCTTGTCTTTCCAAGACGTGCTTCAGCTTCATCTGCTCGGAGGCTCCGACTTCAACCCGGACGCCGCGGCCGATTCGGAGGAGGATGAGGCGGCGAGAGAACATCGGATCCGGCTCGAGGTCGAGCTGAACGGGCATCTCGCCCAATTGATCGGGCAATTGAACCAGCAGGACGGTCCGCCGCGGTTGCCCGTACCCGCCGGCCTGCGGGCCGAGCTTCGCGAATATCAGCGCGAAGGCTTCTCCTGGCTCGGCCTGCTGCGCCGGTTCGGGCTTGGCGCTTGTCTCGCGGACGATATGGGGCTCGGCAAGACGGTGCAGCTGATCGCCTATTTGCTCCATCTTAGGGACTCTGCCGCGGAGTCGATTGCGGCTGCCGACGGTGCTTCGTTAGGCTCGCCGTCGCTCATCGTCTGCCCGACGTCCGTGCTTGGCAACTGGCAGAAGGAACTCAGCCGTTTCGCCCCCTCCCTGCGCGTCATGCTACACTACGGCAACAGACGGCTAAGCGGAGAAGACTTCGCGGAAGCGGCGCGGCAAGCCGACGTCGTCCTCACTTCGTACGCGACCTGCTCGCTCGATCAAGAGACGCTTCAGAACGTGACTTGGGCTTCCCTTAGCCTTGACGAGGCGCAGAATATCAAGAACGCCCAGACGAAGCAATCGTCGGTCGTTCGCACGCTGCAGGCGAAACACCGCATCGCGCTCACCGGGACGCCGATCGAGAACCGGCTTTCCGAGCTATGGTCCTTGTACGATTTCATGAACCCGGGATACTTGGGCAGCTTGAGAGAGTTCAACGAGAAATTCGCCTCGTCGGTCGAAAGAGACCGGGACGAGGGGCATACGGCGGAGCTGCAGCGGCTCATCAAGCCGTTCATGCTGCGGCGGAAGAAGAAGGACCCCGCCATCCAGCTCGATCTTCCCGACAAGAACGAGATGAAGACGTACGTGAACCTGACGGCCGAGCAAGGGGCGCTCTACGAGCAGGCGGTCAAGGAATTAATGGAGAAAATGCAGAAGCTGGAGGGCATCGAACGCAAGGGCGCCATACTCGCCGCCCTTACCCAGTTGAAGCAGCTGTGCGACCATCCGATGCTGCTGACGAAGGAGAAGCTGCCGGAAGCCGGAGACGGCGCGGACGAATGGGATGCGATTCCCGAGGTCGAAGGCAGCCTCGCCGGCGGTTCCGGAGACGGCGAAGATCTAGACGCCGGTTCGACGGCCGTCGCGGGAATCGTCTCCCGTTCGGCGAAGCTGGAGCGCCTGCTCGCCATGGTCAAGGAGCTACGGGAGGAAGGCGACCGCTGCCTGATCTTCACCCAGTACGTCGGCATGGGGGAGATGCTCAAGTTCGTGCTCGAGCGAGAGCTGGGAGAACCCGCGCTGTATTTGAACGGAAGTACGTCGAAGACGGCGAGGGACCGCATGGTCGAACGGTTTCAATCGGGAGAAGACGGGCAACCGGCCGTCTTCATCCTCTCGCTCAAGGCCGGAGGCGTCGGCCTGAACTTGACCGCGGCGAATCACGTGTTCCACTTCGACCGTTGGTGGAATCCGGCCGTCGAGAACCAAGCGACCGACCGCGCTTATCGGATGGGTCAGACCCGCGACGTCCAGGTGCATAAGTTCATCTCCCTCGGCACGCTCGAAGAGCGGATCGACGAGATGCTCGAAAGCAAAACGCAGCTCAGCGACAACGTCATCTCATCGTCCGAAGGCTGGATTACCGAGCTGTCGACGGACGAGCTCAAAGATCTGTTCGCGCTACGCCGCGAGTTCGTCGGCTAACCGACGCAACGGTGCCGGAGGACGTTATTTCACAGAATCGAGGGAATCCGAGGTCGTTAGTGGTCTGGGAGGACGTTATTTCGGCGAATCGAGGGACTCCGAGGTAGTTAGCGGTGTGGGACAACGTTATTTCCGCGAATTCCGGATTCGCTTTCCCATCCCAAAGCAAAAGGACATCGGTCGCGCGCCGGTGTCCTTTTGCTTTCCTACCTTTCGAAGTACCGTCTATCTGGCGCTTGCCTTCCCGATCCGCCTGCGAGCCGCGGCGTTGACCGCGATCACGAACACCGCGCCTCCGATCAGGGCGACGGACACGCGAGTGACCGCACCCGCGCCGACGCCGGCCGCGATCGTGCCGACCGTCATGCCGAGCGCGATGCCGATCGCCGCCACCGCAACCGCGATCGCCTTGCCCGCCTCCGACACCATCCCCATTCTGATGCTCCCGGCGAAGGCCATAGATGTCATAATGCCGGCGACGCCTAGCATGAGCATCCCATCACCCACTCTATCGAAAGTTACTCTCTTAATAGAGGTTATTCAAAGAGCCCGATTTTGATCACGAAGCGAATCGGGAAGCCGGTTCGGCATCGAATCTTTTAACCTTCTCGGTGCCGAAAATCGAACTCTTTGAACTCTTACTAATAGAATGGGCAATCCTCAGCTATTTAGACCTGCTTTCCCGCAAAATAATCTCGCAAAATTCTTCTACGGTTCCGAGCCGCGGGAACGAGCACTTCCCCCTCCTTCAATCGGAGACGAAGCACGTTCTGCGCCGGGTCGTACGCCTCGACTTGTCGCATGTTGACGAGCGTGCCGCGATCCGTTCTGACGAAGCCCGCCTCTCTCAGAAATTCGGCGAAATCTTCCGCCGAGGAGATCGTCCGGAATTTCTCGTCGTAAGAGTAGATCGTCAAGTCTCCCGTCCCGTCGGTCTGCATGTACAAGATTTCCCCCACGTCGAGAAGGCGGCATTGTCCCTTGTCGTTAAGTAGTCCGAGCAGCATGGCTATCCCCCGATCGCCCGGCGCGTCGAATTCGACTTCCTTTTACGCCGCGAAATCATACTTATGAATCGCTTTTCTCCGGATAATGGTATTCACTTGTCTTGATTATAGTTCAAAATAATACTTTTGAATACTATTATTGAACACAATGCGATCTTTACGCTCGTGTTGGCGACGGCGCTTTTTGTCTACACTGAAAGCCAAAGAGGTGTGGACGATGGAACAAGACGTATTGAAGCTCGTCGGACGACGCATTCGCGGCTTGAGGAAAGAACGGGGAATGTCGCAGGAACTGCTCGGGGAGAAAGGCGGATTCCATTATTCCTATATCGGGCAAATCGAAAGAGGAGAGAAAAATATTTCTCTCCTTAACCTCGCCAAAATCGCGGACGCCTTGGACGTCGGCTTGGCCCAATTATTCTCTTTCGTCGACGTGGAGGAGAAGCGAACGGAATCCGAAGCGGACGTTCAGGAAATCCTGACGACGCTGCGCGGGCAACGGCCGGATCAGGTGAAAATGGTCCGCAACGTCGTGCGCGAAATTCTCGGCGAGAACGACCGGTACAGAACGTCCCCATCCCGCGAATAATCGGCTTAGCGCGCCGTCTTGCGCTTGGCGAGCTCGCGGCGCACGATCGGGGCGACCTCCGTCGCGAGCAGCTCGATCGCCCGCGCGATATGCGAGAGCGACTGTCCGCCGATATCGATCTGGGCCATGTAGCGGACGTGACCGAATTGTTCGTGCTGGTACAGGATCTTCTCCGCGATCTGCTCCGGATTGCCGACCGCGAGAGCCATGTTGGGCGCCGCCATCATCTCCAGCTCCTGCGGCGTCATCCCGAACCGCTGCCCGCGTTCGCGCATGAGCGTACCGAAATAATGCATGTAATGCGGATAGAACTCCCGCACCGCTTGCTCCGTCGTCTTCGCGACGTAGCCGTGGGTCGCCACCGCGACCTTCAAATCCCGTTCCCGATGGCCGGCCTCGATGCCCGCCCTCCGGTAAAGATCCGCGAACGGCTTGAACCGCGCCGGATCCCCGCCGAGGATGGCGAGCGACATGCCCGTGCCGAGCCGGCCCGCGCGGACCGCGCTTTCCGGCGTGCCGCCGACGCCGATCCAGACCGGCAGCTTCTGCTGCAGCGGCCGCGGCGTAATCGGCGAGCGGTCGAGCGCGGACCGGTAGCGCCCGCTCCACGTCGCGTCGGACTGCTCGTTCAGCCGCAGCAACAGCTCGATTTTCTCCGCGAACAACTCGTTGTAATCGTTCAACTCGTACCCGAACAGCGGGAACGACTCCACGAACGCCCCTCGCCCCGCGATGATCTCCGCCCGTCCGTCGGATAACAAATCGACGGTCGAGAAATCCTGGAACACCTTCACCGGATCGGCCGTGCTGAGCACCGTCGTGGCGCTGACGAGCTTGATCCGCTTCGTCGCTTGGGCGATCGCGGCCAGAATGACCGGCGGCGAAGACGCGACCATGTCGTGGCGGTGGTGCTCCCCGATGCCGAATACGTCCAGCCCCGCCTCGTCGGCCAGCCTCGCCGCTTCGACGATCTCCTTCACCTTCCGGTGAACCGCGTTCCCTTCCGTCCCGTTCGCCGTATCCCCGAACGTATACAATCCGATCTCGAAACCGTCCTCGCGATCGTTCGTCTCCTCGCCCATTGGAACACTCCCTTATTCGTTGCAGATTCCTCAAGTGTAACGAACGTCCGCCGGAATTT
This sequence comes from Cohnella suwonensis, assembly GCF_042655365.1. NCBI lineage: Bacteria > Bacillati > Bacillota > Bacilli > Caryophanales > Paenibacillaceae > Cohnella > Cohnella suwonensis. The sequence goes on along the minus strand of NZ_JBHSMH010000030.1, from coordinate 10,262 downwards.
CCAACCGACGTTCGCCGGTCGGATAGCCGCAGAAGAAGAACGTGACCGCAGGCATGCGCGACCGAATGTTTAATATGCTATATTCATAGTAACTTCAACGCGTAGACGATTCGGAAATAGATATGGTGAAGCTTATAAATTCCGAATCGCGGACAAAGGAGGCGCCATCCTTGAACAAGATCCTGAACGCATCGTTAGCCGTCGCGCTCCTCCTCGCGTCCGCCTGGGGAACGGTCCGGGCGATCAGCCCGTACGCCGAAGCGGCGGCGGGAAATTCGTCCCAAGAGCAACTGCGCAAGCAGATCGTTAACGGCCTTAACCAGCGACTCTCCACCCTTCAGGTCACTTACTCGGGCACCGCCTCCACCCTGAAGAACACGATCAAGGCAACGCTCGACGCTGCGGTCGCCTCCGACGACTATTTGCACTATATCGTGAAGACTTATGGCTATAACGCGTCGATTACAGGTTCGAAAGCGACGATCACGTTCAAGTTCACTTACTGGGAGACGGCGGCCCAGACGGCGAACGTGAAGAAGAAGATCGCCGAAGCGCTGCGCGGCATTCTGAAGGCGGGCATGAACGACCACCAGAAGGAGAAGGCGATTCACGACTGGATCGTCACCCACCTCGCATACGATAGGAGTCTGGCTTCCCATTCCGCTTACGACGGACTGTTCAAGGGCAAGACCGTCTGCCAAGGCTACGCTCTCGTCACTTACGAGATGATGAAGCAGGCCGGCATTCCGGTCAAAATCGTCGAAGGCACGTCGAGAGGCATCGCGCATACGTGGAACCTCGTTCAAATCGGCGGCAAGTGGTACCAGCTCGATACGACTTGGGACGATCCGGTGCCGGACGTCGCCGGGCGGACGTCTTACGATTACTATAACCTGACCGACGCCCAGTTGAAGCCGGACCACAAGTGGAAGCCCCAATCCGCATACCCGCTCGCGGTCACCGGCTACGACTCGGTGCTGACGACGCTTCCGGCCAAGGACGCGGCTCGCAAAACGTTTTACGAGCAAATGTACGAGAAGCTTGGTTTCCTCTACTTGACGGACGACTACTCGGCAGCGAACGCGGACGAACTGGCGAACAAGATCGCCACCGCCGCGGCGCTGCGGCTGAAGGAGCTCACGATTCGGTACGAGAGGGGCGTTACCGTCCGGTCGGATATGAAGAAAGCGTTCAACGCGCAAGAAGATTTGGCGGGCTTCAGTTACTCCTACGAGGATTTCCCCCGCACGCCGGAGAACGACAAGCTTCTTCGCATCAAATTCAAATACGACGAATAGAGCATCGCTTATACGAAAAAAATGCCGATTTAAGTGCTTTCGAGCATCTAAATCGGCATTATTTGTTCGATTGGGCTTAAGCAACAACTTCAATTTATCTCTTCCGTTCTAGCCGCGCGGGATCGGGCATACCTTTAACAAACTCGCGACGGAATGAGGGATTTTTGGCATGCGTTCCATGAGAAAAAAGCTTGCGATCGCGCTTGTCCTCTTATTGTTATTAACCGGAGCCGCCTCGGCGGCCGCGGATACGGCGGCGGCGCCCGGCTCGCATCCCGCTCTCGCTTATAAAGCTTACCTGAAGCTCGACGGCATCACCGGAGAATCGAACGCTAGCGGTTACGAGAATTGGATCGTCCTGACCGGCCTCCAATTCGATATCGCGAATTCTCTCGCTTCGTCGCAAGGCGGCGGAAGCGGCGGCGGCAAATCGACGTTAAGCCAGTTCGCCGTCACGAAGAAAACCGACGCCGCGTCGGTCCCGATCGTTCTCGCTTCCCTGTCGGGAACGTCCGTCAAGACCGGTCGCATCGTTCTCGTCCCGCAGGGCGAAGGCGCCTTGCCTCATCTGACGATCGATCTCGGCTCCGTCCAGATCGCAGGCTATTCCTTCGATAACGCCGTCGAAACGATCATGCTCAAATTCGATACGATCAAGCTGAGCTATTTCCCGACGAATCCGAACGGCAGCAAGGAAACCCCCGTCACGGGCGGTTGGAGCGTTTCTCAAAATAGGAAGCTGTAGGCGCGTGCGGACTCCTATCCATGCTAAAGCCAAAGACCCGCCACATAGAGGAAAATGTTTCCTCTATACCCTCGGCTTGCCGCCCTGTTCGCCAATATAAAGGAAATCATTTCCTCTATTACGCTCGATTAATTCGATATGATCGGCAGCTTCACATGGCTCGGATATCGCTCCGAATGATAGATCGTCTGTCTGGCGATAACCGGCCGTGGATCGTCGTACGGATTCATTCCCGTATTCGTGTTCGGGAACGAGACGAACTTGCTGGACGACGTCACCGTAAACCGAATCCGGTGGCCGCGCGGGAACGTATGGGCGATATTTTGCATGAAAATCTCGTACCTCTCCACCTCGCCCTGCGTCAGCAACTCCGGATTGTCCAATCCGTTGCGATACTTCGCCCTCACGATATAGTCCGACAGCCGGATCGAGTTGCCCGACTCGTCCACGTCGCTCAGCGTGACGACCCAATCCGTGTCGACCGCCGAGCTCGCGGCGTACAGCTCGCAGCTCAGTTCGCCCGCCACGGTCAACTCGTCCGCCAGCGGTTCTCCCGTGTAGACGAGAATATCGTTCCTTAGCTCGTGCTTGCGCATGTTCTCCGGTTCCCGCTCCCCGCTGCTCGCGACCGGGTCGTCCGGATTGTAGACGAACGTATCGAACTCGGCGTTCGCGCCGGAACCCCTCGCGGAACCGTCTCCAATGTACGCCTCGCCTTCGCCTTTGTCCTCTTCTCCCGCCCCGTCCGCGAACGATGCCGCCGTCCGCAGCGTGCCGTCACCGCTCGAGGCATTCGCCCGTCCGCCGCTGCCGAGATAGAAAGGCTCGATTTTCGCTTCGACCGGCGTCCAATCGTCCGACGCCCGCCACTCGTTCGCGCCGACGACGTAATACGTCGCCCTCGGTCCCATCTCGATTCCGTTCGGCACGCCCTTCAGGAACCGATCGAACCACTTGAGCACCGACACGTCGTAGTCGTAGACGACGGCGTCGTTGCCGAAGGCGACGCCCTGCAGGTCGCGCGCCCGGTTCGGGCCGTGCTCCCACGGACCGAGCCAGATTTTCCGATGGGGAACGTCGTGTTGGGTCAGCATTCTCCACGTCTCCGAGACGCCGGCGCCGTCGCCGTCGTACCAGCCGGAGATGACGAACATCGGCGCTTTGACTTGATCGCCCCGCTCCGTGAACGTGCAATTCCGCCAGAAGTCGTCGTACTCCGGATGCTCCGCCCACAAATCCCACGGCCCCGAAGCTCTGCCGATCGTCTGGCGCGGAATGTCCCGGATCGGACGCGCGTCGACCGCGGCTTCCGGACTAACCGTCTTCCCCGCGAAAATATCGAAGTCCGTGCGGGTGCCGACCGATTGCGCCAACGTCCAGCAGAGCAGCGGCCACGAACAGACGGTGCCGCCCTTGCGCACCGTATCGACGAACGGCGAGCCGACGTTCACTTCGTTCACGACCGCTTTTAAGTTCGGATGGCCGCTCGTCGCCGCCGCAGTCACGACGTAACCCAAGTAGGACGCGCCCCACATCCCGACTTGCTCGTCGGACCAACTCTGCGTGACGATCCAATCGATCGTGTCCGCGCTATCGTCCCTCTCGTAGTAGAACGGGACAAGTTCCCCTTCGGAATCGGCCCGGCCGCGGACGTCCTGATTAACGACGGCGTAGCCTTTGTTCGTCCAACGCTTGAACGATTCCTTACGCAGGTTGCGATCGTAACATGTCCGAACAAGGATCGTAGGCCAACGCTCGCCGGGTTTACCTCCTTCCGGAAGGTAGACGTCCGTCGCCAACCGAACGCCGTCGCGCATCGGAACGAGATCCGTGCCGAGCTCGTCGACGCCGTAAAGCGGCCGGGACAGTCTGGGATCGCCGTACACGTTCAGCGGCGTAAGAGGCTCGAGCCCTTCCGCGACGAGAACCTCCATCCCGTAACGGTTGGGCGACACGAAAGCGACCGGTTCGCCGTCCAACGTCACGACGTCCAGCGCCGTCTCCCGCCTGCGCGCCCACACCTGTGACGTGCGTTCCTCCCCCGAGATCGTCGCCGTATAGCGAATATGGGAGCGGTAGACGTCGCCGTTGCCGAGGACGACCTCTTCCCCGCTCCACTCCGCGTCCGCGTATGCTCCGAGAGATTGCCGAATGTGTCCGAAAGGCATCGCGTACGGCGTCTTGTCCGCCATGACGTTCGGCTGCATCTGCGTTCTCCGCCTTGGATCGACCTTGGCGCACATGATTTTTCCGTCCTCGAACCGGACCTTCCCCTCGAACACGCCCGCGCAATAGAGATGGAACGTCCGTGCCGTCAGCTTCTCGATGTTCATCCCGTCGTTGCCCCCTACCGCCATACTTGCTCGAATACGCGCAACCAATCGCCGCCCATGATGCGGGAGACGTCCTCGTCGGAGTACCCTCTCGCGACCAAACCGCGCGTGAAGTTAATGAAGGTTCCGTACGATGTTCTGATTGTCATTATACCAGAGTTGCGAACCGGGAATCGCAAGCCGAGCTTGAACGATATTCGCCAAAGTTAACTTTCGTTAATCGTTAGCGGGATTAAGCTTTGCTAGAATGGGTGGCGGATAGACAGGTTGATAGGAGGAATACCCGTTATGGCGCGTTTAAGCGTTCGCCGGAACCATCTTGCCCTTATGCTCTCGTTAAGCATCGTTTTGTCTCTATTCGGCTGGTTGCCCCGCGCGGCGGCGGCCGCCAACGAACAGCCGGTCATCTCCGAATCGGCGGACCGGACTTTGCAACTAAACGGAACCGACGCGGCCGTATCGGCTTCCGGCATCTATTTGAAAGACTTTACGGCGGAACTCTGGGCGAGATCGGATTCCGCCGCTTGGAGCGAAAACGGATTTCTCCTCTCGTCCCAGAACCCGAACGGATTTATCTTGTCTCCCGTGAAAGGCACGACAACGATGGACGTTTACCTGATCGGTTCCACCGGGGGTAAGTTCAAACTTAGCGCCAGCTTTCACGTCGACGACATTACGCAATGACACCACTATGCCGTCTCTTTTGCGAACAATGCGGTAATGGCCACGCTATACTTGGACAGAGCCCCGGTCGGCGTAGCCTATGCCTATGGATGGGTGCACCTCGGCATCCCTAATCAGGTGGATCTCGCTGCTGGCAAAGACGTATATTCCGGTAACCGCGGCAGCGCCGAGATCGACGAGGTGCGTGTCTGGAACTCCGTTCGCCCCGAAAGCGACATCGTCAAATACAAAAACCGCAGGCTCTCCGGCAACGAGCCGGGATTATCGCTTAACTGGAACTTCGATACCGTCCTTCCCTCCTTAACGGAGGGAACGATTGCCTACGGAACGCGGGACGGAGCCGTTCCGAATGTCCTGTACGAGGACGACGGAACGGTTCCGGTGCCGATATTGGAGTTCAACGACAATGATGCGGCTGCCGACGCTTATACGCTGAGCCTGTCCGTCGCTAACGGAATGCTGAGCTTATCATCGACGAGCGGGCTGACTCGCGTCGACGGAGACAACGGTAGCGCAAGTATGACATGGTCAGGCTCTCGCTCCGACCTGATCGCGGCGCTTAAGACGCTCTCCTATCGTTCAGTCGCCGATTACTACGGTAACGACGCGCTGGCCGTCAGTGTCGCGGATAGCGGAAGCGCGGACGATCCGGCTCCTGCGACGGGAACCTATTCGATCCCGTTAACGATTCATGCCGTTAACGATTCGCCTTCTTTTGTCGCCGGCACCGACGTGATGGCACAATACGACGAGCCTCCCGTGGCGATCCCCGGCTGGGCAACCGGCATTACGGCCGGACAGTACGAGAACCAGGGACTTTCCTTCGCATTGACTACAGACCGCCCCGACTTGTTCCGGCAGCAACCCGCTATCGATCCGAGCGGCACGCTCTCGTTCCAACCGGCGCTAGACACGGCGGGGACGGCGAACGTCGCCATCGTCATGAAGGACGACGGCGGTACGGCTATGGGCGGAGCGGACGCCACGACCGGAAATTTTCGAATTACGGTCTCGCGTTCGAACCGGTCTCCGCTGATCGCCGAACGCAGCGCCTTGCGCAAGCGACCCCGATGCGGCCGATACGTTGTTGACGGCCGATCTCAGCGTTAGTCACGGCAAGTTGACGCTTGCCGACGCGAACGGTCTGACGCTCGAGGACGGCGCGAACGACAGCGCGCACGTCGCTTACGCCGGATCGGCGGACGACTTGAACGCGGCGCTGGACGGGCTGACCTACGTTCCCGATCCGGATTATGCAGGGTACGATTCGATAACCTTCACGGTATCGGATACCGGTAACGGCCATATCGAGAACAAGAAGTCGACGACGCGGGTTTACCCGATCCAAGTCGATCCGGTGAACGACGCGCCTTCGTTCTTCGGCGGCATGGATCAAATCGTCGAGGCGAACGCCTCCGCGCAATCCGTTCCCGGTTGGGCGACGGGCATGTCGGCCGGACCCGCGAGCGAGACCGACCAGCAGTTGACGTTCGAAGCCATCGCCGACCGTCCGGAGCTGTTCTCCGCGCAGCCGGCGATCTCCGGAGACGGAACGCTCAGCTATACGCCCGCGGAGAACGCGAGCGGCGTCGCCGAAGTAACCGTCACGTTGCGCGATAACGGCGGGATAGCAAACGGCGGAATAGATGCCTCAACGGAGAAGAAGTTCAAGATTAGCATTTTGAACAGGCTTGTTGTCGGCGCGCAGGACGCCGAAGTCGCCATGAAGGACGGGGAATTCATCGACCCGACGAACGATTCGTTGATTTTGCGGGCGACGAACGGAACTTGGACAAGCTCCCCGCGTCGCGAGGACGTCGTGATTAGCGGTATGCCGGAGGGATTGGATTATTCGGTAAGCAAGACGGACGCCGGCGAACTGCAGATTACGCTGAGCGGAAGCGCCGCTTCGGCCGTGACTAGCGATATCTCGCTCGGCATCGTCGTTCGCGGGTCTGCCATAAGCGGAACGGAAATGCTGGATGCCGAAGAAATGACGGCAACGCTGCTGGCGGCAGTATTTGATCCGACCGATCCGACCGATCCTTCTGGTCCGACTACGCCGCCTGTTACTCCTCCGGTAACTCCGCCGACGTCGGAACCTAGCGACGCGACGGAAGCGGAGCCGGAGGCTCAAGCCTTCGACGTCTATGCAGACCGTTCCTCGGAGTGGACGCTCAATAACGTCGTCAAAATCGTCTTCCCCGCGGGCACGATCCGGATAACCGGCCAAGTATCCGTATCGATCGCATCGCCGGCACAAACGCCGCCGGTCGGAAATCTTCAAGCGCTTAGCCCGACGGTGGAGCTGACGAGTACGACCGGAAGCCGGTTCTCCGCCCCTGTGACGTTGATTTTTCTCTTCGACGCAACTCTGGTCGCGAACGGTTACAGGCCTGCCGTTTATTATTACGACGAGACGCTGGCGAGATGGACGTTCGTCGGCGGCGAAATCGGATCGGACGGAACGGTGACCATACAGGTAAACCACTTTACGAAGTTCGCGGTGTTCGGCGCGCGGACGATCGCCTTCCCCGATCTGCAGGACCATTGGGCATCCGCCTACGTCGACCGTTTGGCCGGAATGAACGTCGTTCAGGGCGACTCGACCGGACGCTTCCAACCGAACGCGTCCGTAACAAGAGCGCAATTCACGAAAATGCTTGCTGCCGCGCTCGGACTGACCTCTCCCGAGACCGGCGAAGCCGACCGCTTCGCGGACGACAATGACCTGCCCGCATGGTCTCGGGAAGCGATCACCGCTCTCGCGCAAGCAGGATGGATGCGCGGTTCCACGGGGGCGAACGGAGCGAAGCAGTTTAAGCCGAACGTGCCGATCAGTCGGGCGGAGATGGCAACGATCCTGGCTTCCGCCCTTAAGGCGGACAAGGGCTCGGCGGGCGACATGAACGCGGCGGGCGAAAGCGCGCTTGCGTTCAAGGACGCCGACCGCATCCCCGCATGGGCGCGGGAAGCAGCGGGCGGCGTCGTCGCCGCCAAGCTCATGAACGGCAGCGTGGACCGCGACGGCAAGCTCGTTTTCCGCCCAGGCGACATCGCCACGAGAGCGGAAGCCGCCGCCACGATCTATAAGCTTCTTCAAGCCTTATATAAGTAAAATCGAAAAGACCGTCAGGACAATTCCTGACGGACTTTGGCTTATGTCTGCCGCTCGTAGCACGCTCATGACCCGAACAATTGTTTCTTTAGCTCGCGGTTCCGCTCGATGAACACGTCGTTGTGCGAGGACACCATCGCGTACGATTGCGCCTCCGGCGTAATATGCTGCTTCGCCTTGTTCACCGCGTTGGCCGCGTCCTGGAACGCGCCCGCGATCAGATTCAGCTTGCCTACGTGGGTCAGCGCGTCCCCCGCCGCGTAGATGCCTTCGACGGAAGTCTCGCTCATCGGGCTGCCGTTAATGGCCCATTCGTCCTTCATGTCGATTCGGACTTCGCTGTTCGCCAGCAAGTCTTTGTCGTTCTCGTAGCCGTAATTGATGATGACCTCGTCGACCGCCAATTCTACCTGAGCGCCGTCGTCGTTATTCTTGAGGAGAACGCGGTCGATCGATTCTTGCCCCGGCTCCGCGATCAGCTTGTCGATCTCCGTATTGAGAAGGCAGACGACCGTGCTGCTCAGCAATCGGGACACTTCCGCCTCGTGCCCCTTCAGCGCATCCTTGCGATAAGTCAAATACACCTTCTTCGCGATCGGCTCCAACTCGTTCGCCCAGTCGATCGCCGCGTTGCCGCCGCCCGAGATGAGCACCGTTTTGCCTTTGAAGCGGCCGAGCGACTTCACCGTGTAGTGGAGATTGCCGACCTCGAAACGATCCGCGCCTTCGAGCTGCAGCTTCGTCGGTTTCAGGATGCCGTAGCCGATCGCCAGTATGACGGTTTTGGAGTAGTGCATGGCTCCCGAAGACGTCTTCAGCGCGAAAATCCCGTCCTCGCCTTTGTGAATCGACGTCACCTTCTCGCCGAGAACGACCTCGGGATCGAACGTCCGCCCTTGCGCGATCAACTGCTCGATCAACTTTTCCCCGGTCGTCGGAGTCAGTCCGCCGACGTCCCAGATCATTTTCTCGGGATATACGTTCACCTTTCCGCCCAGGTAAGGCTGAAATTCGATAATTTTGGCCCGCATCTCGCGCAAACCGCTATAGAAAGCGGAGTACAGTCCGGCCGGACCGCCTCCGATAATCGTCACGTCGAAAATATCCCGTTCGCTCATGTGAATCCATCTCTCCGTTCTTGGGTTGGCCCGGCCTGGCCGCGGGGTTACGTTGATTCCGGCGTCGCGCGGGCTTTCACCCCGATCTGCTCGAGCTATTTCGCCGATTCGGCCGCCGCGCGGACTTTTAGCCCGATTTATTCGGACTACTCCGCCGATTCGGACGCCGCGTGGGCATTTAACCCGACTTATTCGGGCTATTCCGCCGATTCGGTCGCCGCGCGCGCATTTAACCCGACTTATTCGGGCTACTCCCCCGATTCGGCCGCCACGCGGACTTTTAACCCGATTTCTTCTGGCTATTCCGCCGATTCGGACGCCGAACGGGTCATAACTCGATTTATTCGGGCTATCCCACCGATTCGGCCGCCGCGAGGGTTCGCCAAGCTATGTATGTCATGCCATCGTGCCTGCCTTTCGTTGCTTCCATCCTATCACATTCTCATTGAGAATGAAAATCATTATTATAGAATTTTCACCAACCTGCAAACTCACTCGATCACCCGAGCGCTTTCCGCAAAAACCTCCCCGAATGCGACGCTCTTACTTGCGCCACTTGCTCCGACGTTCCAACCGCTACGATCGTTTCGGAGCTTTAACTTCTAAAAGGTACTTTATCCTTGCCTCCCGTTTCCACATGCAAGGCGCTCCCCCTCATCTTCGTAACTCCATGTATAAAAGGCAACTATTTTTCTCCTATTCGGACTGTTCATTACATTTCTTGTAAAATGATCACCTAATTGCAGGTTATTATTGAAAATCCGCCATTCCGCCTTATTTACGTGTACTCTCCGCATCTAGTTTTCAGAGAAGAGGCTATTCTCCGAAATTAGTTGATCTTCTTACACTTGCCTCGTCTCCGGCTGCATACCAAGCAAAAACGCCTTCGGCGTCCTCTGGGCGCTGAAGAAGCTTTGCGGAGACGATTCAGAAATGGATAAGCGTGAAACTTATACATTCTGGTAG
>NZ_JBHSMH010000029.1:0-31438 GCF_042655365.1 Cohnella suwonensis | reverse complement strand
CCAACATAATACTTTAATTATACAAGAAAAAGGCACAGCCCCCTCAAATTAATGAGAGTCTGTACCTTTTAGCGGAAATGGACTTTTTCAGTGGCCTCGGTAATATCCCGCAGGGCTTCTTCTAATTTCGGAAAGGCGAATTGAAATCCGTGGTCGAGCAACTTCCGGGGCATCGCTTTCTGACCGGTCAGCACGAGAGTGCTCATCTCGCCGAGCGCGGTCTTGAGCAATGCGGCCGGCACGGGAAACCAATGCGGCCGCCCCGTGACGAGTCCAAGCGTTCTTCCGAACTCGTCGTTCGATACCGGAGCGGGAGCGACGGCGTTAACGGGGCCGGAAATATCCGTCCGATCCAAGCAAAACAGGATCAGCGCGACCATGTCCTGCAGATGGATCCAAGGCAGCCCTTGCTTCCCGTCCCCGATCCGTCCGCCTCCGAATAACCGGTAAGGCAGGCGGAGCAGCGGGAACGCTCCGCCTTCGCGGGCGCAGACAAGACCGATACGCAGCTTTACGAGCCGTTCGGCCGGAATCCGGTCGGCGGCCTCTTCCCAGCGCATGACGGTATCGCCGAGAAAATCGGCCGGCTTAGGTGGGGAAGATTCATCGAACACTTCGTCGCCGGAGTGGCCGTACAGCGAAATGCCGGAAGCGTTCACGACGACCGGCGGCGGATTGTCCGTCCGCTGCATGAACTCCGCGATCCGGGCTGTGGCAGCCGTTCGGGAAGCGACGATCCGCGCCTTCGCTTTGCTCGTCCATCTCTGGTTGATCGATTCGCCCGCCAAGTTCACGACGCCGTCGAAGCCGCCGAACCGCATCGGGTCGGCGGTCAACTCTTCCCAAGTGACGTACCGGATGCCGCCGAACGGCGGACGCGCCGGCGGTTTCCTCGTTACGATCCATGCTTCGTCCCCGCGGGACAGCAACGCCTGCGATAAGGCACGGCCGATGAAGCCCGTGCCGCCCGAGATCAAATACCGCACATTAACGTCTCCTCGTCCGCCGGATTATTGCTTGTCGATCGAGACGATCGACAGCTGCTCGCCGTTCTCGTCGGTCTTATATTGGAATTTGACTTTGGTTCCGCTCTCCCACGGGTCGACCTTGTCGGCGATCTCCGGGCTGACCTGGAAGGCGGTCGGACCTTGGTCGGTGACGATCTCGATCGTATGGCCGTCCTGCAGTCCCGAATATTCGCCGGTCGATTCGACCGTCTCCGGGGAAGCGGAAGGGCTGGCACTCTCCGTCGCGAGCGCTTCGCTCGAATCCGGACTGGAAGGAACGGTAGGAACGGCGGATACGGAAGGGCTCGGGGAAAGGGACGCGTTCGAATTTTTCTCGTTGCTGCATGCCGTTCCCATGAGGAGCAAGGCAAGCACGGCGGAGCTTAATGCGATGGCGGTTTTGTTGTTTTTCTTCATCAGGTCTTACACCTCCTACGAGGTTAGACGAAGTTCGCGGGCAAAGGTTTCGTTTTTCGTCGGCAATCGGGAAGGACGGCCGTCGGAATAACGTTATTTGAGCAAGTGGTTGTAAGCCGAATAGTCGATCCGGTTCTTGTCCAGAAAGGCTTTCAGGCTGTTATGGTCGCGCGGGGGCGTCGCCCGTATGTAGCCTTCGATGCAGTGGGCGGTCGTCACCTCGGAGGAGCCGCTTTCGACGGCGAGCTGTCCGATTTTGGCCGCGATCGAGTGGCTCGCGATGTCCCGGAACGGCGTCGGCACCGGAGAGACAAGCTTGTGCAGCATATCCTTCGACTCGTCGGTCCACAGCTCGCGGCTGCGCTCGACCCAGTAATTCTGCCAATCGAGCTTCGACTTGCCGTCCCGTTGCGGAAGCACCTTCAGAAACTTGCGGAACATGAAGAAACCGCCGACGCTCATCGACAGAACGAGAACGACGGTCCAAAATCCGATGAAATACATGAACCAATCTGGCGTTGATTTCATTCCTATCACCTCATTTTGAAATTATAGCTCATTTCTAGATTTATTTCGACGTTCGCGATACAATAGTGGAATGATTGCCCGAACAGGCCCCCGAGTCAAGCGGGGCGCGGGACGGAACGAACGAAGGGGGAAATCGGACATGTTGAAAATCGGATCGCACGTTTCTTTCTCGGACAAGGGATTGCTGACGGCGACGAAGGAAGCGACGTCTTACGGCTCCGGCACTTTCATGATTTACACGGGGGCGCCGCAGAATACCCGGAGAAAACCGATCGAAGATTTATATATTCCGGAAGGCAAGGCGGCGATGAGCGCGGCCGGCATCGGCGAGATCGTCGTCCACGCGCCTTACATCGTGAATTTGGGCTCTTATAAGGAAGATACTTTCCGGCTCGCGGTCGATTTCCTGCAGGAGGAGATTCGCCGGACGCACGCGATCGGCGTCAGGAATATCGTGCTTCACCCGGGCGCCTATACGGAGAAAGACCCTGCATACGGTATCGAACGCATTGCCGAAGGGCTGAACGAAGTGCTTGAAGCGACGACGGAAACCGACGTCAACATCGCGCTCGAGACGATGGCGGGCAAAGGCTCGGAGATCGGCAGAACGTTCGAGGAATTGGCGCAGATCATCGAAAAGGTGCGCTTGAACAACCGGCTGACCGTCTGCATGGATACGTGCCACATTCACGACGCGGGCTACGACATCGTGGGCGACGTCGACGGCGTGCTGCGCAAGTTCGACGGACTCGTCGGCTTGGACCGGATCGCCGTCGTGCACGTGAACGACAGCAAAAATCCGCTCGGAGCGGCCAAAGACCGTCACGCGCCGATCGGCTCGGGCTGGATCGGCTTCGACGGCATCGCCGGCGTCGTCGGCCACGAGTTGCTGAAGGACAAGCCGTTCATTCTCGAGACGCCGTGGATCGGCAAAATCGACGGCAAAGAACACCCGATGTACGAAGCCGAGATCGCCATGCTCCGCAAAGATACGGAAGAGCGGTTCGGCGGGGAGTTCCTCGTGGACGTGGAGCGCCTGCACCATTTCTTCGACAAGGTCGGCATCGACTCCCGACTTTACGTGCTGAACACTTGGGAGCTGCTCAAGTCCGACTCGAAGGCGAGAAAGGCAGACCCGCGCGAGCCGATGGAACGGCTGTACGACATGATCCTCGAGAACGGGGTATTGTCCGGGGAGCTTGACGAGGAAGCGGTCAACAAGCGGTTGCTCGGTTTCTTGGCAGGACCGGAATGGTTGTCGAGTCTATAAAACCGATTTGGGCAACGCTATGAGCATAGAGAGGAAGAATCCGAACGATGAGCCACAGTTACCAGTCTCCCGCAAGCCAAGCGCATGAAGGCAAAGGCAACCGCGCCCGCATGCTGATCTCCTGCCCGGACAAGGCGGGAATCGTCGCCGCGGTGTCGCAATTCCTATACGAGCAAGGCGCGAACATCGTGCAATCCGACCAGTACACGATGGATCCGACGGGAGGCATGTTCTTCATGCGCGTCGAATTCGATCTGCACGAGCTCGAGAGCCGGTTATCCGCCTTGCAAGAAGATTTCACCCGCATCGCGGACCGGTTCTCGATGAGATGGAGCATTTTCCGCGCGGCGCGCCGCAAAAGGATCGCGATCTTCGTCTCGAAGGAAGATCACTGCCTGCTGGAATTGCTCTGGCAATGGCAAGCCGGCGATCTCGACGCGGACATCAGCATGGTCATCAGCAACCACGAGGACATGAGGGCGACGGTCGAGACATTCGGCATCCCTTACCACTACGTTCCGGTTACGGCGGAGACGAAAGCCGAAGCGGAGAAGAAGCAGCGAGAACTGACGGCCGGCAAGATCGACCTGATCGTGCTCGCCCGTTACATGCAGATCGTGTCGCCGAAGTTCATCGAGCAGTATCATAACCGCATCATCAATATCCATCATTCGTTCCTTCCGGCTTTCGTAGGCGGCAAGCCTTATCAGCAAGCGTACAATCGCGGCGTCAAGCTGATCGGAGCGACCGCGCACTACGTGACGGAAGAACTGGACGGCGGTCCGATCATCGAGCAAGACGTCCAACGCGTCAGCCATCGCGACGAAGTGAACGAGCTGAAGCGAATCGGTCGCCACATCGAGCGAATCGTGCTGGCCCGCGCGGTCAAATGGCACGTCGAAGACCGGCTTCTCGTCTACCAGAACAAAACCGTCGCGTTCGTATAACCGGTTTCCAAGCGGTCGACTTGTACGGACATGTGATGGAAATCGTTTTATTCTCGTGTTACAATGTACAGGATTTGGGCAACCGCGGGTTATAACTGTACGATTCTCGGCCAGAAAGCTCCGAACGTACGTGAATAGAATCGAGGAGGATTTTTGAATGACAGCAAGCAATCAAGCAATCGAACAACTTTCCGTAACGACAATCCGGACGCTGTCGATCGACGCGATCGAGAAAGCGAAATCCGGACATCCCGGCATGCCGATGGGCGCCGCTCCGATGGGCTACCAATTGTTCGCGAAGACGATGAAGCACAATCCGTCCGTTCCGACTTGGAGCGATCGCGACCGCTTCGTCTTGTCCGCGGGCCATGGCTCCATGCTGCTCTATTCGCTTCTTCACCTGAGCGGATACGATCTGCCGATGGAAGAGTTGAAAAACTTCCGCCAATGGGGCTCCCTGACGCCGGGTCACCCGGAATTCGGACATACTGCCGGCGTCGACGCGACGACCGGACCGCTCGGACAAGGCATCGCGATGGCGGTAGGCATGGCTCTCGCCGAAGCTCAATTGGGCGCGACCTACAACCGCGACGGCCACGAGATCGTCAACCACTTTACTTACTCCATCTGCGGAGACGGCGACTTGATGGAGGGCATCTCCCATGAAGCGGCTTCGATGGCCGGCCATATGGGCCTCGGCAAGCTCGTCGTTCTGTACGATTCCAACGATATTTCGCTCGACGGCGAATTGAACCTTTCGTTCTCCGAGAGCGTCAGCAAGCGTTTCGAAGGCTACGGCTGGCAATACTTGCGCGTAGAGGACGGCAACGACCTCGAAGCGTTGGCGAAAGCGATCGCTTCCGCCCAAGCGGATACGAGCAAGCCGACGTTGATCGAAGTGAAAACTGTCATCGGTTACGGCTCCCCCAACAAAGGCGGCAAAGGCGGCCACGCGGG
The DNA here is from genome assembly GCF_042655365.1 of Cohnella suwonensis. Lineage (NCBI taxonomy): Bacteria > Bacillati > Bacillota > Bacilli > Caryophanales > Paenibacillaceae > Cohnella > Cohnella suwonensis. Next base: position 26,312 of record NZ_JBHSMH010000029.1, on the reverse strand, counting down.
CCCGCACGGTTCCCCGCTCGGCGTCGACGAAGCGAAGCTGACGAAAGGCTTCTACGAATGGCCGCACGAGGAGTTCCACGTCCCTGCCGAAGTGCGCGAGCACTTCGCGGCCGTCAAGCAATCCGGCGAGCAAGCTTACGCCGCGTGGCAAGAGAAATTCGCGAAGTACAAATCCGCTTATCCGGAGCTGGCCGCGCAATTCGAAGCCGCTCTCGCGGGCGAACTGCCTAGCGGATGGGACGCCGAACTTCCGGCGTACACGACGGAAGACAAGCCGTTGTCCACGCGCGTCGCTTCCGGCAACGCGCTGAACGGCCTCGCGAAGAACGTGCCGTTCCTCGTTGGCGGTTCCGCCGACTTGGAAAGCTCCACGATGACGCACCTGAAAGGCTTGTCCGTCTTTAAGCCGGGCAGCTACGACGGCCGCAACATCTACTTCGGCGTACGCGAATTCGGCATGGCGACGGCCATGAACGGCATTATGCTGCACGGCGGCCTGAAAGTATTCGGCGGCACGTTCTTCGTCTTCACCGACTACTTGCGTCCGGCCGTTCGTTTGGCGGCTCTGATGGGCCTTCCGGTCGTCTACGTCTTGACGCACGACAGCATCGCGGTCGGCGAAGACGGCCCGACGCACGAACCGATCGAACAGCTCGCGTCGATCCGCATCATCCCGAACCTGACGGTCATCCGTCCGGCAGACGGCAACGAAACGTCCGCGGCGTGGGCTTACGCGCTGCAAAACAAAGACAACCCGGTCGCGCTCGTGCTCACTCGCCAGAACCTGCCGATTCTCGAAGGCACGGCCAACGCCCGCCAAGATATCGCCAAAGGCGGTTACGTCGTATCCGAAGCGGCGAACGGCGCTCCTCAAGGCATTCTGATCGCGACGGGCTCCGAAGTTCAACTGGCGGTCGCTTCCCAGAAGGCGCTTGCGGAACAAGGCGTACACGTGCGCGTCGTCAGCCTGCCGAGCTTCGATCTGTTCGAGAAGCAAGACGCGGCTTACAAAGAGAGCGTATTGCCGAAGTCGGTCAAAGCGCGTCTCGCGATCGAGATGGCTCATCCGTTCGGATGGGAACGTTACGTCGGGGACGCCGGCGCGATCATCGGCATCTCGACGTTCGGCGCTTCCGCCCCGGGCGATCGCGTCATCAAGGAATACGGCTTCACCGTCGACAACGTCGTCGCGCAATTCAAGAAGTTGGTGTAATCGATCGCGAACGATCGCGGTCGCCATATAGACAGAAAAGGGAGCTGGAGTAACATGTCGCAATTCGATAACGTATCCGTAGTGAAAAAAGCAAACGTGTATTTCGAAGGCAAGGTCACGAGCCGCGCCGTATTGTTCGAGGACGGAACGAAGGTTACCCTCGGCATCATGCTTCCGGGCGAGTACGAATTCGGCACGGGCGTGAAAGAAATCATGGATATTCAAGCCGGCGAACTGTCCGTCTTGCTTCCGGGCAACGGCGAATGGCTTGAAATTACCGAGCCGACGAAATTCGAAGTGCCGGCGAACTCCAGCTTCAAGCTGAAAGTCAGAACGGTTACCGACTACATCTGCTCTTACCTGGACTAAGCGAACGCAATGCTCGTCCAGCGGCAAAAAGGCAGGCTCCCCGATGAAGGGAGCCTGCCTTTTTCATTCTTCCCGATCTTATTGCGACTGGCCGGCGATATACTCTTGCAGCTGCAGCCGTTGGTACAGAGGCAAAGCACTCAGCAAGCAACCGTAGACGAATTTGCCGTTCTTGCGCTCGATCCGGATGATGCGCGCCGTCATCGGAGGCAGCTCGGATTCCGGGCCGAAGTGGATGACGATAAACATGTCCTTCTCGAGCGGCGTGCCGGATTCGATCTGGATGCCGTCTTCGGACAGGTCGCTCAGCCGCCCTTCGACCGTATGACCGCTGAAGCCGCCGTCGCCTTCCCATTGGTAGATGGACATGCGAAGCGGAATATCGAGCGGCAAACGGGTTTTCTTCCGTCGCTCGTCCGCTTTCTTCTCCGCCTCAGCCGGTACGATCGGCGGATCGCCGATTTTGCGGCCGATCCAATTCTCGTAGATGTGCGCGAGAGCCGCGACGTCGTCGTCGCCGTATCCGGCCGCTTGTCCGAGCTGGAACAAGCTCTTGGCCGACTCTAACATCGGCGTCGACAAATGCATGGCGTCGGTCAGGACGGACGACAAGCGCAAGTCCTTCAGCATAAGCCCCAAAGCGAACTGGACGCTGAAGTCGCGATCGATGATTTTATCGCCCTTCAGGTCGGCTTGCTTGCTGGCCGCTCCCCCGGAACGGACGATGCGCAGGAACGCGGACGCGTCGATACCGCTCTTGGCGGCGATCGCCATGCCTTCGATCAAGCCGGCGGCGTTGATGCCGACGATCGTGTTGTGGGCGAGCTTCGAGATAGCGCCGTTACCGCTGGGTCCCGTGTACACGATGTCGCGTCCCATCGCCATCAGAATATCGGCGTGGTCGTCCACCGTCTTCTTGTCTCCTCCGGCCATGAACAGAAGCGTGCCGTCGATCGCCGCCGGCTTGCTGCCGGTTACGGGAGCGTCGATGAAATCGCAAAACCGGTCCGCGAGCTCCGAAGCGAGTCTCCTCGCGAGCGGAGGAGAGATCGTGCTGCTGTCGATGACCGTCGTTCCGGGCTTCAATTCCTTCAGGATGCCTTCAGCTCCGAAGTAAACCTCCTGAATCGCGTCGTCGTTGCTGATCATCGTAACGACGACGTCGACCCGCTTGGCGACCTCGCGAGGCGTGCCCGCGACGTCCGCTCCGAGCTCGACCAAGGCGTCCGCCTTGCCCGCGCTGCGATTGTAGACGGTCACCGAGTAACCCTTGCGCAGCAAGTTGGCGGCCATGGGCTCGCCCATCGTTCCGAGTCCGATAAATCCGATCGTTTTCATCCCATCGTCTCCTGTTCGTCGGTTGCGTTTGCATTCATTTTACCACAATCTTCATCAAACCTTCATTCGCGTTTGCTTGTGCCGGACGGCTTATTTCAGTATTCTATAGCTAATGCGCAAAGATAGATGCCAAGACCGCAAGGTCGCGAAAGGGAGATGACCATGAGCAAGAGCATTCGGTTCGATTATTCCAAAGCGTTGCAGTTCGTCGGTCAACACGAGATCGATAATTTGGCTCCGGCCGTGAAGCTGGCCCATGAGCAATTACATAACGGAACGGGAACGGGCTCCGATTACCTGGGATGGATCAAGCTGCCGTTCGACTACGATAAAGAAGAGTTCTCCCGCATCCAGAAGGCGGCGAAGCAAATCCAATCCGATTCCGACGCGCTTATCGTCATCGGCATCGGCGGTTCGTACCTCGGCGCCCGCGCGGCGATCGAGATGCTGCAGCATTCCTTCTATAACACGCTGTCGAAGGAGCAACGCAAGACGCCGCAAATTTTCTACGCCGGCAATAACATCAGCTCCACGTACGTGACGCATTTGCTTCAAGCGCTCGAAGGCAAAGAGTGGTCGATCAACGTCATCTCCAAATCCGGCACGACGACGGAGCCGGCGATCGCGTTCCGCATTTTCCGCGACGCGCTCGAGAAGAAATACGGCAAAGAAGCGGCCCGCAAGCGCATCTACGCCACGACGGACAAAGCCCGCGGAGCGCTGAAAGTGCTCGCGACCGAAGAAGGCTACGAGTCGTTCGTCATTCCGGACGACGTCGGCGGCCGTTACTCCGTTCTGACGGCGGTAGGCTTGCTCCCGATCGCGGCGGCCGGCATCGACATCGAGTCGATGATGAAGGGCGCGCAAGACGCGGCGACGAGATTCAATAACCCGAACCTGAGCGAGAACCACGCTTACCAGTACGCGGCCGTACGCAACGCGCTGTACCGCAAAGGCAAAGCGGTCGAAATTCTCGTCAACTACGAGCCGGGCTTGCACTTCGTATCGGAGTGGTGGAAACAGCTGTACGGCGAGAGCGAAGGCAAAGATTACAAAGGCATCTACCCGGCTTCCGTCGACTTCTCCACGGATTTGCACTCGATGGGACAATTCATCCAAGAGGGCAACCGGATTATTTTCGAAACGGTGCTGCAGGTCGGCGAAGTGGCCGATCAAATCACGATCCAGAAAAGCGAGGACGATCTAGACGGCTTGAACTTCCTGGCCGGCGAGACGCTCGATTTCGTCAACAAGAAAGCGTTCCTCGGAACGTTGCTCGCGCACACGGACGGCAACGTGCCGAACTTGATCGTCAACCTCCCGGACATGAGCCCGTACACGTTCGGCTACATGGTTTACTTCTTCGAGATCGCGTGCGGCGTGAGCGGTTACCTGCTCGGCGTCAACCCGTTCGATCAACCCGGCGTCGAAGCGTACAAGAAGAACATGTTCGCGCTGCTGGGCAAACCGGGCTTCGAAGAACAGAAGAAAGCGCTGGAAGCTCGTCTGTAGGCCGAGACGGACGTCCGTGTGATAGAATAGGGTCAAGCTGCCTGAAAGGGGCTTGGCCCTTTTTTTTGAAGGATCAGAAGGAAAAGTTTCGACTCCCTTTTTACCCATCTGATCCCTACGCAAAGCTACTCCGACGTCCGAAGGACGTCGAAAGCGTGTTTGCTTGGAATAAAGGAGGGAACCCGATGATCGACATCCATACGCACGTCCTTCCCGGCATCGACGACGGCTCGGATAGTTGGGAGACGACGTTGAAGCTGGCTCGGGCGGCCGCGGCGGAAGGCATTACGACGTTGATCGCCACGCCGCACCATGCCGATGGACGTTATACGAACGAAGTCGCCGCGGTCGCGGAGCTAACGCGCATCGCGAACGAACGATTGGCGGAAGAGGGCATTCCCGTTCTCCTCTTGCCGGGTCAGGAAATTCGCGTGCACGACGGTCTGCTGGACGCTTGGCAACGAGGGGAATTGCTCTCGCTGGCGGGTTCCCGGTACGTCTTGCTGGAGATGCCGTCTTCGCGGATTCCGAATCGGATGGAAGAATGGATCTATGAACTCGGTTTAATGGGCGTAACCGCCGTCATCGCGCATCCGGAACGCAACGCGGAAGTGGCGAAGGCTCCGGAAAGACTGTCGAGGCTCGTGAACGCCGGCGCATGCGCCCAAGTCACGACCCATTCCTTGCTGGGCGGCTTCGGCAAGTCCGTCGAGAGAACGTCCTGGTCGTTATGCGAAGCGGGACTCGTTCACGCGATCTCGTCGGATGCCCATCATCCGGAGCGCAGAGGGTTCCGGCTGCGAGAGGCTTACGAGGCGATCCGCCTGCGGATGGGCGATAATTGGTCGGAATATTACGCCGGGAATGCGTCTAGCATCGCGAATAATCGTCCTCTTGCGGAGTTGCCGTCGATCCCGTCCCGCTCTATGACGTCCATGTCCCGGTTCCTGTCTTATTTTAACCGCCGATAGGGGGATTCGGGAGCGGGACTCCTGATTCCGAAGGTCGATACGGCCTAGTCCTCGCGGATGTACCGACTCGATTTCCCATCGTATTAGTGGTGTATACGAGAGGGAGAAACGGACAATAAGCATCTAAAATGGATATATTTTGAATTTTTTAACTACCCGAGGAAAATCGAGCTGTCATGCCTCTTCCTTTCTTTTACGATGAAGCGTTTACAATTCGAAGGAAACGATCGCGCGTTACCGCCTTTGTCTCCCCGGCAAGGGAGAATGGTCATGCATTCCGGACCGTACTGGCCTATAGTCCTTGTTTTCCGCTTCCCGGCGACCGATGGCCGGGAGGCTTTTTCCTTTTTGCATATAGAAAAAAATAGGAGAAAACCTTGCCGCTATTCACTTTGCGGGCTAGAGGAACATTCGCGGGCGAGGAGGTCTAAAGTCCGACCGGCCGACCCGGAGCCTGAAGCGCTTCCATTTCGAATGGCGGACGTTAATTAGACGGAAAACGCGGCAATAACGAATGGAAGGAGCTGTGAAAATGAGCAGGAATGTCTAATGGCGTCCATGCCTTTATTCCCTCATGGTTTCCAATTATCTGTGTCATACTTATTTCAAAACCGTACGATTCCTTACATTAAAACCTCCTCATGAAGGTTGTAATCCGACTCGAGTTGTTGCAAGCTATTTTTGTCGAAGCGTTGCTTGATAAAGGAGGCGTGCAAAGATGAAGCGCGATTCGTGTTGCGAAAAGAAGAAACTTCGCTTCAAGAGATTCCTGAGAATGCTGTCGAATGATCCGTCGCTGTTAAGCCGAGAGGACGAAGGGGAAGCGAGATCTCTCGCCGAATACTTCGCCTACTCCGGGTATTTTCCCCGCAACGAACCGGTGGATCTCTCGTTGCTCGTGTCGTTGCTGTTGAAAAGGAGCGGGCATGGCGCGGATTCGGAAAAGATGATGGAGTTCGTCATGAACGGCGGCACCATCGATGCGTTCATGGACGCGGCGAGGGCGGAATAACTTCGTATCGTTATTTTTTGCATTCAAAAGGTCGCGAAATGAATATGAATCATCAGAATTATTCGTAACGAATAAAAACCGCTCCTCTTGACCGTTTGTTTATCTTCTATATCTAGGTCATGCCTCAAAGTTCGCGTTTTGAATAACTATTAACAAAAATACGCCATAACGAGTATTGGAGATGACGTTTTGGAGCTCAAAAACTATTGGATCATTATCCGAAGAAGGCTGCTCATGATCGTCCTGCTGATTATCGCAAGCTGCCTGGCGATGGGCATGTATTCGTATTCCTTCATCACGCCTCAATACGCGGCATCCGCCAAGCTGATCGTGAACCAATTCAAGGACAGCAGTTCGCTTCTGCCGAGCATTGACGTCGGTTCCATTAACTCTACGATCGGCCTCATCAAAACGTACAAAGAAATCATCAGAACCCCTCGGATCATGAAGAAAGTCGCCGAAGAGTACCCCGAGCTCCGCATGTCCTACGGAGAGTTGATCTCGAAAGTGAGCGTTAGCTCAGTGAACGAGACGCAGGTCATGTCGGTGTCCGTCCGGGACGATTCCTACGAGAAAGCGGCAAAGGCCGCGAACGCCGTGGCGGTCGTCTTTCAGAAAATGGTCCCGACGCTGATGAAGGTGGACAACGTATCGATCCTGAACTTCGCCGATCCGCAGGAATCGCACGGTCCCGTCGCTCCCAATCCGAAGCTGAACATCGCCGTCGCTTTTATGCTGGCGCTCATGCTCGGCGTCGGAATCGCGTTCTTGCTCGATTACTTGGACGACACGATCAAGACGGAGGAAGATATTCAGACGCTGCTCGGAGTGCCGGTGCTGACGACGATTCCGCGATTCAAGGAACGCGACGCCATCGACAAGGGAAACCCGCAGCTGGGAAACAAGGCAAGGAGGAAAAATCATGTCTCGCTCGACGCCTAATTGGAGCCTGATCACGGAGACGAATCCGAAATCCCCGATCTCCGAAAGCTACCGGATGCTTCGCACGAATATCGAATATTCGGCCATCGACCAGTCGATGCAGATCATCATGGTGACCTCTTCGAAGCCGAGCGAAGGTAAAAGCACGACGAGCGCCAACATCGCCGTCGCGTTCGCCCAATCGAACAAAAAGGTGCTGCTGATCGACGCCGACATGCGCAAGCCGACGCAGCATCGCATGTTCGGCAAATCCAACCGCATCGGACTCACGACCGCGTTGTTCCAACAGAAGGAGCTCGGCGACGTCATTCAGATGACGAATACCGACAATCTGTGGTTCATGCCCGCCGGCCCGACGCCGCCCAATCCTTCGGAGCTGCTGTCGTCGAACCGGATGGCCGCGTTGCTGGAAACGGCCAAACAGGCGTACGACGTGATTATCGTCGACACGCCTCCGATCCTGTTCGTCACCGACGCCCAGATCGTCGCCGCCCAGAGCGACGGCGTCGTGCTCGTCGTCGATTCGGGCAACGTGAAGAAAGAAATCGCCGCGAAAGCGAAAGCTTCCTTGGACCACGTGAAAGCGAAGGTCATCGGCGTCGTGCTCAACAACGTCGACCGCGAACGCTCCGATTCCTATTACTACTATTACGGCGAGAAGAGCGAAGCTTAATATCTTCTCCAAGCGTCTCTCCGCAAGATCATATCGAACGGTTAGGTAATGTCTCCTGCACCTCTATCACCGGAGGCACTCGGTCATGCTGTGGGTCGGTCGACCTTAGACGTCTAATCGTCGAGGGCGTGACGAGAGGAGGGGTTAGATGCCCCGGTAAGGTAGTTCAAAAAATCACTTTTGATCACGATGTATTTCTGAAGGCTTATTCGGCTTCGAATCTTGAATTCAGCCGTAACTTCCGGTTCTCACGTAGGTTTGCTAGAGACAAAAAATATACCAGGATAGGGTGAAACCAAAATGCGAAAAGTGAGAAAAGCGATCATCCCCGCCGCGGGACTCGGTACCCGTTTCTTGCCCGCGACGAAAGCGATGCCCAAGGAAATGCTCCCCATTCTCGACAAGCCGACGATTCAGTACATCGTGGAAGAAGCGATCGAATCCGGCGTCGAAGACATTATCGTCGTAACCGGCAAAGGCAAACGGGCGATTGAAGACCATTTCGATATCGCGTTCGAGCTCGAACACATTTTGGAGGCCAAAGGGAAGTTCGACATTTTGGAGAAGGTCAGGAAATCTTCCAACGTCAATCTTCATTACATCCGCCAAAAAGAAGCGAAAGGGTTGGGCCACGCCGTCTGGTGCGCGCGCAACTTCATCGGGGACGAGCCGTTCGCGGTGCTCCTCGGGGACGACATCGTCGAGGCGGACGTTCCGTGCACGAAGCAGCTGATCGAGCAATACGAGAGGACGGGACGCTCCGTCATCGGCGTTCAGTCGGTCTGCGTCGATCAGACGGACCGTTACGGCATCGTCGATCCGGGCGACCAAATCGGCAATCTGTACGAGGTGAACCGATTCGTCGAGAAGCCGCCGAAAGGTTTCGCGCCGTCCAATCTGGCCATCATGGGCCGTTACGTGCTGACGCCGGATATTTTCGAATATTTAGGTCGCCATGAACGGGGCTCGGGCGGGGAAATCCAACTGACCGACGCGATCCAGAAGCTGAACGAAGCGGTCGGCGTGTACGCTTACGATTTCAAGGGCGTACGTTACGATGTAGGCGAGAAGCTCGGTTTTATTATGACGACGATCGATTTCGCTTTGCGAAGCAACGAATTGAGGCATCAGCTGATGTCCGAACTGGGGGAGATCATGGAACGCGAGTTAGCCAAACAATTAATATCCGGAAGGAGTGAATGACGATGACTCCACGATATCGGGATGAAGCCGTGTTGAACGCTCCGGACTATTACGTCCGCGCGGAGTCGGGAAGATCGGGACGCAGACAACTTACGCTGCACGGGGTGCTGAAACGCGCCGTCGACATCGTAGGTTCGCTGGTCGGCCTGCTCTTGCTCAGTCCGCTGTTCGTCGTCGTTGCTATCGCGATTAAGTGGGAGGAGCCGAAGGGCTCCGTGTTTTTCAGCCAAACGAGAATCGGCAAGGACGAGAAGCCTTTCCGAATCTTTAAGTTCCGCTCGATGTGCGTAGACGCCGAAGCCAAGCTGAAGGACGTCATGGATCGCAATTTCATCAGCGGGGCCATGTTCAAGATCAAGGACGATCCCCGCATTACGAGGATCGGGAAGTTCATCCGCAAGACGAGCATCGACGAGCTGCCGCAATTCTTGAACGTGCTGAAGGGCGACATGTCCCTCGTCGGTCCCCGTCCTTCGTCCCCGATGGAAGTGTCGCAGTACACGAGCTACGACAAGCAACGGTTGTCCGTCACGCCGGGGTGCACGGGGCTCTGGCAAGTGAGCGGAAGAAATAATATCGGCTTCGAGGAGATGGTGGAATTAGACCTCTCTTATATCCGGAAGAAGTCGATCTGGTTCGATATCGGCATCCTGCTGCGTACGGTCGTTACCGTCTTAACCTCCAAAGGCGCATCCTAAACCAGCGAAGGGAGGGCGAGGCCATGGCTAGAATTTTGCATCTATCGGAATATACGAAAGGCGGCGTCGAGACCCACCTGAAAGAAGTGCTCGGGTATCAATCGGACCGCCACGACGTTTACTTGCTCGTATCGGCGTTCAATTCCGACCCGAGTTCGCTGCGCATCAGCCCGGAGAGGGTTCTTACGTATCCGTACAAGAGGAAACCCGCCTATTTCCTCCGGGCGATGCGGTCGATCCGGAAGACGGTCAAGGCCATCGATCCGGACATCGTTCACGTCCACGGCACGTTCGCGGGGCTATTCCTGCGGACGTTGTTTTTTTTCAAGCGGCGGCGTCCGCTCGTCGTGTACTGCGCTCATGGATGGTCGTTCCTCATGGATGCCGTCCCCTGGAAAAGAAAGCTGTACGCATGGGCGGAGAAAGCGATGTCGCTTCGGACGGACGCCATCATTCATATTTCGAATCACGAATACGAGATGGCGATGCGTTACGGCTTGCCGGAAGGGAAATCGACCGTCGTCTACAACGGCGTATCGGATGCCAATTCGTCCGCGTGGCCGGACGGCGCGACGCCGTTCGACGGGCCTTCCGACGGCATCAACTTGTTGTTCGTGGGACGGTTCGACCGGCAGAAGGGATTCGACCTGCTGCTCGAAGTGTTCAACGAACACCGGTTCGACAACGTGCGCCTGTTCTTGGCCGGAGAATCCGTGCTCCAGCAGCGGGATTTCGCCTACCCGGACAACGCGGTGAAGCTCGGATGGGTAAGCAACGCGGACATCGACCGTTACATGAGCGCGTGCGACGCCGTCGTCGTACCTTCCCGTTGGGAAGGCTTCGGCATCGTCGCGATCGAGGCGCTTCGCAACAAGAAGCCGGTCATTGCGAGCAACCGCGGCGCGTTACCGGAGATCGTCCGGCACGGGGTGAACGGCTACGTCTTCGATTTCGAGAAGAAAGAGGAATTGGCCGACATCGTGAGGAGGCTCGACAAACGCACGCTGGCGCGGATGGGGGAAGCGGGAGGCCGGATCTTCGACGCGAAGTTCCGATCGGACAGAATGAACAAGCAGATCGAGCGGTTGTACGAATCGGCCGCGGAGAGAATCGCCGGCGCCGTCCCCGCGAAAGCGATGAACGATGTCTAGAGGATTGCCCTTGTATCTCGTCCTGCTGCTCGTTCTGACCGTCTATCAGGACTTCCCGCTCGTGAACGTCATCGGCGAAATCGGCAGATCCCCCGTCATCCTGCTCTTCCCGCTCTTCGTCTTCTGCGAAGTCGCGATGCTCGCCAAGCACAAGAAAGTGATGTTGGGTACGAAGCTGCAGCAATACATGCTCGCCATTATCGTGTACTTGAGTTTCGTCAGCGTCGCTTACGTGCTCTACCAATTCCTGCAAGGGAGCTACGGCTTCGGATCGGAGAACCTGCTCGGCAAGTCGTTCAAGGTCCTGATCTATTTCGTTCTGATTCTGCTCTACATTCGGCATATGCAGCTCGTCTTCTCCAAGATTCGGAACCCGAAGGCGCTTTACGGCTGCTTCTTCGCGGTCGTGACGCTGCTCGCCGCCATCATGGCGCTGGAGTTGATGAGCATACCCCACGCGCTCTCTTCGCTGCATGCCGGCGGCCATCCGTATTGGCGGGTGCGCTTGCTGACGTCCGAGAGCAGCACGACGGGATCGATCATCGTCGTCTACGCGTCGATTCTCGTTTATTTGTCCCGTTATCTGAGCGGGTTCGCCAAGACTCTGTCCATCGCGTACGCGGCGGGATTTTTCCTGTTCTACCTCTTCGTGACCGGTTCGAAGGGATTCCTGATCGTCATGCTGCTGACGCTCGTCGTCACGATGGTCAAGTTCCTCGATTTCCGGAAGAAGAAAAACTTCGTGCTCGTCGTGGCGGTCGCGGGGGCGATGTACATGTTCGTCATGTATTTCTCGGCGGGGCTGGTCAGCTCGTTCAGCAACGACATCGAGAATTACACGTCGTCCTACACGAGGATGGGAACGATTCTGATCGCGCTCACGACGGTGCTGCACAATCCGTTCGGCGTGGGGACGGGAGCGTATTTGCTCTACTTCGACAAATACGTGAACGACGCGATCGGCGTTATGTCCCATTTCTATTACAACGTATTCGGCATCAGCCAGATCAACGCCGGTGAGCTGTTGACGTATTCGAACTCGGACGAGAACCTGGGCGTCAAGTCGGGCTTCTTCCAATGGGTCATGTTCGGAGGCGTGTTCTCGGTCGCCTTCTTCTACATGGTAGCCCGCGACTTGATCGTCAAGGCTAAGATCAGCTCGATCCTGTTCCTTGCGCTCGTCTTTATTTTGTTTTCCCTGCTCTTCGTGGCGCTCGAGATCAAATACGAGGTATGGCTGCTGTTCGCCTTCATCAGCTTCTATTTGGGTCGTGGCGAAACGAAAGAATCCCATGCTCAGAGGGTGGCGTTCCATGAAAATACTCATCGCGTGTAGCGATTTCCCGTATCCCGCCAACCATGGCGCGAGAGTCGATACGTGGGGAAGAATTATGGCGTTGTCGGAGCTCGGGTGGACGATCGGACTCGTCGTCTGCGGCAAGGAAAAACCTTCCGAAGCCGATCTGCGGCATGTCGGGCGATACGTCGACGAAATCAAGCTATGTCCGAGAAGCAGCAGCCTCTCCGATCTGTTGCACGCCATTCCGATGCAGGCGAGCTCGAGGCTCGGCTTGCGGCATGCGGACATCGAGGGGGATTACGATTACGTGCTCCTCGAGGGAGATTACGTTTACCCGATTCTGGAGCATCCGAAGATTCGGCCGGACAGCGCGATTCTGCGGGTGCACAACGACGAGGCGGCCTATTTCAAGGCGCTCGCCAGAAGCACCCGGAACGTGCTTCACAAGCTGTATTACCGGATGGAGAGCCGGAAGTTCGAGAGGCTGCGGCGGATGATGCGCAAGAAGATAGACAAGTACCTGTTCATCTCCAGCAAAGAGTTCGAGAGCTTCCGCAGCAAGGACGCCTCGGCCCATAGCTTGTTCCTGCCTCCTCCCGTCACGATGGGCAAGTTCGGCACGAACGCGTTCGAGAGCAAGCGGGTCGTGTTCATCGGCTCGCTGTTCATGCCGAACAACCGGGAAGCGATCGAATGGTATTTAACCTACGTGCATCCGAAGATGCTCGGCGAACCGGGCTACGAATTCGTCATCGCGGGCAATAGCAAGCGGACGAGCTTAAGCTGGCTCGAACCGTACGATCTGACGAGCGTCGTCGTGCACGATACGCCCGAGAGCTTGGACGACATTTACGGGAGCGGTTATTTGTTCGTCAATCCGATGCAGAACGGCGCCGGAGTCAAGCTGAAGACGATCGAGGCGATCCAGCACGGGCTGCCGGTCCTCTCGACTTCGATCGGCTGCGAGGGAACCGGGCTGGTCGAGGACGAGCATATCGCCGTCGCCGATACGCCGGAGGAGTTCCTGCGCAAGATCAAGGGGCTGCTCGGCGACCCGAAGGCGGCGCGGTCGCTGCTGGAGCAATCCCAGCGTTTTTTGCGCAATCATTACAACCATAAGGAAGCGCTAAACGGGTTTATCGCGTCGATCGATCCCGATTATCCGATGAAGCAGGTGATGTGAATGGCGGACGGAAAAAAGAACGTCTTGTTCGTGACCCATGCGGACAAGAAAGGAGGGGCGGAACAAAGCCTCATCCATCTGATCAACTACTTGGATACGACGAGATACCGGATTTACTTGCTGTGCCCGGAGGACGCGGCCTACTTGCCGGAGATCCGGACGGTTTACGAGCATTTCCCGCTACGGCTGAACAGCATCAAGGAAAGGTTCGGTCTCGGCTATGCGGGCACGGTGCTCCGGATCCGGGCGTTCGTGAAGAGCAAAGGGATCGACATCGTCCACGCCAACGGCTGGCGCGCCCCGTGGTACGTGGCGCCGCTGAAGTTCATGTCGAAGGCCAAGAGGGTGTGGCACCATAGGGACCATACGCATCTTCGGATGTTCAATCACGTGCTGCCCCGTTTCTTCGACCGGGTCATCTGCATCTCGGGCTTCGTGGCCGACTCGATCAAGGGAGATAACAAGACGATCATCTACAACGGCGTAGATCCCGACTCGGCGACGGCGCCGAAAAAGAGAACTTTCATGGAGGACGACACCCTCGTCATCGGGACGTTCGGAAGAATCGTCGAGTGGAAAAGGTACGACCTTGTCATCGAAGCCGTCAAGAAGATGGCGGACGCCAACAAGTATAATTGGCGGCTGCTGATCGTGGGAGACGCCTCCGTCGACGGATCGGACCGGTACTACGACGACTTGATCCGGAAGGTGTCGGAATACGGGCTGGAGGAGAACGTCGTCTTCTACGGGTACAGCGGCAAGCCGATCGACGTCATGCAGTCGTGCGACTTGACGATCAACTTCTCGCTGAACGAACCGTTCGGCAGAGTCATCATCGAATCGTTGCTCGCCCAGACGCCGGTCATCGTATCGGATTCCGGCGGCGCGCCGGAAATCGTCCGGGAGACGAGGGGCGGGCTCATCGTGAAGGACGGGGACGTCGACGGGCTGTACGAAGCGATCCGCCGGATTTACGAGAGGGCGGAGAACGTTGAGGAATTGGCTTTGCGCGGATACGTCGGCGTCATGAAGGACTTCAACATGCAGGCGATCGCGAGGAAAGTCGAGACGACTTACGGGCTGCTGACTTCGCGCGGCGCTACGCCGGGAACGGCGGGAGCGCGATGAGCGTCGTCTACGGCCGGTTCACCTTCGGGAAGCTGATCGCCGTGCTCAAGGGCGCCGCGATTCTGGCGGTCAAAGCCGACTCCGCCGGAAGACTCGGCCGGATCTCGGGCACGCTCAAGGTCAAGAACAAGGGCGAGCTTGTCGTCGGGCGCAACGTGAGCTTCTACGCCAGACAGATTCCTTCGTCCATCTCGGTGGCCAAGGGCGCGAGATTATGGATCGGCGACAACGCGTTTTTTAATTACGGCCTCGATATCGGGTGCACGAAGTCGATCCATATCGGCGAAGACACGATCATCGGGCCGATGGTGAACATCATCGATACGAACTTCCATCCCGTCGACTGCGACGATCGTTCGGCGAGCAAGGGTATCATCATCGGGAGCAACGTCTGGATCGGGAGGGGCGCGGTCATACTGCCGGGCGTCACGATCGGCAACAATGCCGTCATCGCGGCGGGCAGCGTCGTGGCGAAGGATATTCCGGCCGACGCGCTGGCCGGCGGCATTCCCGCGAAGGTGATCCGGGAGCTGAACGTGCCGGACGGATGGATTCGCAGAACGAAATAAACGGAAGGCCAAGGGCCGGGGAGGAGGCTGCGATGAAAGTATGGATGTGGCCGAAATCGAGCGAGCTGAATTTCTATAGCGATTTGTTATCCGATTCGCTCGGCGAGGCGGGTCTCCGGATAGAGGATCTGAAGCACGGCAAGCTGATGCTGAAGATCGGGCGCGCCAGACGCGGGGACGCCGTCCACGTTCATTGGGTGCACCATGCGTACCAGCACCGGATGACCGCCGTCATGCTGGCGAGAGCTGCGATCTTCCTGCTGACGCTGCTTTACTTGCGGTTGCTCGGCGTTCAGACGGTGTGGACGATTCATAATCTGTATCCGCACCAAGTCAAGCATCCGCGGCTGGAGCGTCTGGTCCGAACGCTGATCTGCCGCTGTTGCGCCAAGCTCGTCGTCGCGTCCGAGTCGATCAAGCGCAAGGCGGCGAACGAATTCGGGGTGCCGGAACGCAAGCTGTTCGTCGTCAAGCACGGGCATTACGTCGGCGTGTACAAGTCCAAAGGAAAGGATGTCCGGAAGGCTTACGGCATCGGCGAGGAAGCGGACGTCGTCTTGTTTCTCGGGGCGATCAAGGCGTACAAGGGCGTCGAGGATCTCGTCGCTTCCTTCAACGAAGTCAAGACGAGGGATACGTATTTGATCGTGGCCGGCAAAGCGGATGAGCGGATGACGGCTTATTTGAAAAGCTTGCCCGACACGGAAAATATCGTCCTGGACCTTCGCTTCGTCCCTAACGAGGAAGTGGCGGACCTGGTTAGGGCCGCGGACGTCATGGCGCTTCCTTACAAGGAGATCACGACGTCGGGCTCCGCCATCCTCGGACTTTCGTTCCGCAAGCTCGTCGTCATGCCGGACAACGAGTTCATCGACGAGTATTTCAAGGACGGTATGGTCGCGCGTTACGATCCGGCCGAACGGGACGGATTGACGAACGCGCTCAAGACGGCCTTGAACGCGAAAGGCGGGCGGACGAAGCCGAAATACGACGAGGCGCTCGGCGAGCTGGATTGGAGCGAGATCGCGGAGCGGATGAAGAACGTCTATCAAGGAGGGTGACGGACGATGAAGGTGACGGTTGCGATCTGTACCCATAACCGCGCCAAGGATACGGGAGAAGCGGTCTTAAGCGTGCTGCGGCAGAATTTCGACAAAAACGACATCGAGATCGTCGTCGTCGATAACCGATCCGCGGACGATACCGCGAGCGTCGTGGACGGTTTGCGCCGGGTGCACGGCGAACGCGTCCGGTACGTGTACGAGGAGAAGCTCGGCTTGTCCGTCGCCCGCAACCGGGCGATCAGGGAAGCGAGAGGCGAATACGTTCTGTTCCTGGACGACGACGCGATCGCTTCCAGCAGGTGGGTCAGGCATATCGTCGACGTGTTCGAGAGGGACGCGGCGATCGGCTGCGTCGGAGGGAAGATCGATCCGATCTGGGAAGCGGGAGAGCCGGACTGGATTCCGGACGAATACCGCGCCGTGTTCACGATTCTCGATTATACGGACGGAGTGAAGGAGATGCCCGCGCCGGCGATTCCATACGGGGCGAACGTGGCGTTCCGCAAGAGCGTCTTCGACGAGTTCGCGCCTTTCCGAGAAGATCTCGGCAGAGTCGGAAGCAATCTGTTGTCCAGCGAGGAGAGCGAGCTGATCGGAAGAATCCGTTCCGCGTACAAAGTGTACTATTCCTCGTACGCGCTCGTCCGGCACAAGATTCCGAAGGAGCGGACGACGAAGAAATGGTTCAGGAAGAGGATATTTTGGCAAGGCGTCAGCGACGCGGTCCGGATGCAGGACAAGGGAGCGATTCCCGTCGCCAAGCATACGATCCGCATGCTGCAAGCGGCCGCGACGTCGCTGCTATTGGTCTTTCGTTCGAAAAGCTTTTTCCGGCAAGTGTTCAAAGTGTATTACCGGAACGGCTCGCTTGTCGGCACTCTTCGTTATAACGGTAGGAGTTGAATCGGAATATGACGCAATTGGCGGCGATACGACGGGCTTGGAGAGGCAACGGCCTCGCCCATACGATCTTCCGGACGAGCGCGACCAACTTTCTCGTCATGGTCGTCGTCACGCTCACGTCGATCGTGACGGCCCGCATGTACGGCGTCGAGGGCAAGGGAGAGCTGTCCGCCATCGTCTTCTGGCCGACGCTGCTCGCAGGATTGGTGGGCTTCGGCTTGCCGACCTCGTTGATCTACAACCTGAAGCAATCGGTTGGAGGCGGAGAAGCGTTCGTCCGGGCGAGCTTCCTGTTTCAGGCGCCCGTCAGCGTCATCACGGGCGCCGTCGCATGGTTCGGCTTACCTTACTGGCTGGGCGGTTATCCGGCGCACATCGCGGCGATCGCGCGAGGGTATACCGTTGCGATGGTGCCGGTGCTGCTCGCGATCAATCTCGTCTCGGCGCTCGCGCAGAGCAAAGGCAGGTTCGCGGTGTACAACGGCGTCCGTTTGTTCGTACCGCTGTGCAACCTGGCGGGATTAATCGGTCTCTGGGCCGTAGGGAACTTGAGCCTCGGCTATTCCGCGCTCATGTTCGCGGCGACGAGCGTGCTCGTCGTCGCTTGGGCGATGGTCTCGCTGGCGGACGACATTCGGTTCGGACGCTTCGGCGGCATTCGCGATCTGAAAGCCGCGTGGCCGTTGTTCGCTTACGGGAGCAAGGTGTTCGGCGTCGAGTTGCTCGGGGCGCTGTACTCGCAATTCGATAAGCTCGTCATCCTATCGATGCTGACCGCGAGAGACTTGGGACTGTATACCGTCGTATTCGCCCTCTCCCGCGTGTATAACGTCGTGCAGACGGCGATCGCGAACGTCGTTTTTCCGAAGGTGACGGGCATGGCGCAAGAGCGGATCCTCGCGACGGTGGGGAGGGCTTTCCGGTTGTCGCTCTTGCTCATGACGGCCGTCGTCGTGCCGACGATGTTCATAGGACGATTCCTGATGGGCGTACTGTTCGGGGAGCCTTTCCTCGAAGCGAGCACCGCATTTTATTTGCTCTGCTTCGAGTGCATTATCGGCGGGGGATCATGGATATTGGCCTCGTCGTTCAACGCGATGGGGCGTCCGGGACTCGTGCTGCTCAGGCAGACGATCGCGCTGGCGATCACGGTCGTCCTGCTGATCTGGCTGACCCCAGTATACGGGCTGAACGGCATCGCGGCGGGATTGCTGATCGGGGCCGTCGTTCGGCTGGCGTTGACGCTGGCGTCGATGAAGATCGTCTTCCGCGTGCCGCTAAGGGGCATGTTGTTCGACCGGAACGATTTTCGTTATTTGGCGGAGCGTTTGAAGGAGAAAAAAAGATGATAAGGAGCAAGCGACCATGCCGACGAAGGCTAACGACTCCGGAAGCCGTTCCGTTCATCCGATGGATCTGTTGAAGGAACGGCTTCTGCGCATTCTCGAGTCCATTCCGCCGGGATCGAACATTCAGTATCTCGATTACCCGGTGTACAACAACGGCGGGGACCTGCTCATCATGAAGGGCGCGGAAGCTTTCTTCAAAGCGAACGGGATTCGCGTTCGCGGCAGGTATAGCGTCCTGGATTTTCCCGACGGTCTGCGCATTCCGGCCGATCAGATCATCGTCCTGCAGGGGGGCGGCAACTTCGGGGACTTGTACCCGACGCATCAGAGGTTCCGCGAGAAGATCGTCGCCGCCTATCCGAACAACCGAATCGTCATCTTGCCGCAGACGATTCATTACGAGGACGAGTCGGCTTTCGACCTTGCGGCGGATGTCTTTAACCGTCATCCGGACGTCCATCTTTACGTCAGGGATCCCCAGTCTTTCGAGACGGCGAGCCGCAAGTTCCACCGTTGCAAAATCGGTCTCTCCCCCGACATGGCGCATCAGCTATGGCCGATCGCGCCGAGCAGCCGTCCGGGGAAGGAGCTGCTTTGCTTTTTCCGGACGGACATCGAGAAGACGGGATATCAAGATCGGATGGAGCAGGAGACGGGCGACTATATGGATTGGGGGTCGCTGTACAACAAAGTCGAGAGGAAGTCGATTAGCGTGATCGGCCGCATGTTGAAGAAACGAGGAGGAGCGTTGCCGATGCAAGCGATCTGGGGCAAGTACAGCGACTATCTCGTCGGCAAAGCGATTCGCACGTTCAGCGGTTACCGGCATGTTCGGACGTCAAGGCTGCACGGGCATATTCTCTCCTGCCTGCTCGACCAGCCCAACGTGCTGCTCGACAATTCCTACGGCAAGAACTCGAACTATTTCAGGACGTGGACCCAAGAAATCGCATCCGCTCGAATGGGGGAAACGCAATGAAAATCGTGTTGTTATCCGGCGGTTCCGGCAAACGCCTATGGCCGCTGTCGAACGAGTCGCGTTCCAAGCAGTTCCTGAAAGTGCTCACGAACGATCGCGGGGAGCGCGAGTCGATGGTGCAGCGCGTATGGCGTCAGATGGCTTCCGCCGGGTTAGCCCAAGACGCCTATATCGCGACGGGCAAGTCCCAGGTCGAGATGATCCGCAGCCAGCTCGGCGTTGAGGTCGAAGTCGTCGTCGAACCGGAGCGCAGGGACACGTTCCCCGCCATCGCGCTGGCCGCGACCTATTTGTATTCGATACAAGGCGTAAGCCTGAACGAAACGGTCGTCGTCATGCCGGTCGATCCGTACGTGGAGGATTCGTTCTTCCATCGGACGCGCGATCTCGAGCGGGCGTTGAACGAATCGGGCGCGAACTTGGCGCTCATGGGCGTAAAGCCGACTTATCCTTCCGAGAAATACGGCTACATCGTGCCGGGGGAAAGTTTCGATGCGGGAACGGGTCGTTCCGGACAAGCCTGCTTGAACGTCAGCAGCTTCAAGGAAAAACCCCGCGAGGAAGAAGCGGCTGCCCTGATCGAAAGGGACGCGCTTTGGAATTGCGGGGTTTTCGCGTTTAAGCTCGATTTCCTCATCAACATCCTTATCGCTTACGATCTGCCGATCCATTACGAAGAGATGGCGAAGCGTTACGGCAAACTGCCTAAAATCAGCTTCGATTACGAGATCGTCGAGAGGTCGAACCGGGTCGTGGCGATTCCGTACGACGGCGAATGGAAGGATCTCGGCACTTGGAACACGCTGACGGAACAGATCGAGACGCCGGTCATCGGCAAGGCGCTGCTCGCGGGCGATACGGCCAACACCCACGTCATTAACGAGCTGGACATTCCGATTACTCTGCTGAACTTGCCGAACGTCGTCGTCGCGGCGAGCCCCGACGGGATTCTCGTGTCGGACAAATCGGCCAGTCCGTTGATCAAGGAAGTGATGAAGCATGCCGACCAGCGTCCGATGTACGAGGAACGGCGCTGGGGACGATACCGCGTTCTCGACTACTACAAGTATCCGGACGGGAAAGAAGTGTTGACGAAACGCATCTGCGTCGCCTCGGGGAGCAATTTGAGCTATCAGTACCATCAGCTTCGCGACGAGGTATGGACGGTCGTGTCCGGACGGGGAACGATGGCGCTGAACGGGCGCCGCTTCCCGGTCCAATCGGGAGACGTTCTCGTCATCGCCAAGGAAAGCAGGCATAGCCTGCTCGCGGAGACGGAGATGGACATCATCGAGGTGCAGACGGGCTCGGAGTTGATCGAGGAGGACATCGTCCGGCTTGCTTACGATTGGAACGAGATCATGGAGCTGTGCAACGTATAAAGGGAAAAGGGAGTGGCGGGAATGAACATTACGGTAATCGGAACCGGTTACGTCGGACTCGTGTCGGGCGTCTGTTACGCGGAATTGGGCAACCGGGTCATTTGCGTGGACAAGGATCGGGGCAAGATCGACACCTTGAACGCCGGAGGCATTCCGATCTACGAGCCGGGCTTGAAGGAGCTGGCTTCGGCGAACCGCGCGGCGGGCAGGCTTTCGTTCACGACGGACTTGGCGGAAGCCGTGCGCCGCTCGGAATTGATCATTCTCGCGGTCGGGACGCCGCCGCTGCCGAGCGGGGAGGCGAACCTCGACTATATCGACCAAGCGGCGCTCGAGATCGCGGACGCGATGAACGGCTATAAGATCGTCGCCGTGAAGAGCACCGTGCCAGTCGGCACGAACGAACGGCTCGGGAAGCTGATCCGGGCGCGGACGAGCAAACGCTTCGACAGCATCTCGTTGCCGGAATTCCTACGGGAAGGTTCGGCGATCCAGGATACGCTGCATCCGGACCGCATCGTGATCGGCGCCGATTCCCCGAGCGCCGCGGCGACGATGGCGCTTCTGCACCGGCCGCTGACGGAGCGGATCGTCGTCACCGATATCCGCAGCGCGGAGATGATCAAGTACGCGTCGAACGCGTTTCTCGCGACGAAGATCTCTTTCATTAACGAGATCGCCAACATCTGCGAGAAGGTCGGCGCGGACGTGACGCAGGTGGCGGAAGGAATGGGCTACGACAGCCGGATCGGCTCGTCTTTCCTGAAGGCAGGCATCGGTTACGGCGGCTCTTGTTTTCCGAAGGATACGAGGGCGCTCATCCAGATAGCGGGTAACGTGGATTACGAATTCAAGCTGCTGCGTTCGGTCGTCGAGGTGAACCGGGATCAACGCTTTAACGTCATCCGCAAGCTGGAGACGATCTTCGGCAGCGAACTGAATGGGAAGACGATCGCCGTCTGGGGATTGGCGTTCAAGCCGAACACCGACGACGTGCGGGACTCCCCGGCGCTCGATATCATTCAGCATCTCGTAGACAACGGCGTGAACGTCAGAGCTTACGATCCGATCGCGACGGCGAATTTTCGGGCGCTGTTCGGCAAGTCGGACGTCGTCTGGTGCGACGGCGCTTTGGACACCGCGCGGGGAGCGGACGCCTTATGCTTGCTGACGGAATGGGAAGAGTTCTCCCAAGTCGATCTCGGCGAATTGCAAGCGGCGTTAAACCGGCCCATTCTGATCGACGGGCGCAACGTGTTTAAGGAAGAGCACCTGCTCGGCACCGATTTCGTGTATTACTCGGTCGGCCGTCCGAGCTTGAGTCAAGGAGTGAAGCAGCCGATTCCGGTTTTACAGTAGGGAGGAAGCTCGGAAGCTCGGAAGCTCGGAAGCTCGGATAGGATCGCCCTACTGCTTCTTGGTGCCGATAAGGTCGATCAAGCATGCAATGAAAGGGGCGATTTGAAAATACCTGCAAATGCGCAGGTTTTCAGATGCGTTGGATCGATAGGTTTAATATTCCTGCAAATGTGCAGGCTTTACTTCGCTAAAACGAGTGTAACGGGTGTGTTCTCGATAAATGCCTGTACTTTTGCAGGCATTCCGTAGCTTAAGCCCGTATTGGTGCCGAAAGCCTGCACTATTGCAGCTTTTCGGGAGATTGCTTATTCGGACTTTACATTTTCCTATCCATTCGATCGAGGTGAATCCAGTTGACGTTAAAAAAGAAAGCGGTCTTGTCCACTTTGGCTTTATCCATGCTTGCGACATCGATCGGCGGGATTCCGCTGAGCCGCCAAGGGTTGGCGGAGAAGCTCGGGTTGTCCGGCATCGCTTATGCCGCCGAATCTATTACGGAGCCGTCGCCGGAAGTAACGCCGGAGCCGTCGCCGGAAGCGACGCCGGAGCCGTCGCCGGAAGCGACGCCGGAGCCGTCGCCGGAAGCGACGCCGGAGCCGCCGCCGGAAGTAACGCCGGAGCCGTCGCCCGTAGTAACGCCGGAGCCGCCGCCGGAAGTAACGCCGGAGCCGTCGCCGGAAGTAACGCCGGAGCCGTCGCCGGAAGTAACGCCGGAGCCGTCGACCGAAGTAACGCCGGAGCCGTCGCCGGAAGCGACGCCTGAACCGGAACCGGAGCAAGCGGAGGAGGCGGGGGTGCCTTCCGTCGCGTTCCTGGGCAAATGGAACGCCATTTACGCGGCGCTGGCGGCGGGAGATCCGGCGGATCTCCGGGACGTGACGAACTTGCAGCTCGAGATCGCCTCCCTCGGCGATGCGGACGCGCGCTTGATCGATCCGATCTGGAACAAGATCGCGGCCAAGCTTCCGCCTACCGCCGATAAGCCGGCGATGCGGGCGAGCTTGTTCCGCCTGTTCAAGGCCGTCGGTTCCGCCCCTTACGATCCGCAAGGAGCGGCGCTGGAGGCCATACGCACCGATCCCGAATACCGGAGCACGCTGAAGGCGATCGCGGAAGCCGCCGGCGTCCGCGGCATCGCCATGCAGGATCTTCTCGTCTTCCTGTTCGGGGACGGAGCGGGACTGAAAGGCGTCGAAGGAACGGTCTCGGACTTGCTCGCGGGCAAGTCGGCATTCGAGCTGGTCAAGCTGCTCGGCGACAAACAAGGCATCACGGCGTTGTTGCTTCAAGCGATGGGGCAATTGCTGGGAGATACCGGCTCCTATAAATTCAATGCGGTGCTCGCGAATCTCGGCGTGACGCCGCAGGACGTGCAGACGACCGTGTTCGGTTTCCTCGGCAGGCTGCAGAAGGACGAGCCGGCGATCAACGCCATGACGATCGCTTATCTCCGAGCGTCGGCGACGGCGAGCGTCGAAGTCGGCGGCGACGGACGCAAGCGGACGTATCGGCTCTCCGTCTTCGGCATCGAGATCCCGTCGCTCGCGCTCCAATGGACGAAGGTGTCCGGCGACCCGGAAGTCTCCGTCGCGACGGACGGCACCGTTACGATTCCGCCGGAAACGGACGAAGGCACGGCGGTCGTCCGGGCGAGCCTCTATAATCCGTACGGAGGCTCCGCTAAAGTTCTCTTCGAGCAATCGATCTCGCTGAAGGCGGACGACGGCGAACGGACGGTATTCCCGATCGCTCCGTTCTTGGAACGGGTCGGTCGGATTCATGCGGCGCTGCTGGCGGGAAGTCCCGCCGGCGCGGAAGCGGTTCGGGCCGTTCGCGAAGAGATCGCGGCTATCGATGCGGAGACGGGCGCGGCGCTTGTCGGCCCGCTATGGAAAGCGATCGAGCCGAAGCTTCCGGCAAGCGTCGACCGGGCCAAGGCGCAACAAACGTTGCTCGGATTCGTCCGCGCGGTCGCTTTGCTATCCTATGATCCGCAAGCGTCGGAGCTGGAAGCGCTGCTGGCGGACCCGGACATTAAGGCGCTGCTGAAGGCGGTCGGCGTCGCCGGCGGCGTGAACAATCTCGCGCCGGACGATCTGCTCGTCTTCCTGTTCGGCGACGGCGACGCGCTCGGCGGCGTCGAAGGCGCGGTACGCGGCACGATCGCCGCGATGTCGCCGGAGGAGCTGGCGAGATGGCTTGGAAGCGGACGGGCCGAGGAGCTCGCGCTGCAGGCGACGGGAGGGTTGCTCGCCAATACGGAACAATATAAATGGAGCTCCGCGTTGAAAGGACTGGGTATCGCGCCGCGGGCGCTGCTGGAAACGTCGCTCGCCTTCCAAGCGCATCTCGCGAACGACGAAGCGGCCGGCCGCGCGTTGACCGTCGCTTTCGTCCGTTCGGAGACGGAATCGACGACGGAAACGAGCGAGGACGGACTGACCCAACGCTTCGGGCTGAAAGCGTTCGGAGTCGAGCTTCCGGCTTCCGTGCTGCGTTGGACGAAAGTTTCGGGCAGCGCGGACGTCAAGGTGGAGCCGAACGGCGTCGTTACGATTCCTCGCAGGGTCGAGACGGCGACGGCCGTTATCCAAGCCGCGCTCGTAAACCCGGACACCGGGACGGGCACCGTCTTGTTCTCGCGAGAAGTGACGCTGAAGTCCGCCGGGGGCGAAGTTTTCCCGATAGAGGCGTATTTGGCGGGAAAAGCGAAGTTATGGGCGGCGCTCCGCGCGGGAGATTCCTCGGACGAAAAAACCGTGGTTAAGCTTCGGGACGAGATCGCCGGACTGGACGTCGCGACCGGCCTCCGGTTGATCGATCCGATCTGGAACAAGATCGCGGACAAGCTTCCGAAGGAGTCGGATTCGGCGTCGCTGCGGACGAGCCTGTTCAAGCTCGTAAGGGACGTAAGCAAACTGAAGTACGACCCGTATTCGACCGCTTCCGGCTTGGAAGCGCTGCTCGACGACGAGGAATACGGCAAGCTGCTCGAGGAGATCGCCGCTGCGGGCGGGGCGAATAGCTTGACGACGGACGACGTGCTCGTGTTCCTCTACGGAGACGGAGAAGAACGCGGAGGCGTGGAAGGCGCGGTTCGGGCTCTGATGTCCAAGCAGAAGCCGAAGGATCTGGCCGGACTGGTCGGCGACGCGGGCGATCGGACCGCGATTCTGAACGAAGCGATGGCGAACGTGCTGGCCGACCGCGAGAGCTACGGATTAAGCGATGTTCTCGGCCGGATCGGCGTGAACGCTTCGGATCTTCGATCGACCGTCTCGAATTGGCAATCCAAGCTCTCGAACGAAGAAAAAGCCGATAACGCCATGACCGTCGCGCTGTTCCGTTCGGAAGCGGTGCCGGCGGCGAAGGTGAGCAAGCAAGGTCGTCGCCAAGATTACAGCCTGTCGGTATTCGGCGTCCAGTTGCCTTCCTCTTCCTTGAAGTGGAGCAAAGTATCCGGAAGCAAGGACGTGAAAGTCGGCTCGGGAGGTACGGTCACGCTTACGGGCAAGGCTGTGAAAGGCATCGCCGTCATTCAGGCGGACATCGATGGTCCCCGAGGCGCTTCGTCGGTCGTCTTCCGCCAGGAAATCACGATCGGGGTCGAGGGCGAAGACATCGACTTGATACTAGATGAATTGGAAGAGAAGCTGGACGCGATCGAGGAGAAGCTGAAAAAAACGCCGGATACGTTGGCCAAGCTGGCGTTGATCGTGGAAGTCATCTCGGCGGGCAACGACGCGACCAAGCGGATCAACGATTCCGACGCCGAGAAAGCCGACAAGCAGAAAGCGATCAAGGAGTCGAAAGAGCAGGTCAAGGATACGATTAACGCCATCATTCGCAACGTATTGGGATTCTAAGCAAGAGCCGGCCTTCTTTCCCGCGGGGAGAGAAGGCCGGCTTTATTTACGATTGCGCGCCTAGCCAAGTTAGGCACAACTAGCCGGTGAAAGTCCGGTCGAGGTAAGAGCCAAGTCGCCTCGTAGCTGACGGGCAGCTGGTGGAGAG
>NZ_JBHSMH010000028.1:0-30254 GCF_042655365.1 Cohnella suwonensis | reverse complement strand
TGTTTTGCTGTTTTCGTGCAAAAAAAAGAGCGGGCTATCTTTTCGATAACCTGCTCTTGTTCTTGATTTTGGCCCTGCTCCTTAACTTAATGACATTGCCGCTACCGGGTCTCCTTTTTGATTTGACGACGCGATCCGGCTCGACCGTAGTTTGTTCGGACATGGCGCCTCCTCGATCGGTTATGTCGACCAGAAATGTCAGTTTTGTCCACCTATTGTTGGGATTGCGCTACCGACAAAGCCGATCAAGCGATGCTATCATATTAGACAATCCAAGGGATTTGACTAGAGGAGGAACTACGCGATGATCAAACACTTGCAAGCGATTCCGATAAAAAATATAACGATCGACGATTCTTTTTGGGCCAAACGGCAAACGCTGATCCGCGAAACGGTCATTCCTTACCAATGGGAAGCTATGAACGACACGATCCCCGACGCCGAGCCCAGCCACACGGTAGAAAATTTCCGCATCGCCGCCGGCGAGCTGAAGGCCGATTATTATGGCCAGGTGTTCCAGGACAGCGACTTGGCCAAGTGGCTGGAAGCCGCCGGATACGCCTTGTCAATCAAGCGCGACGAGAAGCTCGAGGCGATTGCCGACGGCGTGATCGATTTGCTCGGGCGTGCGCAGCAAGCCGACGGCTATCTGAATACGTATTTTACGGTAGCGAAGCCGGGGAAAAAGTGGACAAATCTGCGAGACGATCATGAGTTATACTGCGCAGGGCATTTAATCGAGGCAGCCGTCGCTTATTACGAGGCAACGGGCAAACGTAAAGTCATCGACATCATGAGCCGTTACGCCGACCATATGGTCGATGTGTTCGGAAGGAAGCCAGGCCAGATTCGCGGTTACGACGGGCATCCGGAAATCGAGCTCGCGCTTGTCAGGCTCTACCGCGTAACCGGGAAGATCGGCTACTTGGAGCTGAGCCGTTTTTTCGTCGACGAACGAGGCCAAGTGCCGTACTTTTTCGATATCGAGGAAGCGGGAAGGACGGAGCATCGCGTAGCCAGAAGGAATGCGGATTATTTTCAAGCGCATTTGCCGGTGCGAGCGCAAAAGACGGCCGAAGGCCACTCCGTTCGCGCCTTGTATTTGTTCAGCGGCGTGACGGATCTCGCCGTGGAATATAACGATTCCGAGCTGCTGGAAGTATCCAAGGAGCTTTGGAGAAACGTGACTCGCAAAAGAATGTACGTTACCGGAGGCGTCGGGTCCAACGAATACTGGGAGTCGTTCACCATCGATTACGATTTGCCGAACGATCGGGCGTATACGGAAACTTGCGCAGCGATCAGCCTCATGTTCTGGGCGAGCCGCATGTTGCAAATCGAAGCGGATCGGGAATACGCGGATGTGATGGAGCGCGTCCTGTACAACGGGATTTTGAGCGGGATCTCTTTGGACGGCAAAAGCTACTTTTATGTCAACCCGCTGGAAGTATGGCCATCCGCGTGCGACGTTCGAGAAGATTTGCGGTCGGTGTCCAAGACGCGTCAAGCCTGGTTCGGCTGCGCTTGCTGCCCGCCGAACATCGCCCGCTTGATCGCTTCGCTCGGACAATACATTTATTCGTATAACGAGAGCGAGCAAGAATGGTTCGTCCATTTGTACATCGGCGGCCAAGCGCATCAATCGATCGACGGTCAACGGGTGCAATTGACTCAGCAATCCAATTACCCGTGGGAGGGCCATATTTATTTTACGGTTGCCGCGGAGCAACCGGCGGAATTTACGATAGCCCTTCGTTTACCGGGATGGTGCAAAGACGCCATGCTGAAGGTCAACGGAGAATCCGTCGCACTATCTTCAATGACGCACAAAGGCTATGCAAAAATTAAACGCGTATGGCTGAGCGGCGATCGGATCGAGCTTATATTGCCGATGGCGGTAGAGAAGGTGCGCTCCAATCCGAAGGTACGCGAAAATGTCGGCAAGCTGGCCTTGCAACGCGGACCGATCGTATTTTGCCTGGAAGAAGCGGATAACGGCGAACATTTGCGCGACATTCGCGTGTCTGCCGCTTCCGAATTCACGGCAAGATACGATGACGGGCTTCTCGAAGGCGTGGTTGTTCTGAATGGCGGCGCATGGCGGACGGACGAAGCCTCATATGACGACGATCGTTTATACCAAACCGATCCTTTCAAAAGCACCCCAGTTCAAATAAAGGCAATCCCGTATTTTGCATGGGCAAATCGAAAGCCTGGCGAAATGCTCGTATGGTTGCATGAGAACTACCTATAAAAAAGCTTGAATCATTCCCCAGCGGCCGGCGTATCCGGCTTCTGGGGTTTCATGTACAGATATCAATTGACAATTCAACATAGTTGAACTATATTAAAAAATGTTTAATGGTATGCAACGCACGGATCCTTCATCGTTAAAAGGTGAACTTAAGGGGGGAAGGCTGCAGCCTATGGAAATTTTACGACTTACTCGCGTTCGGAAACGGCTTGAAGAGCTGGGGGTGGATGGACTTCTCATCACGAATGCTTTTAACCGTAGATATTTAACCGGTTTTACCGGCTCGTCGGGATACGTTCTCGTAACGAAGGAAAAAGCGCTGCTCTTCACCGATTTCCGCTACGCGAGTCAGGCTGCGGAGCAGGCGAAGGCGTATGAAATCGTGCTGCATGCGATCAAGCCTGCGGAATCGATTTATGAAGCAATGAGATCGCTTGACGTGAAGAAGCTTGGATTTGAGAAAAATCACGTCGCGTATGCTACTTATATGGCTTACCAAGAGCAATTTTCGGGCATCGGGCTCGTTCCTACGGAGAATATCGTCGAATCGCTTCGAGGGATCAAGGACGAGAAGGAACTTGGCTTCATCCGCAAAGCCGTCGAAATTACCGAGCTTTCCTTCGAGCATATATTGGGCATGATGAAGCCGGGCATTTCCGAGCAAGACATTTCCGCGGAGCTTGAATATTCGATGCGCAAGAACGGAGCCCCTTCCTCGGCTTATGCGACCATCGTAGCTTCCGGCGAACGGGGAGCATTGCCGCACGGATTGGCGAGCGGCAAGCTGCTGGCTGCCGATGAATTCGTCACGCTCGACTTCGGCGCGAGCTATGAAGGGTATTGCTCGGACTTGACCCGCACCGTCTTCATCGGCACGCCGACGAATAAGCATAAAGAGATTTACAGCATCGTCTTGGAAGCGAACCGCGCGACGTTAGCCGGACTGAAGCCCGGCATTTCGGGCCAAGACGGCGATTCGCTTGCGAGAGATATTATCGCGGGACATGGCTACGGTCCGAACTTCGGACACGGTCTCGGGCACGCATTCGGGCTTGAAATCCATGAGCCCGTACGGCTATCGCAGCAAAGCAAAGACATTTTGCGGCCCGGCATGGTGATCACGGTCGAACCGGGCATTTATATTCCAGGCTTCGGCGGCGTTCGGATCGAAGATGACATCGTGGTTACGGAAACGGGAATTGAAGTTCTGACCAAGTCGAACAAAGAACTTATCGTACTATGATGAAATCCGATACGGCAGAGGTTGTCATTATTGGCGGAGGCATCATCGGCATGGCGATCGCTTATTACACGGCAAAGCTTGGGATGGACGTCGTTGTCGTGGAGCGGGGAGAGGTCGCCGGAGGAACGTCGTCGAGATGCGACGGCAACATTCTGGCGATCGATAAAGATCCGGGCTTCGACAGTCAGATGTCCTTGAAGTCGCAGGAGCTGATCGCCGAAATGGTGCATGAGCTCGACGAGGAATTCGAGTATCGGGCGCCGGGCAGCATTCTCGTTTGCGAGAGCGAGGAAGAAATGATCGCGGCCGAGCGTTGGGTTGCCCGCCAGAAGGAAGCGGGGCTTCCGTTCCGCATGCTCGACGCGCAAGATCTGCGAGACGAGTGGCCTTATATGTCGGATGATTTGCTCGGCGGCTTGGAGTGCGCAACCGATTCGACGGTAAATCCGGTATTGCTTGCCTATTCGCTTGCTTCTACGGCGCGTCGGCTCGGAGCCCGTATTCTGACGAATACTCCGGCCACGGCCATACTGCTGGATGAACAGAGGAAGATACGGGGCGTGGATACCCCGAACGGCACGATTAAGACGAATACCGTCATCAATGCGGCGGGCGTATGGTCGAAGATGATCGGGCTAATGGCCGGCATCGATATCCCGATCGAGCCTCGTAAAGGACATATTCTCGTTGCATCCCGAACTGCGAATATCGGCAAGCGGAAAGTGATGGAGTTCGGTTATTTGATCAGCAAGTTCGGCGGGAAACGAAAGGTAGATCCGAAGTTTGAGCAATACGGCATCGCGCTCGTATTTGAACCGACCGCTTCGCAAAATTTTCTGATCGGCTCCAGCCGGCAATTCGTCGGCATGGAACCGCGAGTCGACCAGCAGGTGACCCGGCTCATCGCGGAACGGGCGATTCGGTTTTTTCCGGTCATCGAGCACATTCCGATGCTGCGCACGTATGCCGGCTTGCGGCCATGGACGCCGGATCATCTGCCGATCGTATCGCCGATAGACGAAGTTCCCGGCTTGTACGTGGCGGCGGGGCATGAAGGCGACGGAATCAGTCTGGCAGCCGTTACGGGCAAAGCGATCAGCGAAATGCTAAGCGGTGTACAGACGTGTATCCCAACCGAACCTTTGCGTTACGATCGCTTTCGCAATGGACGCGTACACCAGGAGGTGGTCATATGAAGTTCGCCAAAATGGTGACGACGATCGATACCCATACTGGCGGCAACCCGACCCGTACGGTAACGAGCGGATCGCCGACGTTGTACGGAAAAACGATGACCGAGAAGATGGTGTACATGTCGGAGCGTCACGACGATTTCCGGCGAGCCTTAATGTTCGAGCCGCGCGGTCATGAGGTGATGTCCGGCTGCATCCTGACGGATCCTTGCGATCCAACGGCAGATATCGGCGTAGTGTTCATCGAGACCGGCGGTTACTTGCCGATGTGCGGGCACGATACGATCGGCGTGTGCACCGCGCTCATCGAAGGCGGAATTTATCCCGCGGACAAAAACGTGCTGCGTCTCGATACGCCGGCCGGGCTCGTGGAGGCAAAGCTCGAAACCGCGAACGGCAAAGTGAAGAAGGTTACGTTTACGAATATTCCTTCGTTTCTGTACCGGCAAGACGTTACGGTTCAAGTTGACGGTTTGGGCGAGCTAACGCTCGACATTGCCTATGGCGGCAATTTTTACGGCTTGATCGATGCCCGCCCGTTGAATTTGCCGTTGGTTCCGAACAGAGCGTCGGATATTATTCGGCTGGCGATCAAAATCCGCGACGCCGTTAATGCTCAAGTCGAAGTCGTGCATCCGGAAATTCCGGTTATCCGCGGCTTGACGCATATCGAGTTTTACGGCGATCCGGCATCTCCGCTGGCGCACTGCCGTAACACGGTTGTCGTGCCTCCGGGCGGCATCGACCGATCGCCTTGCGGTACCGGCACCGCGGCCAAAGTTGCAACCCTGTATGCAAAGGGGGAGCTGGCGTTGAACGAGGAGTTCGTGCATGAAAGCATCGTCGGTTCGATGTTTGAAGCAAAGGTGCTGGAGGTAACCAAGGTAGGAGGCTTGCCTGCCGTCGTTCCGCAAATATCCGGCTCCGCTTGGGTAACCGGATTCCATCAGTTCGTCTTCCGTGATAAGGATGCGCTGAACGACGGATTTTTCCTGCTCTAACGATAACCTTGGGAGGCGCGCAACGATGGAGTTCAGCAAATGGTTTGCGTCAATCGATACGCATTCCGGCGGCGAGCCGCTTCGAATCGTTACCGGCGGATTGCCTCCGATGGCAGGAACGACGCAGCAAGCTAGAGCCGGATACTTTGCCCGTAACTTCGATTCAGTTCGTCGGGTTCTCATGGCCGAGCCGCGCGGGCACCACGGCATGACCGGCGCGATCGTGACATCGCCCGCGAGCGAGGACGCCCATTTCGGCTTATTGTTCATGAACAACGAGGGGCTTGCCCCCATCAGCGGACACGGCGTTATCGCAGCCGTCACCGCATGGATCGAAACCGGGCAGCTGCGGCCGGATGAAGCCGCTCAAGGCATTCGCATCGATAGTCCGGCAGGGCGTATAACGGCGTACGCCGATTGCGAAGGGGAGGAGGTAAAGTCGGTATCGATCGATAACGTGGCGAGCTTCGTTTATGCCCTGGATATCCCGATCTCGCTCCATGGAGTTGAGTTTACGGTGGATGTCGCCTTCAGCGGCGCGTTCTATGCCATAGTTGACGCGAATCGTCTAGGCGGAATCAAGCTTACGGAAAACGCGCTCCCTGATTTGCAGGCATGGGGCGGAGCGATTAAACGGGCTATCGAATCGCAACTCGATTTCGTCCATCCCGAGTTATCCGAGATATCGGGGATTCACGGCGTCGTCATTTGCGATGCGGTTGACGTGCGCGCGTCCGGCTCCCGCTGCCGCAATGTGACGGTATTCGCGGGCGAGCAGTTCGACCGTTCTCCGGGCGGCGCGGGAGCATGCGCGCATATGGCCGTGCTGATCGGGCGCGGCGAGCTTCGTCTCGGCGAAGAAGTGATCTACGAAGGAATCACGGGCTCGCGGGCGACAGGTAAAGCGATGGCGGAGACGATGTGCGGAACCTACCGGGCGATCGTTCCCCGATTGACAGGCACCGCCTTTATTTTAGGAATGATGAATTTCGTCGTCGATCCGAGCGATCCGCTGCCCGACTTTGTCTTGCGCTAGCCGCTAGTTTTCAAGTTTCGAAATCATAACTCACTTTACATTTTGAGAGGAGTCATTATCAATGGTACGTTTTGAAGGCGTATATGTAGCAATCGTTACACCGTTTACGGCATCTTACGAGGTAGATTACAAACGCTTGACGGAGCTATGCGATTGGTTGATCTCGCAAGGCGTGAACGGTCTCGTACCGACGGGTTCCCTTGGAGAATACGCGACGATGTCGGGCGAAGAGCGCGCGAAAGTGGTCGAGACGGTAATCGCGGCAGCCGCAGGCCGCGTGCCGGTTGTCGTCGGTTCGGCAGCGCCTTCGACGCAGCAAGCCGTCGCTTGGGTTCGCCACGCGAAGGAATCGGGAGCCGCAGGCGTTATGGCGCTGCCGCCGATCAACTACAAGCCGCTTGAGCATGAAGTCATCGCGCATTACGAAGCTCTGAACGCGGTCGGGCTGCCGATCGTCGCTTATAACAATCCGCACGACTACAAAGTCGATCTGACGCCGGACTTGCTGGCAAAGCTGTCGAAGCTCGAAAACGTCGTAGCCGTAAAAGAATTTTCCGGGGACATCCGCCGCGTGCACGAAATTATAGCCAAAACGGATCTGGAAGTGATGATCGGCGTTGACGATCTGGCGATGGAGGGACCGTTGTTCGGAGCAACGGGCTGGATCTCCGGCGTACCGAACGCGCTCCCGAAGGAAGGCGTCGAGCTGTTTAACCTTGCAAGGCAGGGCAAGGTCAAGGAAGCTTCCGAGCTGTACCGGCATCTTGTACCGTTATTCCACTACGATGCTAGCCCGCAGCTTGTCCAATCGATCAAATATATGATGGAGCTTGCCGGCTTCCCGGTAGGACCGACTCGTCCGCCTAGATTGCCGCTGCCTGAAGCCGGTTATCAAGCGATCAAAAAAGATTTTGAATATGCCGTCAACCGTAAATAAAACGAAGTGATCGACATTCGGAAAGAACGGGGGGGTACGTGGAATGGTGAACAGTAAGAATTGGATCGGAGGAGAATGGATCACTCCGAATGCCGGCGAAGTCGTAATCAAGAACCCTTCAAACGTGCGGGAAGACGTCGGCGTGCTGCATTTGTCGGACGCAACCCACGTCATTCAGGCGGAGCAGGCGGCGCGCAAGGCGTTCGCTTCTTGGTCCCGTTTGACCGGGGCGGCGAGAGCCGATTATTTGTACAAAATGGCCGGGGCTCTGGAAGCGCGTCTCGTCGAAGTCGCTACATTGGCGAGTTTGGAGATGGGCAAGCCGATTACGG
Organism: Cohnella suwonensis; assembly: GCF_042655365.1. Classification (NCBI taxonomy): domain Bacteria; kingdom Bacillati; phylum Bacillota; class Bacilli; order Caryophanales; family Paenibacillaceae; genus Cohnella; species Cohnella suwonensis. Next base: position 22,258 of record NZ_JBHSMH010000028.1, on the reverse strand, counting down.
AAATGCGCGGCGAAGTGATGCGAGGCGTAAATTTGCTCCGCTATTACGCAGCCGAAGGCGTTCGCGCGAACGGCGTCGTCATCCCTTCCAATGAAACCAATGTGCTGCAATATACGAAGAGAGTGCCGCTCGGCGTTGTCGGCATCATTACGCCGTGGAACTTCCCGGTGGCCATTCCGATTTGGAAGATCGCGCCTGCGCTCATCTGCGGCAACGCCGTCATCTGGAAGCCCGCGGAGTTCGCTTCGCTTACGGCTAGCCGGCTTGCCGAAATTTTTGCTTCCATAGACTTGCCTGCGGGCGTGTTAAACCTTGTTATCGGCAAAGGCAGCAAGATCGGCGACGTCCTGTTGGAGCAAGTTGCGTTAAACGCCGTCAGCTTTACCGGCTCTACGTCGACCGGCACGCGCGTGGCGGAAATTTGCGCCCGCCGCAATATCAAGTACCAAACCGAGATGGGCGGCAAAAATGCGGCCATCGTTCTGAACGACGCCAATCTCGATAAGACGATACCGATGATCATCAGCGGCGCATTCCGTTCCGCCGGTCAGAAATGTACGGCGACGAGCCGGATCATCGTAGAAAGCGGTATCTACGAGCCGTTCGTCGAATCGTTGAAAAAAGCCGTTTCGGCGATCAAGCTCGCGGCGGCGTTGGACCCTGCGGCTTATCTCGGACCGGTTGCATCCGCCAGCCAGCATAAAACCGTCATGACCTATGTGAAGATGGCGCGCGAGCAGGCGGATATCGTCGTCGAAGGGCCTTCCCTGGCGGAAGCGAACGAAGGGAACTACATCCGTCCGATTGTCGCGGCGGGCGTCGATGCAGATCATCCGCTCATTCAAGAAGAAATTTTCGGACCGGTCGCCGCGCTGCTGAAGGCAAGCGATTTTGACGAGACGATCGCTTTGTGCAATCGCACGGTATTCGGTCTGAGCGCTTCCGTGTTTACTCAAAATCTCGCTCATGCGCATCGTTTCCTGGACGAAGCGCAAGCGGGCATGGTTCGCGTCAATCAGGAAACGGCCGGCGTCGAATATCAGGCGCCGTTCGGCGGCATGAAGCTGTCCAGCTCGCACACGCGCGAGCAAGGGCAAGCGGCGCTCGATTTTTACACCGAAATCAAAACTTGCGCAATCAGCTACGCCTAGAAGGGTCAGCCCATGAAACCTTCATCCATGATCATTTGCCGTTGCGAAGAAGTAACGATCGAACAGCTGGAACAGGCGTTTCGGACGGGAAGCTGCACCTCGCGTCAATTGAAAATGAAAACGCGGGCGTCGATGGGCGCCTGCCAAGGCCGCGTGTGCAGGCAACTGGTGGAAGCTTGGGTTCACGACAACAATCCGGATGCGCCGCACGACACCGAACTGCTATCGTATCGTCCGCCGATCCGGCCGGTTACATTCGGCCAGCTAGCAAAGGGTGAATCGTAAATGGAACGAATAGATGATCATCCCATACTAGGCCGTAAACCGTTGCGGGAGACCGTTTCCTTCACGTTTAACGGGAAGCCGATGAAGGGCTATCGCGGAGAGCCGCTAGCCGCTGCTTTGCTGGCGGCCGGGATCCGGACGCTGCGCAAACATGAAGAGTCGGGCAGCCCTCGGGGGTTGTATTGCGGGATCGGACATTGCATGGAATGCCGTCTGAGCGTACAGGGCAAGGGTATTGTCCGCTCCTGCCTGACACCGCTGGAAGACGGCATGAACGTATTCGAAGGGCAACGGCTGCCGAACGAAATCACCGGGAGGACACTGCCATGAACCGACAACGACAGCAATCGGATGTGATTGTCGTAGGGGCCGGACCGGCAGGCTTGTCGGCGGCCATCGTTGCCGCCGAGAACGGCCTCCGCGTAACCGTCATCGACGAATTTCCGGAGCCTGGCGGACGCATGCTCGGACAGTTCCACGAAGAGCGCGGGCATTGGTGGGTCGGCAAGCGGATCGCCGATGAGCTGATCGAGCAAAACCGGGCGCAAGGCGTGAAGATTCGCTGCGGAGTATCGGTTTACGGCATGCTGAAGGTCGACGGCTTGTGGGAGGTGTCCACCTCGCAAGGCACGATGATCGCGCCGCGCGTGCTGCTCGCTACCGGCGCGGCGGAGATTCCGATGCCGACAGACGGCTGGACGCTGCCCGGCGTGATGTCGATCGGCGCCGCGCAAGTGATGTCGAACGTCCATTATGTCAAACCGGGCAAACGCGGGCTCGTGATCGGCGTGAATGTGCTGGCGATGGCGATCGCCCGCGAATTATCGGTTAGCGGCGTAACGCTCGCAGGCATCGTGCTGCCGCCGAGCAGCCCGTTCGCCGGAAAATCGGCTCTGCCGAAAGAAAATTTGCGGCTGCTGATGGGCTTGTCGCACCTTGCTCCATCGCCCATTCTTCGTTTCGGAGGCAAATTCGCCAACGCACTCGGCATGGCGGGCATCGTGTCCAGCTTGTTCCCGCGAGGCGGCATCAAAATATGGGATATTCCGCTGAAGCTGCGCACAGCCGCCCTAGCGATCAACGGCACCGACCGGGTCGAGTCGGTTACGCTTGCCGACGTGAACGGCCAAGGCGAGATCATCGCCGGAAGCGAGCGGGAGGAAGCGGTCGATTTCGTTGCGCTGGCGGGCGGATTGTATCCTTTGGCCGAGCTGGCATCGGTTGCCGGTTGTCCGTTTATTTACACGCCGGAACTTGGCGGCCACTTGCCGCTGCATAGCGAGCGGATGCAGACGCCGGTCGAAGGGCTGTATGTGGCCGGCAACATCACCGGCGTCGAGAGCGCTCTTGTGGCAATGGCGCAAGGCCGTCTGGCAGCCGCGTCGATTTGCAACGATGCCGGCTTGTACGGCCATGAAGGCGAGCATAAAGTAGCAAACGCCATCGAAGAGGTGCGCCGCGTTCGCGCCTCGGCTTTAATCCAGTTCCATCCGGGCATTCCGGAGGCGAGGCGCAAAATATACCTGTTGTGGCGGGATACCATTCAAGCGGGAGTGCGATGATGATATGGCAGTTCAAGCGGGAAACAGTACGAACATCATCATGCGGCTTGAAACGGATAAGCATAAAATTACATTCGGTCAGATCGTTACGGCGATCGGCGAAGCGGGCGGCGATATCGTAGCGGTCGACGTCAACCGCGCCGGCAAACATAAGACGATTCACGATATTACGGTAACGATCGATCCGGCATTCTCCGAGAGGATCGTCGCGCGTCTGAGCGAGACGGATGGCGTCAAAGTAATCAACGTTTCGGACCAGACGCTGCTGCTGCATCTTGGCGGGAAAATCGAAGTGGCGCCAAAGCTGCGGATCAAAAACCGCGACGATCTATCGCGCGTGTATACGCCGGGCGTCGCCAGAGTCAGCATGGCGATTCATGACGATCCGTCCCGCGCTTACTCGTTGACGATCAAGAGAAATACGGTCGCCGTCGTGTCCGACGGCACCGCCGTTCTTGGGCTTGGCAATATCGGGCCGCTGGCGGCGATGCCGGTCATGGAAGGCAAAGCGATGCTGTTCAAACAGCTGGCCGACGTCGATGCGTTCCCGATCTGTCTCGACACGCAGGATACGGAGGAAATCATTGAAACGATCAAACGGATCGCGCCTGCGTTCGGAGGCATTAATCTGGAGGATATATCCTCGCCGCGCTGCTTTGAGATCGAACGCAGATTGGTAGAGGAGCTTGATATACCGGTATTTCACGACGATCAGCATGGCACGGCCGTCGTTCTGCTGGCAGGTCTATATAATGCGGTCAAGCTAGTCGGCAAACGGCTCGAGGATTGCAAGGTCGTGCTGTGCGGAGTAGGAGCGGCCGGCAACGCCTGTACGAAAATTTTGCTGTCCGCGGGCGTCACGGATATCATCGGCGTGGACCGCTTCGGCGCATTGGTGCGGGGGCAATCGTACGATAACGAAGCGTGGACGTGGTATGCGGAGCATACCAATCCGAACATGGCAACGGGAACGTTATCCGACGTCATTCATGGCGCGGACATTTTTATAGGCGTGTCCGGACCGGGCGTATTGCAAGCAACCGACGTGAAGAAGATGGCGAAAGACCCGATCGTCTTCGCGATGGCCAATCCGACTCCGGAGATTGTTCCGGAGGAAGTGGAAGGCATCGTGCGCGTCATGGCGACCGGAAGGTCGGATTACCCGAACCAGATCAACAACGTACTGTGCTTTCCCGGCTTATTCCGGGGCGTCCTCGATTGCCGCGCTTCCAGCGTGACGGAGCCGATGAAGCTGGCGGCTGCGAAGGCGATCGCTTCGGTCGTTACGGACGATGAGTTGAACGAAAATTATATTATCCCAAGCGTCTTTAATCAGCATGTCGTCGAACAGGTACGCAAAGCCGTGATTGGCGCCGCATATGAGTCAAAGGTAGCGCGCAGGCGGGACATCCGCACTGAGGAATTTTCGAGCGAAGTATGAGTCCGGATATGGGGGAGAAGGTCATGGTCACAGTGAACGGCGTATCGTACAAAAACGTTCAAATTCACGATCCTTTCTGGACCAAATATAGGAACCTGGTACGCGATGAGGTCATCCCTTATCAGTGGAATGCGCTGAATGACCGCATTGAGGACGCAGCCCCGAGTCATGCGATCCAAAACTTCCGTATAGCCGCGGGCGAAGAGGAAGGGAACTTCTACGGCTATATTTTCCAAGACAGCGATGTCGCCAAATGGCTTGAAGCCGTCGCATACGGTTTGGCCGCGACTCCCGATCCGGAATTGGAGAAGCTGGCCGATGAAACGATTGATTTGCTGGGCAGAGCGCAGCAGGCGGACGGCTACCTGAATACGTTCTTTACGATCAAATACCCGGATCGGCGTTGGTCGAACGAACGCGACGACCATGAGACCTATTGCGCCGGCCATTTGATCGAAGCGGCTGTCGCCTATTATGAGACGACGGGTAAAATCAAGCTGCTCGACATCGCGTGTAAGCTCGCGGATCATATCGATACCGTATACGGCGCAGAAGAAGGCAAACTTCGCGGGTATCCGGGCCACCAGGAGATCGAGCTTGCCTTGATGAGGCTGTACGAAGCGACGGGCGACGAACGTTATTTGAAGCTGAGCCGGTATTTTATCGACGAACGCGGGCAAGAGCCGAATTATTTCAAGCTGGAAGCGGACAAGCGGGCGGAACGGTTCGGACGGGAATCGCTGCTTGCCGAAGGCTATTATCATTTATATAAACACAACTATGAATACAATCAGTCGCATTTGCCCGTACGCGAGCAGCAGCATGCGGTAGGCCATGCCGTTCGCGCGGTGTACATGTACGCCGGCATGACCGACGTGGCGGCGGAAACGCAGGATCAATCGTTATTCGAAGCGTGCAAGCGTCTGTGGGATAACGTGACCCGGCGTCAAATGTATATTACCGGCGGCATCGGCTCCAACCACGACGGCGAGGCGTTCTCGTTCGATTACGATTTGCCGAACGATACGGCGTATACGGAAACGTGCGCGTCGATCGGGCTTATATTCTGGGCGCACCGGATGCTGCATCTCGACCCGGACGGCAAATATGCCGATGTGATCGAACGGGCGTTGTACAACGGCACGATCAGCGGCATGTCGCTCGACGGCAAAAGCTTCTTCTACGTCAATCCGCTGGAGGTATGGCCGGAAGCATGCAAGCGGCCGGACAAAAAACACGTAGAGCCGGTTCGGCAAAAGTGGTTCAACTGCGCTTGCTGCCCTCCGAATCTCGCAAGGCTTATCGCATCGCTCGGCGGGTATATTTATTCGCAAAGCGAACATATCGCCTATGTTCACCAATATATCGGCAGCGATACGAAGCTGGAAGTTGCCGGACGTCACGTCCGACTATCGCAAAAAACGAATTTCCCGTGGGATGAGACAATCGAGCTAGCCGTTTCCCCGGATCGTCCGGGCGAATTTACGGTAGCCGTCAGAATTCCGGGATGGTGCGAAGGCGCTGCCATCCAAGTGAACGGTCAACCGGTTTCGGTGGAAGCCAATCTGCACAAAGGCTATGCAGCGATCACGCGCGAGTGGAAAGCCGGAGATATCGTGTTGATCGTCCTGCCAATGCCGATCGAGCGCGTATACGCGAACCCCAACGTACGCGTGAATGCGGGCAAGGTGGCGCTGCAGCGAGGTCCGGTCGTCTATTGCCTGGAGCAGGTCGACAACGGAGCGATTTTGCCGGATATTTCGCTGTCGGAACATGCCGCGCTCTACGCTCGGTTCGAACCGGACGTACTCTCCGGCGTTACGGTCATTACCGGCGAAGCGGTGCGCGGCGAATGGCCAGGCGGGGACACGCCGTTGTACGCTAAGAAGAAACGAATAGAACATTCCGTCAAGATCCAAGCTATCCCCTATTTCGCCTGGGCAAACCGCGGTGCGGGCGAAATGCTCGTCTGGATTCGGGAGCGCTAACATCAAACGAGTCGATGGGAGGCCTTGAATTGTACAATGTTCTAGTTGTAGATGACGAACCTAGACATCGCAGAGGCTTGACCCGGATGATTCAAGAGCTTCGGCCGCACTATAGCATTTATGACGCGAAAAACGGCATGGAGGCATTAGAGCGTATTTATTCCAATCTGATCGACATTGTAATTACCGATATTCAGATGCCTGTCGTGGACGGCTTGCAACTGATGGAGCAGCTCCGCGGCAGTCGGAAGGATATTAAAGTCATTATCCTTAGCGCTTACGGACAATTTGAATATGCGCAAAAGGCGATTGCGTTAGGCGTTTCCGATTACATCCTCAAGCCGGTCGATGAAACGAAAATCGAGCAATTGCTGGCCGGAACCGAAAGCAAGCTTAAAGACGAACGGGAAGACCGGCTGGAATTCCAAATGAATAAATGGATCCGCGGGCATCTGTCCGAGCAGGAGGCATCAAGCCTGGAGCGCCAATTCCCTATGGACGGAGACGGCATCGTCTTTGTGGCGGAGCTCGGCATGCCGGAATCGTCCGGCATGGAGCGGAACCGGCTTGCAACGCAATGGGAAACGTTTCGCGACGAGGTTAAAAACGACCTGAAAGCGATCCTCCGACCGATTGGCGAGCATGCCGTTTTTTATCTTCCGGAGGCTGCGGATCGACTTGTTGCGGTTATCGCAACCCAGGGCAACGGAGAGACGCTTCTCCATGACGTTGCCGATAAGGTGAACGAATGGATTCGCCGGATGTCCGGTATGCATAACATCCAAATAGCGGTTGGAGTGGGCGACGTTTGCCCTAACTTGGGCAGCGAGGCGAAGATTTCCTTTCATCAAGCGAAAGCCATATTGAAATACAACTTTTTTGCCGGCAGCGGCTCTGTTCTTGCTTACAAAGACATTCGGGCAACAACGCCGCCGCAATCGTTTAACAGGTATTTGGGCGATATTTTTGCAACGGCTGCCATGCAGACAAATCGGGAGCAGATCGTGCGGATCGTCGGAGAGAACATCGCCTCGATGCTTACGGCAGGATATCCGGAGCCCGGGCTGATGATTTCGAGCTGCGCGATTGCTCTGCAGCAGCAGGCCGTCAAATCTTGTACGTCGATTCAGAACGTTGCTGAAGATCTGATGCAATGCAAGCATATCGATCAATTGATCGCGGTCGTAGCCGAGAAGCTGCACGCGATGGCCATGCAGCAAGCGGACAAAAAAAATAGGCGAAGCGATGACATTATCGATATGTGCAAGGCGTATATCGATCGGCATTATGCCGAACCGATCTCGCTTACGTCGATCGCCGATCATTTTCATTTCAATGCTTCTTATTTCAGCAATTTGTTTAAGAACGGAACGCAAATGAATATAAGCGATTATATTTTGAAAACGCGGATGAGCGTGGCAGAGCGGCTGTTACAAAAGTCATCGCACAAGGTGTATGTAATCGCTTCGAAGGTCGGTTACCCGGACGTCAAATATTTTATCCGATTGTTTAAAAAAGAGTTTGGATTGTCTCCGGACGAATACAGGCGGCAGATGGGAAATTCGCAGCGCGAGGAAGCAGGCTTATGAACGATAAGCTTGTTTTGTTGTCGCGTCTGCGGTATCCAAGCTTTCGAACCAAGCTCGTCCTTTCCTATATTATTCTGATCACGATCCCGCTCAGCATCATGGGGTACAAATATTACCACTCAAGCAAAAACGCCGTTTCGGACTTCGCCAGGCAAAATATTTATTCGATCGTCAAACAGAATAATCAGATCGTCGACGGCGAGCTGGGCAAGGTTGCGGACAGAAGTCTTGGGATGATCGCCGATCAGGAATTGTACGCCGAATACAAAAACGTGCAAAAAGACGACGGCTATAGCGTGATCAATATGGAAAAAAAGATCTCGAAAATCATTACGCGATATTTCTCGGAGTATAACAACATTTATTCCATCCATCTCATGACAAGCTATAACAACATAGGTACAGCGTCCTTGATTCCTTACCAAAATTTTTACGAAACGAAGCTTTATCGCGAGGCCGAGCGGCTTGACGGGGGATTGGGATGGATTCCTACATATGATTTTACGAGCATGTTCAATCTCGATTATTTGCAAAAGGAAAATATCGACTATAACCATCTGTTCTCCGCAGTAAGAAAGCTGAAACTCTTCAAAATGAATAACAGCGAGTTAACATCGCTTGACGGCACTGCCGAGCTTCCGACTCTAGTCGTCAATTACGATCCTAGCTTTTACGCAACCGTTTTTGAGAGCAGCATGCCCAATGACGGCTCTTATTTTTTCGTGACCAGCAAGGAAGGCGACATTATCGCCCATAGCGATAAGAGCAAGATTGCAACGAGAGAGACGCCGCCATGGCTCGCTCACATTGCCGACCAAGCAAGCGGTTCGGAATTTATTGATATAGACGGCAAAAAAATGATCGTTTGTTATGACACCTCGCGTGTCACCGGATGGATTTCGGCGATCGTCGTCTCCCCTGAAGCGTTAATGAGCTCTTTCACGCCGGAAATTCAATCATACACCGTATATATCGCCTTGATCTTGGTGACGATTTCTCTCCTGTTTGCCTTTTTAATATCCGGTTCGATCACAAAGCCGATCCATAAGCTGCTGCAAGCGATCAAAAAAATGGGTCAGGGCGACTTCGACAGCCGCATTCCCGGAAGCGATCGAAGCGAAATGGGTTATCTGATCAGAAAATTCAATCAAATGAACGACAAAATCAATCTGCTCATCGAAGAAAACTATAAAGTAACGATCAGGGAAAAAGAAGCGGAGATCATGGCGCTGAACGTTCAAATGAACCCTCACTTCTTATATAACTCCTTAAATATCATCAATTGGATGGCCATTGAAAACAATCAAAAGGACATTAGCAAAATGCTCGTCAGCTTATCTTCCATGCTTCAATACACCTCGCAAAACCTGCAAGAATTGACATCTTTTAGCTCGGATTTGGAATGGCTTCAACATTACATTTTCATCATCCAAAATCGGTTTGAAGGCAAGTTCGACGTGCAATACGATATCGATCCCGAGCTTGCGAGAGAGAAGGTTCCGAAATTATTCCTCCAGCCCTTTGTGGAAAATGCCATTCTGCACGGATTCGCCTTAATGGACGAAGGAGGATGGATTCGGATTAGCGGCAGGATCGAAGGCAAGGATTGCATTTATACCGTGGAGGATAACGGCATCGGGTTCGATCCGGATACAACGGTATTAACGACGGTCGGGGCAGACGAGCGCGAATCGATCGGCATTCAAAATGTAGACAAGCGAATCAAGTTGATTTATGGCGGTCAATACGGCGTCGCTATTCGGTCGTCGAAAGGGGAAGGAACAATCGTTAAGATCGTTCTTCCGAAAACAAATAAATAAAGTCCACCATTCCAAAGATGTTAGAATTTATGACTTCATCTGGAGGCAATAAACTTGAATTGTAAACATTTTGTAAACGTTTAACGGCTGTATCTCAATTTGAGGAGGGTGTTGGAAATGAAAAGAAGCAGCAGGTGGGTCATTTTGTCTTTTTCCTTATGCATTCTGTTCACCGCCGTGTTGTCGGGGTGCAGCAAGTCCGACAATAAAGAATCCAGTTCGACCGACAACAAGCCGGCCGCAACGGCGTCAGCTTCGCAATCGAACGCTTCGGACGACAATGCGGCAAACGAAAACAGAGAACCCGTAACATTAAAGTATTCCTTCTGGGGAAGCACGATCGAGAAAAAAACGGTGACCGATGCGCTCAAGGCATTTGAGAAAAAGTATGACTGGATTACGGTCGAGCCGGTACATATTCCTTCTGATTACTTAACGAAAATTACGACGATGGTTGCGGGGAATGTGGCGCCGGACGTGGGGTATATGAGCGCCGGTTCGGCATTGTCTTGGGCGGTAGACGGCAAGCTGGCCAACTTGAACGAATTTATCGACAAAGATCCTATTTTTAGGAAAGAGGACTATCTCGATCAAGTATGGTACAACTGGGCGCCGGACAAGACGCTGGGGATGAGTACGGCAGTGGAAGGCTATGGCATCATGTACAACAAGGATATGCTCATCGAGGCAGGCGTGGAGCTTCCGCCTACGAAAGCTTCGGAAGCTTGGGAATGGGACAAGTTTCTTGAATACGCCAAAAAATTGACGATCGACAATAAAGGCAGAAATGCGCTGGATCCCAACTTTGATCCCGATAAGATCAAACAATTCGGTTTCCAATATGACCCGTACAACATGATGGCGGCGGTCGTCTCCAACGGAGGGAATTACTTGACGCCGGACGGCACGGGCTTTGGTTTGGCGCAGCCGGAAGCGATCGAAGCGATTCAGAAGCTGGCGGATCTAATGTATGTTCACCATGTGTCCCCGACGCCGCTGCAAACGAAAAGCTTGCCCGATATGGCGCTACAAACGAAACGAGTGGCGATAACCGTGTCCGGCAACTGGGCGCTGCAGGATTTTGCGGCGCAGGATATCAATTTGGGCGTCGGCGTGCTGCCTAAGCTGAAAGTCAGCAACACGTTGTCGGACGGAGCGCCGACCGTCATCTTCAGCTCGACGAAACATCCGGAGGAAGCGTGGCTGCTGTACAAATGGATGGCCGATCCGGAAGCGGTGCTGCCGCTGATCGCGGGCGGATTATGGATGCCGCTTAAGAAGGATTGGTATACGAATCCCGATCTGATCGCGAAATGGGCTTCCGGCAATAAAGCGCACCCGGAAGGCTACGTAGATGCCTTTATGATACAAACGATGGAAAATGGCGTGCGTACGCCTGGCTTCGAGGTTAAAAACTTATCCAAAATAGGCGCGCTTGTCACGCCGGCGCTGGACTTGGTTTGGACCGGCAAGAAAACGGCCGAGGAAGCTTTAAAGGAAGTCGAGCCGAAGGTTCAACCGCTCATTCAAGGCCATTACGGTAAATAAATCATAGGATAAGCAGCCAGTAGAGTACTGCTGGTTGCTTGTTTCGTAGAGACAAGGAGGAAGGGTATGAATTATCGTAATCGGAGTGCTTTCATAGGGATCATGTTTGCGATGCCGGGCATTCTCGGCTTGCTGCTATTTACGGCTGCTCCGATGCTGGCTAGCCTGGGGCTTAGCTTCACCGATTACCGCATAGTGAATACGCCGAAGTTTATCGGGTTGGACAACTATACGCGGTTGTTTGACGGAACTGACCCGTTTTTTTACAAGTCTTTGTGGGTGACGTTCAAATATGTCATTTTGCGAGTGCCGATCGGTTTGGTTGTTTCGTTTTTAGTTGCTTTGCTGCTTAATCAGGAATTTATTAAAGGGAAATCGATTTTTCGGACGATCTATTATTTGCCGGTCATCGTGCCGACCGTGGCGGCTTCGATGATCTGGATCTGGCTGTTCAGCCCGGATCTCGGACTGATCAACAGCTTTCTCGAGAAATTGCATTTGCCGACGATCATGTGGCTCGACTCGGAAGCAACCGTTATTCCCTCGATCGTCTTGATGAGCTTATGGGGAATCGGCAGCACGGTCATTATTTTTTTGGCCGGCTTGCAAGGGGTTCCGCGTTCGCTGTACGAAGCGGCCACCGTGGACGGTGCGGGCGTGCTGCGTAAATTTTTCAATATTACCGTGCCGATGATGACGCCGATTATTTTCTTCAACTTGATCATGGGGTCGATCGGCGCGTTTCAGGTGTTCGCTCAAGCGCTCATTATGACGCAAGGCGGGCCGAACAACGCGAGCTTATTTTACAACTACTACATTTACCGCGAAGCCTTTCAGTTTGGGGAGATGGGGCACGCCTCGGCTATCGCCTGGATTTTGTTTCTCATTATATTGATCGTAACCGCGGTATTTTTCAAATCCTCCAAGGCTTGGGTTTATTACGAAAGCGAGGTGTAAGACGGATGACAACGGTACCCGATTCTCGCATAGGTATGAGAACGAGATTGACTCTATCGAAAATAGCCGTATATTTCATCATGATCGTCGGCGCCGTCTTCTGCTTGCTGCCGATGATCTGGCTTGTTCGAAGCTCCCTCATGACCTCCGGGCAAATATTTGAAATGCCGCCGGTATGGGTTCCCTCGCCGTTTAAATTCAGCAATTACCGTGAAGCGTTGACGACGGTGGATTTTGGACTCTATTTCAAGAACACCGCATATATTACGGTCATGTGCCTGGTCGGCGCCATCATAAGCAGCGCGATTACCGCATATAGCTTTGCTAGAATTCAATGGCCGGGAAGGAAACTCGTATTCGGGCTTTTGCTGTCCAGCATGATGCTGCCCGGAGCGGTTACGCTCATCCCGACGTTTATCGGGTGGAAGCTTGTCGGTTTAATAAACACGTATTACCCCCTTATTCTGCCGGTCTGGTTTGCGTCGGCCTTCGACATTTTCCTTTTGCGTCAATTTTTTTCGACCATTCCGAAGGAATTGGACGAAGCGGCGTATGTCGACGGCGCGAGCCACTTTACGATATTTTGGAAAATCATTTTACCGTTATCGAAGCCTGCGCTTATTGTCATCGGTCTCTTCTCGTTCATGAACACCTGGAACGACTTTATGGGTCCGCTCGTGTATTTGAACGATGAGAAGAAATACACGGTGGCGCTAGGATTGCAAATGTTCCAATCGCTGCATAGCGCGCAGTGGCACTTGCTGATGGCCGCTTCTACAGTCGTCATCATTCCGGTAATTATCGTATTTTTTGCCGGGCAGAAATATATCATTGAAGGCGTTACATTAACTGGTTTAAAAGGATAAGGTGATGAACATGGTGAAGACTTACCTTAAAGCGCAAACCAAAGCCGAGCGCGTTGCGCAACCGTTCGAGCTTCGGGACGTAACTTTGCTGGACGGCCCGTTCAAGCATGCCATGGAGCTGAATAAAACCTACTTGCTTGAACTCGAACCGGATCGCCTGCTTGCCAGATTCAGAGAATACGCCGGGTTGCAGCCGCGAGCGCCTCAATATGACGGTTGGGAAGCGATGAGCTTGTCGGGCCATTCCCTCGGCCATTATTTGTCCGCCATCGCAATGCTCTACGCTTCATTAGGGGAGAACGCGTTCAAGGAGCGCGTCGACTACATCGTGGACGAGCTGGAAGTTTGCCAGAACGCGCATGGCGACGGTTACGTGTCCGGCATACCGCGCGGCAAAGAGCTGTTCCTGGAAGTAGCCGCCGGCGACATTCGGTCCAAGGGCTTCGACTTAAATGGCGGATGGGCGCCATTATATACGTTACATAAATTGTTTGCCGGCTTGCGCGACGCTCTCCATTTGTCCGGTAATGAGAAGGCCCTGCAAGTATCGATCAAGCTCGCCGATTGGCTTGACGGCATATTCTTCAATCTGACGGCCGAGCAGATGGAGCAAGTGATGATATGCGAATACGGCGGCATGAACGAAGTGCTGGCCGATTTGTATGGCGATACGGGCGAGGACAAATATATGAAGCTCTCGGATCGGTTCTGGCATAAGGTCGTGCTGGATCCGCTTGCCGCTCATGAAGATGCTTTGCCGGGCCAACACGCCAATACGCAAATTCCGAAGCTGATCGGGTTGGCCAAACAATACGAATTGACGAACGAAGACAAATATAAGTCGACTTCCGAATATTTTTGGGATCGCGTCGTGCACCACCATTCCTATGTCATCGGCGGCCACAGCTTTAATGAATATTTCGGCGAGCCCGACGAGCTGTCCGACCGTATCGGCCCCACAACGACCGAAACCTGCAATACCTACAACATGCTGAAGCTGACGAGTCATCTATTTCAATGGAACGGCAATGCGAAGGAAGCCGATTATTACGAGCGGGCGTTGTTCAATCATATCTTGTCGTCGCAAAATCCGGACAACGGGGATATGTGCTACTGCTTGTCGCTCGGTATGGGAGGCTTTAAAGATTACAACAAGCGGTTCGAGGACTTCACCTGCTGCATCGGAACGGGCATGGAGAATCATGCGAGCTACGGCAACAGCATTTACTTTCATAACGGCGATAAGCTCTATGTGAACCAATATATCCCTTCCGTGCTTCATTGGAGGGAGAAGGGCGTCGAGCTAAGGCAGGAAACGCAATATCCCGAAGACGATCGCGTCGTATTGCGAATATCCGGCAAACAAGCCGTATCGTTTACGCTGGACATTCGTTATCCGTATTGGGCGGAGCAGGGCATTGAAATTAAAGTGAACGGTCAGCCGCATGCGTTGGCGGCTGCCGAGCCTGGAAGCTTCGTAGCCATCAATCGCGTATGGAACGATGGAGATCTCGTGGAAGTGAAGATTCCGATGACGCTGCGTCTGGAACGGATGCCGGATAACCCGAACCGAGCAGCCGTCATGTACGGTCCGTTGGTGCTCGCAGGGGAGCTGGGTCCGCTGGATGATGCGGATGCCGCGGGCCATCTCTATACGCCGGTTATGATCGCGAACGATAGGCCGTTAAAGGAATGGCTTGAACCGGTTGCCGGCAAATCCGCCACGTTCCGTACGGTGAACGCAGGATACCCGCGCAACGTCGAGCTTTATCCTTTTTACCGGATGCATGACAAATTGTATTCGGTTTATTGGGACTTGTTCACTGCGGACTCGTGGGCAAAAGCGGAGAAAGAGTATGTGATCGCACGCGAAAATATACGTAAGCTGGAGCAATATACGATCGATTTTGCTCAGCCGGGCGAGATGCAGCCGGAACGCGACCACAATTTCCAAGGCGAGACGACCAGAGTCGGCACATTGCATAACCGGGCGTACCGCAACGCCGCCCTCGACGGATGGTTTTCCTTCGACCTCAAGGTCGAGCCTCGAGCAGCCATGATGCTGGTCGTCACCTATACGGCGGCTACGGAAATGCCGGGATGCGAATTCGATGTTCTCTTGAATGGCCAGCCTTTAACAGACGCGGTAGAAGGGGTTAAGGAAACGGAGAAGTTTTACAATGTGAACTATACGATCCCCGAAGCGAGCATCGGCGACCAAGAAACGGTAACGGTGACTTTCAAAGCTCATATCGGCCGCAGAATACGCAAAGTGTTCGGCTTGCGCATCGTTGATAAAGAAGCATATAACGGCTAGTCTAGCGATCTTTGCAATCGATCTTCTAAAGGAGCGTCTTCCATGAAATTTCAGGACTTTGTCTATCGAAGACCCGATATTCGGGATCTGGAAGGAAAGTTAAATGAACTTGTTCTCAAGTTCGAAGCGGCGGACAGCTCCGAAGATCAGCATGCCATCATCGCGGAGATCAACGAGCTGCGCCGCGATTACGAATCGGCAGGCCATATTGTTTATATTCGCAATACGATAGACACGACAGATCCTTTCTATAAGGAAGAGCAAGACTTTCTCGACGAAGCAGGCCCAATCTACCAAGGCATGGTAACCCGATATTACAAGGCTCTGCTCGGTTCCGGATTCCGGAGCGAACTGGAGCAACAATGGGGCAAGCAGTTATTCCGTATTGCGGAAATGTCTCTCCGGACGTTCTCCCCGGACATCGTGGAGTTGTTGCAACGCGAGAACAAGCTGTCCAGCGAGTTCACGAGGCTGCTTGCATCGGCCAAGATCCCGTTCGAGGGAGAAGAGAGAAACTTGTCCCAGTTGGCGACCTTCGCGCATTCTACAAACCGGGAAACGAGAAAGAAGGCGTCGGAGGCGAGAACCGCTTACTTTGCAGAGCAAGAGACCCGATTGGACGACATTTTCGACCGATTGGTGAAGGTTAGGACGGAGATCGCCCGCAAGCTGGGTTATCGTAATTTCGTGGAGCTCGGATACGTCCGCATGAACAGGTCGGACTACAATGCCGCGAATGTAGCGAACTTCCGCGAGCAGGTCCGGCAGTTCATCGTCCCGATTACGATGACATTGAAGGAGCGTCAACGACAACGTATAGGGGTGGACGTTTTCCGGTATTACGATGACGCCTTTTACTTCAAAACCGGAAACGCGAAGCCGAAAGGCGACCCGGATCAAATTGTGGCAAACGCCCTTAAGATGTATTCCGGGTTGTCTCCCGAGACCGGCGAATTTTTCTCGATGATGATCGATAGAGAACTCATGGATCTGCTCAGTAAAGAAGGGAAGGCCGGCGGCGGTTATTGCGCGATGATCGGCAAGTATAAAGCCCCGTTTATATTCGCCAACTTTAACGGGACGTATAGCGATATCGACGTGCTGACGCATGAGGCGGGACATGCGTTCCAAGCCCTCAGCAGCTGGGATTACAAGGTGCCCGAATACGAGTTCCCGACTGCGGAAGCCGGGGAGATCCATTCGATGACCATGGAGTTTTTCGCTTATCCATGGATGGACTTGTTCTTCCAAGAGGACGAGGATAAGTACAAATTCAATCATATGAGCAACGCGGTGCTGTTCCTCCCTAACGGTGCCGCGTACGACGAGTTTCAGCATTTCGTATACGAATACCCGGAAGCGTCGCCTGCGGATCGCAAGCGGGCCTGGCGCGAGATCGAGAAGAAATATGTTCCGTACCGCAATTACGAAGGCAACGACTTTCTGGAAAGAGGGAACGTCTGGCTGCAAAACGGGCATGTATTCACGATTCCTTTCTATTATATCGATTATGCCTTGGCGCGCATGTGCTCCTTCCAGCTTTGGCAAAAAGCGAATGCCGACCCGGCAGCGGCGTGGTCAGATTATTTGGCGTTATGCAAAGCGGGCGGAAGCCGTTCGTTTTTGGAGCTGCTCGAGATCGGCAATCTGAATTCGCCATTCGCGGATGGATGCGTAGAAGGTCTAATCGGCGACATCGAGAGATGGCTGGACCGTATTGAAGATCAACATCTTTAATGCAGAAGGGAAAGGTTTAAGCCGATGAACGAACGATTGCTTAAGCTTTACGCTTATATGGAGCAGCATTTGTTGGATGCCGTACTCATTACGTTGCCGAAGCATGTGTATTATTTGACCGGGTTCTCCTCGGAACCGCACGAACGATTTCTTGGATTACTATTGCCGAAGGGAGATGAGCCGTTTCTGCTCGTTCCGGCATTGGACGCGGAATCGGCGCAAGCGGAATCTACCGTTTCCCGAATCTATACGCATACCGACACGGATAATCCGTACGAAGTGTTGAAACGATGCTTGCGAGGTACGGTAACCCGATTGGGCGTAGAGAAAGGCCATCTGACGATGCAGAGATACGAAGCGTTGTCGGAGATGCTCGGAGCCGAACAATATATCGACGTGGCAACGCCTCTGACCAACATGCGCGCGATTAAATCCGACGACGAAATCGTGCGTCTCAAGAAGGCCGCACGTCTAGTCGAGCAGGTGCTTCGCGATGGACTAAAGCATGTTAAGGCCGGCGTCACCGAATTGGATATCGCCGCCGAATTGGAATATGGGATGAAAAAAGCGGGGGTGAGCCCGGCTTTTGCGACGACTGTGCTGTCTGGCGAGAAATCCGCGCTGCCGCATGGAGCCACCGGCAACCGCGTCATCCGAGCCGGCGACATGCTCTTGTTCGATATGGGGGTTGCCGCAGACGGATACCTTTCCGACATGACGAGGACGTTCGCGGTAGGAGATGTCGGCGCTCGAATGAAGGAAATATATGAAACGGTGCTTGAGGCAAATGCTCGGGGGATCGCCGCCGTTCGTCCGGGCGCCATGCTTGCCGAAGTGGATCTCGCTGCGCGACAATGCATTACGAACGGGGGTTATGGCGCGTATTTTACGCATCGGGTAGGACATGGCCTCGGCATCGAGGTGCACGAGTATCCTTCCGTGCATGGGGAGAACCGCGATCTGCTGCGGGAAGGGATGGTCATTACGATTGAGCCGGGCATTTATTTGCCGGACATCGGCGGCGTCCGCATCGAAGATGATGTCCTCGTTACATCGACCGGTGCGGAGACGTTAACGACATTCCCTAAACAGCTCGCCGTCATCGGTTAAACCGGGCTCCTTGATTGACCCTCCTATTGAAATATACTACAATAAACCCAGTTGAATGCGACGAAACGGAAGTGGAACTGGCGCTATGGATTTAGGTTTGAAAATTCGTAAAATCAGAAAAGAGCAGCATCGTAATTTGGATGAAATCGCCAATCTATGCGGCTTCACCAAAAGCCTGCTGTCCAAAATCGAAAATGGCAAAACCGTTCCGCCTATCGGCACCCTTATTAAAATCGCGGATGCGTTAGGCACGAAAATATCGGTTTTGCTGGACGATCACGAACAAGGCGGAACAGTCTTTACGGCTAAGGGAGCCGCGCTGGAGAAGCTGGTTAAGACGCAGAAAGGCTACTCTTTTGCGGCACTAGCCGTCGAACGGCAGGATAAGCTCATGCAGCCGTTCTATTTTATCGCCAGAAAAGGCGAGACGCCAAAGCGGACAGTCTCCCATGTGGGGGAAGAGTTTATTTACGTGCTTGAAGGCAGCATGACCTATAAAGTAGGAAATGTCGAATATACGCTAGGTCCCGGCGACAGCCTCTATTTCGATTCGGTTGAAGAGCACTTGTTTACGCCCCTGTCGGATGAGGTGCGATATATGTCGGTGTTCAGCTCGGCCCGAAGCTAGTCCAAAAAGTCACTTCATTCAACATGCATAACCGGTCGTAGCGACGAAAGTGCGGACATGGCGATAGCCCCCCCCCCAGGAAGTAGAAGGGAGAGCCTCGCGGCGCGAGACTCTCCCTTCTACTTCGATATAGCGGTCAAGTCCGGCAAGCTTCTATCGATTATTTTCCGAATAATTTCGATTTTTTTCTATTTCAGTTTACAAATTTCCTTGAGCGATCGCCAGCAAGACGAATACGCCGAAGGCGAGGATGGCCAGGCCGTTGAACACGGTGCCTAGGACGGAAAATACTTTCTTGGTGCCCGGGCGGTTCAAACCGACGATGCCGAAAATAAGGCCCGTCAAGTTGAGGATCATGATCAGAGGGTAGAGGAGCAAGTACCCGAGCAGCGGCCCGATCTTGTCTACCAGTTCATCTTCCGTCATCGTCAATTCCCCGTCCGGTCCGACGAGCGTCTCGAAGTCGATTCGGTCCGAGATCAGAATCAGTACGCCGATCGATACGCCGACGAATGCGACGACGCTGGCGATGGACATGATGAAGGAAGCGATGCCCAGACCGCTATGCTTCGGCCTCTGGAATTCGGCAGCGGCAGGGGAAAAAGCGGGAGAGAAGGCGGGCGGGTTCTCAAATTGTTCATTTTTTTCGCGCGGATCGTCCATGACACGGCACCTCGTTAACGATATGATAGTAACAGCTTGCGACGATGACTTGAAGGAGGATAAATCGAAATGAATAAATACGTAAAAATCGGGGCGATCTTCGCCATGCTCGCGGTCGCGATCGGCGCGTTCGGCGCGCATATGCTGGAAGACCGGGTCAGCGCGGACGACTTGGACGTCTATGAGACGGGCGTTCACTACCACATGTTCCACGCCGTCGGCTTGCTCGTCGTCGGCTTGTTGATGGACAAGCTGCCGAACAGGAAGCTTGGAGAATGGGCGGGTAGGCTTCTGACGGTCGGCATCGTGCTGTTCTCCGGCAGCCTGTACGTCTTGGCGATCAGCGGCGTGAAAGTTCTCGGTGCGATCACGCCTCTCGGCGGCGTCGCGTTTATCGCGGGGTGGATTTGCCTAGCCGTCGCGTCGGGCCGCAAACAATAAATTAGACATTCGAGCCCGAAATCCTTTATTTTCCTTCCGATCCGCGATTAACCGGGAAAATCACTATACAAGCGCGAAGTTTGTTATATAATGGAAATGACTGGGCTTCTATGTTTTCCAGGTGCGGAGGAAGGAGTCCCCTTATTGAACGGATGGTCCGACAATGGCATTTGGCTAGCCGCGATCGCAGCCGGCTCGTTTTTGACGGCAGGTGCCGCTTCATTCGGTTGGTTCTTTGCCAAGAGGAAATACCGGAAGCAATCGTCCGGGCTCGGTTTCTCTTATCAGACGGAATTGCTCGATTCCTTGCACAAGTACAGTCCGATCGCGTTCGCGGTCATCGACCGGCAAGGACGTTTCCTGAACATCAACCGGGATCCGTCCGACGTCGTCGGCTACGACAAGGAAGAGATGAGCGGCAAGACGTTCGCGTCGTTGCTCCACGAGAGCTCGCTGGAGTCGACGCGGCAAGTGTTCCTTCGAACGTTGCAAGGGGAGAAAGGCACGCACGAGATCAAAATCATACATAAGCAAGGCCACGCGATCGATCTGAATATTTACACGTCTCCGCTAATTAGGCGCGACAAGGCGATCGGCATTCTCGTGTTTATTCAGGACATTAGCGAAAGAAAGCGCTCTCTTGAGAAAATCCGTTACATGGCGTATTACGACGACATGACCGGATTGCCCAACCGCAGGATGTTCATGAACAGGCTCCAAGAAAAAGTCGCGGAAGCGCGCGAGAACGGCCAGAGCCTTGCCGTATGTTACTTGGACATCGATCGCTTCAAGCTCGTGAACGCGTCTTTCGGTCGGGACTTCGGCGACATGCTGCTGCTGCAGATCGCGGAGAGGCTGAGTCGCATTCAGAACGAGCCCGGAGAGCTTGCCAGGATGGAAGGCGACGAGTTCGTCGCTTGCTTCGGCTTCTGTCCGGTAGAAGGCGGCATGAACGCGAGGCTGAACCGCCTGATGGCCGTCCTGGAAGAGCCGTTCGAGCTGAACGGCGTACCGATTCACGTGACGGCGAGCATCGGCGTCGCCGTCTTCGAAGGCGGCGACGAGGACGCGGAGACGCTGCTCAAGCGGGCGGATACGGCCCTTCACCGCGTGAAGGAGAACGGCAAAGACGATTACATGCTGCACACGGGCGATATGGATCCGATCGCGCTGAACAAGCTCACGCTTCAGCACGACTTGCGCAAAGCGCTGCAGAACGACGAATTCCTGCTCTATTACCAGCCGCAATACGATCTCGCCTCCGGCCAGATCGTCGGCATGGAGGCGCTCGTTCGTTGGAAGCACCCGGAGAAAGGGCTAATCCCGCCGGGCGACTTCATTCCCGCGGCCGAGGAAAGCGGCATTATCGTGCCTCTCGGGGACTGGGTCATCGAGGAAGCATGCAGGCAGAACAAAGCTTGGCAAGACGAAGGGATACCTCGTATTCCCGTGTCCGTCAATCTTTCGATACGGCAATTTTCCCAGCGGAACCTGAAAGGCAAAGTAGCCGACATATTGCGATCGACGGGACTCGATTCCCGCTACTTGGAGCTCGAGATTACGGAGAGCATGACGATGGACGTCGACCGCGCTTCGCAATGCTTGAAGGAGTTGACCGAGCTCGGACTGAACTTCAGCATCGACGACTTCGGCACCGGCTACAGCTCGTTCCACTATTTGAAAAACTTGCCGATCGCGAGGCTCAAGATCGACCGTAGCTTCGTCAGAGACATCCAACAGGATCCGAACGACGCGGCGATCGTGTCGGCGATCATCGCGATGGCGCATAACCTGCAGCTGCAAGTCATCGCCGAAGGCGTGGAGACGGAGCATCAGGTGCAATTCCTCCGCTCCCACCGGTGCGACGAGATGCAAGGCTACTACGGCAGCCCGCCGCTCGGCGGAGAAGAAATCGGCAAGCTGCTTCGAGAGAAGCTGAACCGTCCGGCGATCGCCGTTCAACCGGAGGCGCGGAACGGGTATATCGCATAGACGCCGACTCATGCAAAAACCCTCGGGCAAGGCGCGAATTTCGCGTCCTGACCGAGGGTTTTTTCGACGATTGCGCGCCTAGCCAAGTTAGGCACAACTAGCCGGTGAAAGTCCGGTCGAGGTAAGAGCCAAGTCGCCTCGTAGCTGACGGGCAGCTGGTGGA
>NZ_JBHSMH010000027.1:0-3132 GCF_042655365.1 Cohnella suwonensis | reverse complement strand
ATCTTTTCTGGCCATAAAAAATCCTCCCCTGACTGATTCTGAGGAGGATTATCTCATAGCGATTAGCGGGCTTGAAGGTGGGGAAGGTTTGACGCTTACCAACAGACGTGGAAAGGAGCTTTGCCGGACATGGGTTTGGAATGGGCTTCGTTCGGCGGGAAAGTTGGTGCAAATGGGGTGCTGTGTGCTTAGGGTCACAGAACGATGCGGTATCTGGAGGAGCGGTTGATTGCGGAAAACAAAAGCCCCTCCGCTGGTTTGGCGGAAGGGGCCAACTCAAAAAACATTTGGATGGTGAGGTCAAGCTCCGATTCAATGTTTTCGACTTTTCGCCGTCTCGGCCCTTTTCATTGAGCACCTGAAATTCAGTACGAACAGCAAAACTGAGGTGGAAAGGCAGTTTGAGGACAGTACGTCCGATCCCATTTCGCTCCCTCGACATGAATCTGCTTGATCAATGTCTGGAACGGTTGACGGTGCCTCGGAGTCCCTGTTCGATGACATACATACTAAGATTTTTCAAGCAGCTCGCCCTCGATTCAAAAGGGTGTTTACAGAATATAGAATTTTTGGTACATTGAATTTAGCACTCGCTTGACTTAAGTGCTAACAATCGATTCTGGAGGGCCAACAAATGTTGAAAGTTTTTATTAGCCACTCTCATGATGAAAAAGACTTGGCACTTGCTTGGCAAACTTTGCTCGATCATGTTTCGCAAGGTGCAATTGAAGTTTGGTTGTCGAGTGATACAAAACCCTCTGGAGGCATGAAAATTGGTGCCGAGTGGCGTGATAATATTTATGAAAAATTATCTGCAGCTGATTACGTGATTGCAATCATTAGTCCGCGAAGTATTGAGCGACCGTGGATTTTGTGGGAATGCGGCGTAGCGAGTGGCACGAACAAAGACCGAGGTTTGATTCCAGTGGTATATTCGATGCCACTTTCAGATTTCGAAGGTCCCCTTTCGTCTTATCAAGCTTATCCCGGTGAAGATAAAGAACGAATTATTGAGATTTGCGAAAGACTGATGGTCGAGGCAAAACTGCAACCCAAGAAACAATATTGGGAACAACAAGTGGAAACGTACTTAAGCACTGTTAGATTACACAAGCCCCCACGTAATGTAGGTACAGCTGCGATTTCGGTTTGGCTACGAAGAATAGAATCGCTAATTTCTATTGGTAGAATTTCTGAGCTGGGGTCTTTAGTTGATTCTATGTATTCTTCTTTTGGAACAGACAAGGCAATGGACATCCAGATACATGATTTGCTTAGCCAAACATTTATTGAGGAAAAGAAATACACTTTAGCGTTGTCAGAGGTTCAAAAAGCATTGACTCTATTACCGGATGATTTGGAACTTCTTCATAGAAAAGCCCTTATCTTGCTAGAAGAAGGTAATCATTCAGAGGCTAAGGAACTTTTGGATTACATTTATCGCGAATTCCCAGACGCTAGATACTTACCTGAAATTTCTGGTCTGGAAGGCCGGTTATATCGAGAGTTGTTCGAATCAACAGGAAGAAGAGATGCCCTAGATGCTGCAATATCAGCATATGAGTTGGCATATGAGAAAGACCCTCTTAGTTATTATTGTGGCGTCAATTCAGTAACTTTGAGATTGATTGCTGGCGATATTAAGGGAGCACAGGAAAAGACAAAGGCTGTATTGGCTGTATGTGAGGAACTGGCCAAAAGAGATACAGTGTCGTTTTGGGTGGACTTTACAATTGGGGAGTTGTACTTAGTTTTAGGAGATACTGATCGTGCATTAAATCTCTATGGCAATGGTCTTAAGAGAAATCCAGGGCCAAAAGATCGTCAGAAGGAGTCAGCATTAAAAGGTGTTCAGCGGATCTTTACTCATACAAGATTGGAAGCGGGGCTCTTAACTAGATTCGAAGAGCTCTTAAAATAAAAATGCTAAAGGAGAATAAAAGTGAATTCAAAAAATCTATTCTTCAGTTATTATTTTAAACACAAGGATAGCTATGATGGGATTATACAATTACTCAAAAATAGGGGTTATTTTGATTTTAAAAATGGCTCCCTTGATGAGGACAACGATGCCAAGACAGAAAACCAAATAAAAAATGACATTAACGCACAAATTAATTGGGCGGGAACAGTTGTCGTTGTAATCGGACCGGGAACTTATACTAGGAAATGGGTCAATTATGAAATTGACTACGCTGCTGAAAAGAGCAAAAGAGTGGTCGGAGTATACCTTTACGGGCAATCATCTTCAAAGGTACCAGCAAGTTTACGAAAACTAAAAAACGAGGGTTACAAAGAACTAGCATTGGTTCGATGGAATTCTGATAGTATTGTAAGTGCAATCCGTGGAACAAACTCTTGGGATGAAGGGGACAAGTAGGCTGAAAAACCAACCCTACTAACTATACGTTTTAAAATCACCGGAAATCATTACGATACCCGGTGATTTTTTCTTTAAAAAACTTGCCGTATCAGACAGCGCGGAGAACCGTATCACAAGTAATGGAAGGCATCGACGAGAAGTCAACAAACAAAGTTCGACAGCTGGAGCGATTGGATTTCATATATACAGAACCCGATTGTAACTGGAGATGAATAAGAGCGGAAAGATATATGACAGTATTTGAACTTAGAATACATCGCCATGCGGATTGGATGCCATGGCGATGTGTTTTCTATGCCCGGAGTCAACACGGAGTCAACAAGTGAATCCTGAAAATACTTTCAGGGTGGGTCGAATCGAGCACCTGCTCTTAGCTTCACAATGCCCTATACAGATAAACGAAGGGCCGGAACAGCCGCCATGAGGGTGACTAACCCACCCTCTTTTCTATGTATGGATTTATATTAATAATTCGGTTAAGTTACATTTTTAAGTCAAAGTCAACATATTAGGACACCGAGATTGAAAATCAACGTAAAATCAACCGAAATATCGCCAGAGACTGCAAACCTGGATAATCTAAATTGATGATGACAGCGACTGTCGGTCATTTGTTAGTAGAGCACATAGTTAAACGGAATGAGGTATGCTGCGTATTCCGAAAAGTTTTAGCCACCCATTCCGGAAAGTAATGGTCACCGATTCCGGAAAGTCTTAGCCAGTCATTCCGAAAAGTATTGGTCGGTCAT
>NZ_JBHSMH010000026.1:0-36973 GCF_042655365.1 Cohnella suwonensis | reverse complement strand
TTTCTGGCCATAAAAAATCCTCCCCTGACTGATTCTGAGGAGGATTATCTCATAGCGATTAGCGGGCTTGAAGGTGGGGAAGGTTTGACGCTTACTTATATCCACGCATCCTGTTTATAAACACAACTGTGCGATCAGCCTATTTTATACACACATTATTCTGATAAAGATAACGGTTTGGAGAAATACTCTTTATGGATAACACAGGAGGTGAACGATAAAATGAGCACTAAAACCAAACCCGATAAAAACAACCCAAAGAATAGCCCGTCTCGATCTAATGACCCAAACGATCAAGGAAGACCTAGAGCGCAAAATAATACGAAGTAAAGCTGATATGCCCAGCTAAATATTACGAAAGCATTACCGAACCCGGTATTCAGACCGGGTTCTTTTTTGTGAAACTGTTCATCTATCTCTTCTGCAGTGAGTAATGGAACTTGCTTGCATCTATACTC
The DNA here is from genome assembly GCF_042655365.1 of Cohnella suwonensis. Classification (NCBI taxonomy): domain Bacteria; kingdom Bacillati; phylum Bacillota; class Bacilli; order Caryophanales; family Paenibacillaceae; genus Cohnella; species Cohnella suwonensis. The sequence continues at coordinate 36,515 of NZ_JBHSMH010000026.1, read as the reverse complement.
GAAGCATTCTTACCACTAGCCGTTTTACCACCCGTATAAACCGAGGTTTTGTCCATGAAGGAGACACGAAAATCGTATACATCCCTAACCGGTTTCCGCCCCATAAATCAGTAATTATGCCATTACCAATAACTGCAGTCTCGTTTCTACGGGTTCCAAGTATATTCAGTGCGGCTAAAAATGCTTTTTTCTTCGGTTTACTCGCTTCGAACAAAGCTGGAATCTCATTAACCTGCGTATGTTCTTGCGACGGGGGTTTGCTATTTGAGACTATTATAAGCTTTATCCCAAATCTGGACTGAAAGTTTTTCAGCCAAGTATTCATCGAATCCGATACAGACTCAGCATTCTTCTTCGTTAAAGTATTTGTCCAGTTAAGTATTATCCCTTTAATTCCTGCCCGCTGCAGTGCTTCTCCGTCTATCTCATAAATCGAGTTCGCAATTAGGGAAGGTTTAAAAATAGGCATAAGCTTCCTCCGATACAAAGATATATGTCAGCAAGTCGGATATAGATTGTCCTCGTTTTGTTAAAATTATTCTTGCGAACAATAATCTCTCTTGATGTATTCTTTTAGATCCCTTATGTGAAATTTTATACCGTCGCAGAGCTTGACAGAATCTGTTCCGATAAAATGAAAAACCCGCGATTATCGCGGGTTTGAATTAGTCACGAATTCGAATCTGTCAATCGTTTATTTAACCTTACCAATTCATAGAAATCGACCAGGCATGGCTTCATCCTACGTTCAACGAATCGGAGCATCTGCTTGTTGTTGCCCGACACATTGAATTGGGCAAATGGATACTTGGCCTCCGCGATTCTCCGACCGGCTTCAATCATAGCCGAAACAGCACGTCCCTGAGATTGGTAGGGGTGTCTAGCGTACATCCGATCCCCGATCACCGTATCCTCGTCATGCTCATGAAAGATCATCCAACCGACGATTTCCGCTCCATAACGCAAAAAGACACACAAATTTGGGGACATCCTTGACTCCTTGCGCAGCGGGGTCATTGAGGCAGGATACCAGACATCTCTTCCTGCCTCGATGACAGCCCGCTCCTCTTCCTTCAATTCGCTCCATGTTATGAATGAGAAGTCCTCAGACAAGCGCTGCCGCTGCACCCACTCCATCTTCATAAACTGGCTGACGGAAGCGGTGAACGTATGAAGCGAGCCGTAGGAATGGCTCCACCCCGATTGTTGAAACAATCGTTCCCAAATCAACGAACGCGATGGGTCTTGTTTGTAATCGAAACGGATTTCCTTGCAGCCCAATTGTTCAAAAGCCAGCTCCACTTCTCTAAGCATCGCCCCTCCGATCCCTCTGCGGCGGTACTTATCCGTTACGAAGATGGTCTTAATCCGGCCTCTTGCATGTTGAGCCCCATAATTTCCCCATATAAGTCCAATGGGTTTGCCGAACAACGACGCACCTATAGCTAAGACGGAGGACTCCTCTGACTCGCTCAATAGCTCCTCATGCATGGAAGGAAAGGTAAGCTCCGCATAGGAAGATAGCTGCTCGCGGTTCAATCTTATGAACGAATACATGATGGAATGTCTCCCTGCATCTGCGTGTAACTCCACTGTTCATATCATGAACTCTTTTTTCACTGTCTACCTTGTGCCGCCAATAATATTATAGGGAAGTTCCTCAGGATCTGATTTATCGTCGTCATCGTCTTTATCTTTATCTTTCTTTTTCTTCTTCCCTCCAACAACGGCTTCCAGCTGCGCATCAGATAATTCGCTGTCTCCAAGGAAATCCGGAAGCACGAAAGTTGCGTCCGCACCTGCGTTATCGACGAAACGTACCGAATAGCCTTCCGGCAGCGCTTGATTCGTTACTTGCTTTACAGCCGAATCCGGCTGGCTTAGGCAAAGCTGGCGAAATGCCTTGTCGGTTGCCGCCTTCTGGTATATTTCTTTCAGAACTTCATTCATCGAATCCTTTGTCCATTGGCTCATCAGATACCACCCCCTCTAAATTGGCTAATTTTTCTAGTTTCAACCATTTTAGTATAACTCCTTAATTACCTATTGACTATCATTTATTTGCAGATTCGGTCGAAAAACCGCAATTAATGCAGGCGCAGCTTACGCGTTATTCCATCGCCAAAACGGAAGGCAACGATTTCGGATCGTGCAATCGGAGCAGCTCATAACCGATGCCGGCAATGCCTTGAAAAAATCCAAGCGGTTCATAGATGAAGTTAGGCTCGTATCCGTCTTCCCAATATCCGTGATGCCTTCGGACGATCGCGGACGCATGAAGTCTGGCTTCTCGCTCTATCTCCTTCCGATTCAGCCGCATTCCGGCGGATAACAAGAACTCTACTCTGCCCATCGCACCGCAGCATAGATGGTCTCTTCCGGTATGATGTAATCCTAATCGAACCGCTTGAATCGCCTTCTCAATATCGGCGCGAATTTCAACGGTATCCAGTATCGACAACCCGACCAGTCTGCCAAGCCCGATGCCGGCCGCCCCATGACACCATGCATCCGTCAAACCTGGTTTGTCCGCCGACCGTAAATCCGGCCATATTCCCTGATCAGGAACAAATATCGACAGTTCATAATCAATTGCTTCTTCGGCTGCTCTCAGAAAGCGTTCTTCGCGAGTTAGCGCATGTAACCGAAGCAAAGCATAGGCTATTCCGGCAGCGCCGTGGGATAGCCCGGCCAGCGCTTTACCGCTCTGATTCGCCCATACCCGATGGCCATTCGATTGCAGCCTCCGGTTACGTAGCAAATGCTCCCCGCATTGCTCAGCAGCCCTTAGAATGAGAGGATCCGGGACGACATCGTACAAAACAAGCAGCGACAACACGGCTCCCGCCGCACCGTGCAACAGATCAAGCTTGTCATCTGCGTTGATTCGAGATTCCGTGAACCAGGCAGCCACCCTTGTGGCGTCGACCAGCAATTCAGGCTCATCGATAAGCTGTCCGATACGGACAAATGCATAGACGATAGAGCCGAGTCCAACGAATCCGCCGATACCTTTCCCGGCAAAATCATCCACTTCGTTTCTGTGAATTTTACCTCGCAGCAACCGAAGCGTCGCCAGTGCATCCTCGCGATAGCTTATCTTGTCAGTCACCTTGAACAATGCAGCATAAAATAGCGCTATCCCGCAGTGTCCGTCATACAGGTCATAGCTGAGCGCAGCTTGCCAGGGATAACGGCCGCCCAATCTAGGAGCGATCCAGGTACGGGTACCGTCAGATGCAACAATGGCTTCGCGACTCAAACGGACAGCGATCTGCTCTGCGTTCGAGATCCATTCTTTAGACGACAGTTCTGGTTCGCCGTATTCTCCGACTTGCACTGGAAATGGAGAAAGTGCCGGTGCAAGATGTTCTGCTTCGGATAATTTCGTATATAATGCTCCTCGAATCAATGACGTTTGGAAATCGCAATCCGTCTCGTCTAATCGCTGCAATGTGTGAAGCATATAGTCATAGCCGCTCATCGGGGATAAATCCGGTCCGAACGACCCGCTGCTATCCGTAAGTCGGCATTCATCCGTCCTTACTTGGAAAAACGGGATGTCCATTCTCCATAGATCGTCCAGTTCCCGTCTCACGAGCGGCCATCTATCCGATAACTCCTCGTCCGAGGTCAAAAATCGGCTCATCGCATCAAGCTGAATATCGCGGTCAATGCCGTTGCGAAGCAGATCCGGGCGATAGCTATTTTCCAACATCTGACTGTAAATGGCGGTCGCTCGAAATACATACCTTGACGGTATTCCTTTGAAAGCCGAAAGCGGCCCGCCCGCAGCAAGCAACTGCTTCCGTTGGGACATCAGAAATTGATACATATCGCCAAATCCTTGGATAAGCTCTTGGCTGTTGCGGTTAAAATCCAAGCTTCGACCCTGAAGAAAAGGGATATTAGTTGACTCATGCTGCACATAAGGAATATCGCCTATCTTCATTGCATCCGTATTAACATGGAGCAATCCGCGGAAGGTTATCGTGTCGGCATGGTTTTGTTGACCGCCGAACAAACCGCTGATCTCTTTCAGACCGGTATCGCCTAAGTCCCTCCAGCTCGGAAGCAGCAGCGTTCGCAGCAAAGAACGGGTTTTCCTATCATAAGCAAGCTCCTCGGCGTCTGCATCGGGATCATCGCTTTGTATGTGATTGGTTAAAGGATGCAGCATCGTTTCTACATCGATCAGTACTGGAAAAGCTCCGCATGCGATCACATTTTCATTATGTAAATCCGTTGCGCCTAACAGATGGGAGATACAGAGAAGCGTCCCCGCTCTCCGGTAATACAAGGCGATTTCCGTTTCATCCGCGCACGGCTTATGTTCAATATAACGCTGCCATCCATAGCTGCCGCAATCCATCTGGCCGATCGGGAGCAAGTCGTTAGGCGCTCCAAGTTCACGCAACTCCATGAGCAGATGCGAATAGGCAGCATCAAGGCTTAAGCTTTTGGGTTTATAGACTAGCTTGCTTCCATCCGATACAGTCACGATGATCACGCTGCGGCCGCCATTATGGCTATCGGAGCGATTCAATTCCAGTGCTGCAATCGTTCCCGCTATGGGTTGTCCGGATAGGATGGATTCATTCAGCCACGGTTTATCAACCTCATATCGCTGCAGAAATTCAAGAAGGTTGTCTTCCCATGTTCTCACCGTAATGGATGCGAGCTTCGCCAGAACGCTATATTCCCGCATAAACCCGAGCCATTTGCCCTGGAGCATTTCCCCGACAAATCGTGTATACATAGTTCGATTTCCCGGGATCGCTATGGCTCCCGACCGGTAAACGGAAAACTCAAGATCCAGCGAGCGCCAACTTACGTGCGACAGAGATTGAAGTAGGCTCCGCTCCATGCTATGCCAGGCATCCGGTGTCAATACGTCCGCAAGAGAACCCGCACGCTCCTTCAGGGAGCGAATAGCTGCCTGAAGGAAGGGCAAGAAAAGATGTTCGAAAGCGATCGGATGTTCCGGGACGAAGCACGGATCGCCAGGCAAGCGTTCGGGTTGTACCCATTCCTTCCCGGCATCTTCGATTGAGGCTATGAGCAATTGCAGCGTTGTCGTCCATTCCGGCAGCTTGGCTGCCTCGCGAATCCGAACAGGTCCAAGCATGCTCTCAGCATCGTCCATAGTCATCCCGGCCAGAGCTAATCGGGCGGCGAATTTATCCCAATCCCCTTTAGCTGCTCGATCGCACCATAACGTAAGCCTCTTCCGAACCTCGGCAGCATCCGCTTCATCCCATGATTGTGCCCGATAATCGTCCGACGAGCGCTCCGCCATACTGCTTGATTGATTGACGATGTCACGAATCCATTCACGCATAGTCTGCTACCGCCAATCGTTTATTTAACCTTACGACTTCATAGGAATCGACCAGGCATGGCTTCATTTTTCGTTCAACGAATCGGAGCATCTGCTTATTGTTGCCTGACACGTCGAATCTGGCAAACCGAAAACCGGCCTCCGCGATTCTCCGAACGGCTTCAATCATTGCCGAAACAGCTCGACCCTGAGCCTGGAACGGCTGTCTGACATACATTCGATCCCCGATCACCGTATCCTCGTCATGCTCATGAATGATCATCCAACCGATAATATCCGCTCCATAACGCAAACCGACAGACAAATTCACGGTCTTGCTAGTCTCCTTGTGAAGCGGGGTCATCGAAGCGGGATACCAGACATCTTTTCCTGCCTCGATGAAAGCCTGCTCCTCTGCCTTCAATTCGCTCCATGTCATGAAGGAGAAGCGCTCGGGCAAGCGCTGGCGCCGTACCCACTCCAACTCCATTAACTGGCTGACGGAAACGGTAAAGGTATGAAGCGATCCGTAGGTATGGCTCCAATCCGTTTGTTGAAACAATCGTTCCCATATCAACGAACGTGCTTGATCATGTCTATAATCGAAACGCATTTCCTTGCAGCCCAATTGTTCAAATGCCAGTTCCATCTCTCTTAGCAACGACCCTCCGATCCCTCTGCGGCGGTACTTATCGATCACGAAGATGGTCTTAATCTGGCCGTATCCATATCGAGCCCAATATTTTCCCCATACGAGTCCGATCGGTTTGCCGAACAACATCGCACCTATAGCGATGACGGATGGCTCCCTTGACTCACTCAATAGCTCTTCCCGCAAGGATGGAAAGGTAAGCTCCGCATAGGAAGATAATTGTTCATTGTTTAATCTTACGAACGAGTACATGATGGAATGCCCCCTACATATAAAGAAGGACGCCGGCTTAAGCCAGCATCCCCAGATTCACAATTTACAGTGAAACGGCATCCCGGTGAAAGGAGCCTCGTCATCGTCATCGTCTTTATCTTTCTTTTTCTTTTTCCCCCCGACAACGGCTTCCAACTGAGCATCGGATAATTCGCTGTCTCCAAGGTAATCCGGAAGCACGAAAGTCGCGTCCGCGCCTGCGTTATCGATGAAGCGTACCGTAAAGCCTTCCGGCAGCGCTTGATTCGTTACTTGCTTCACGGCCGATTCCGGCTGGCTTAGGCAAAGCTGGCGAAATGCCTTGTCGGTTGCCGCCTTCCGGTAGATATCATTCAAAACCTCATTCATCGATTCCTGTGTCCATTGGCTCACTAGGTATCACTCCTTCGAATTTTGGCGAAATTTGTTATTTCTATTGTTTCAGTATAACTCTTAAATCTCCCGTTTGACTATTTTTTATTTCTACACCGACTGCCGCTGTGCCATTTCCGTAAATTGCCCCTCTTGGGCCACCAATTCCTCATAGGTCCCATGCTGCACGATTTGTCCGCGGTGCATGACGACGATCAGATCCGCGCGTCGAATCGTGCTTAATCGGTGGGCAATGACGATCCGCGTCGCTTGGAGCCGCTCCAGACTCTCGCTGACTGCAGCTTGCGTTCGGTTATCAAGGGCGCTCGTGGCTTCATCGAAAAAAAGAATTTTCGGCTTGCGCACGACTGCTCTGGCAATAAGCAGTCGCTGGCGTTGGCCGCCGGACAGCATGCCGCCTCCGTCTGGTATGACGGTATGCATTTCCATCGGCATTTCGCGGATATCCTCTTCCAATCCGGCTATTTTAGCCGCTTCCCAAGCATCTTCTACCGTCAATCCCGAAGATCCGACGATGTTGGCGTACAGATCGCCGGCCATCAAATCGGCATTTTGCAGCACGACGCCCATTTGGCGCCTAACCGCCTGAAGATCCAAGTTGCCCAATTCCTTGCCCTCATAACGAATCGTACCGGACTCCGGCTTCTCGAAACCGAGCAAAAGACGCATCAGCGTCGACTTGCCGCTGCCGGACTCGCCTACGATCGCAACGAATGCTCCTTGTCTAATAGATAATGATACGTCTCTTATATTCCATGCTCCGTCCGCCGAGTATCGAAAATGAACATGGGACAGATCGATGCCGCCGCTAAGCTCTCCCGGATGCTCGCCGCCTTCCGCTTCTTCCGGCAGCGCCGCAAGTATCGGCTTTGCCCGCTCATACATCGTAACGACGCTCAAGATCGACAACAGCGATGAAGACATCGCGAGCAAACCGCTTAGAAATGCAGAAAATGCGGCGAAAAAGGCAATAAAGTCGCCTGTACTGATCCGTTCCGCGCCAAACGATATGATTGAATAATAGAGCAACATGGAAGTCAGGATCGGATACATCGTCTGATACACGGCAAAATAGGATTCTAGCTTATTCATTTTAAATTGGATTCGGTTTTGTTTGCCGAACAAATTCGCCCATAAATAGAAAGCGCGGCTTTCCGCGGCAGCGACTCGAAATTTGGCGATCCCAGCCAAAATCTGCAGCATGAGGCTTGTCAGATTACCCTGTTCCTTCAAGAGCTCCCGCTGATAACGAATTTGAACGAAGGAGAAGCCTGTGCTGACAAGGATGCTGAGGACGGCAAGACCGAGAGCGATCAACGCAATGCCGGAATCGTATCTGAACAGCAGAATGAGATAAAAGGTCGAGAACAGCCCTGAAAACAAGGAAGACACCGCAATGCCCGACAGTTTGCGGCGAATGGCGTTAATGCTGTTCGCACGCATAGCTAGATCGCCCGATGAATAATCGCGAAAAAAAGAGACAGGCAATCGCAGCAGTCGATCCCACACCGCCGCCTGAATCGTCATATCCACGCGCCCTTCAATCCTCAACATGGCCACGCCGCGTGCGATCTCGAACAGAAATACCGCTACGGCGGAACCCGTAAGAATGAACGCAAGCTGGATAAGCTGCGACCTATCGGCCTCAGGGATTATCGTATCGAATAGGACGCCGGTAATAATCGGCGTAAGCAATCCCAGCAGCCCGATCATGACGCCAAGCGACAGTAATACGATAATATCTCTCCAGATGCCGCGCTGCGCTCCAACCCGAATAATATCCATCAGCTTCAATGACCTGGACGGCAGAGGCTTATAGAACATGTATGCGGCGTCTTTCAATAGATCGGCTGACTCATCCGTTACGGGTACAAGAGAACCGTCGGCCGGATCGTAACGATCGTACTGGCCCGGCTTACGCGGCAGCAAGGCCACCGGACGGCCGTCTTGCTCCGTGAACGCCAGGAGCGGCCCGTTATCCCCCCGCCACCAATGTCCCGCGAGCGTGACTTCCCGGCAACGAAATCTGGAGGCTTCGGCGATCACCAGTACGGGATTGTTTCCTTCGCCCGGCGCATGCAAGGGCGACCGCACTTCTATTCCCATATATCGACCGACAGCGCGAGCCGCCGCCAGCAGCGGGTTCTGAACATCCGTGTCGTCGGAATCCGTTAATCCCGTTACCGTATGTACACCCTGCAGTCGGGCCATCGCCCTGTTCAGCAATCTCCCATCATTGTCGGAACGGAGTTGCAGACGATCCCGTTCAACTTGCGCTTCCTCATCGCGCTGGCGCTGCAGCGCCGACAAGGCAAGTTCGTGGAAGGCGTCGAGGCTGCGCCATTCCGGATCGCTGCGCCACCAGTCGGCGGTGTCCGATGCCGATAGGACGGCTGCTCCGGGGTTCCCCAGCCTACCTGCGTTACCTAAAGGAAATGCAGTTTCATCCGCAAAGGTCTTATGCCATGCTGCGATCCAACAGACAAGCTGATCCGCCATCCACTCCCGGGTCCCGCTATCGGCCGCCATCGCATAGACAGCCGACCTCGGCAACTGGACAAGTTCCGTTTCCCCGAGACTGGTGGCCAAAATCATCGCCTTCGCCGAAAGATTCGTTCTCTGTAAACCCGGGCCGAATATAACGCTGCCCGAGTCTATATCGAATAGATGCGAACGTTTGCCGAAACTACCATCCTCTCTACCGAGCACCGAGAACAAACGAACCGTGCCGGAACGAACGATCCAGATTCCGCTTCCTTCCAGCAACAGGCCGCCGGACTGCAAAGAAGCGGCTTCTCCGCCGAACCGCTCTACCGCAGCTGCCGCGACTGCTTTCTCCTTCTCTGTCCTCACGTTAATGCCCCCATTCGCATTGCGTTCAGTCATCCGCAATGAGCGAAGCGTACATGCCGCCCATGCGGATTAACCGATCATGATTGCCCCGTTCCACGACTTTTCCCTGGCTAAGTACGATAATCTCGTCTGCATCGCGAATCGTGCTAAGCCGATGGGCAACCGTAATACAAGTGCAGCCTCTTCGCTTCAGACAGTCGATCACCGCTTGTTCCGTCAGCGGATCAAGCGCGCTTGTCGCTTCGTCCAGAATCAGAATCGAAGGGTTGCCGCACAGCGCTCTCGCGATTTCGAGCCGCTGCCGCTGTCCTCCGCTGAAGTTGGTGCCTCCTTCGGCAACGAGGTGGGTGTATGCGCCGGGGCGGGACGCAATTTCTTCATGGATTTGCGTGTCTCTGCATGCACGCACGATATCTGTTTCAGGCACTGTATCGTCCCACAGGGTAATATTATCGCGAATAGTGCCTTGGAATAGGCGGATTTCTTGATCTACGGAGGCAAGCGATCCTGCCAGCAAAATACGCGGAATCTCCCCCCTCAACTTGCCATCGAAACGGATTTCCCCCGCTTGCGGTTCATATAATCCCGTTATCAGCTTGGCGATCGTCGACTTGCCGCTTCCTGTACCGCCTACCAATGCAACGTGCTCTCCCGGCTTTAACGTGAGATGAAAATCCGATATGAGCGGCGGTTCCAGTGGATTATAGCCGAACGTAACGCCTTCTAGCTTCACTGCGCCTTGCAGCTTGGAAATCTGCGCGGCCGGTTGCAGTTGTCCCTCTAGCCCCTCCGCTAACTCATCATGGCTTTGTGTTGCTGCCGGGGCAAGCGGATAGCGATATACATCGTCCAACCGATTCAGGCTCCCGGATACTTCCTGCCATGCGGTTCCAAGACGGATCATTCGCCCGATCGGGTCGAGGAAACTCGCCATCAAGCTCTGGAAAGCGACCAGCATACCGATCGTGAACGTGCCGTTCATTACGAATAGACCGCCCACGATAAGGATCACCATCGAATTAATGGCAGAGAGAAACGAAGGTACCGTGGTTAAATATTGTCCTGTCTCCCCCAACTTCTGCTGGGTGTTCATCAGCTTGCTCTGCCAACCCGACCATCGGTTGAAAAAGTCGGATTCCGCACCGCTAGCCTTTAACGTCTCGATCATACCTAGCCCCGACATCGACACGCCGTCCATTTTGCCGTCATCGAGCATCAATCTCTGGTTGCGGTCGGTCTGAACCCTGGATACGATGCGCAGGTAACCGAAGTTCGCCAGAGCGATGCCAACGCCAAGCAGGGTCAGCAGCCAACTGTACTGAACCAGTAAAATAAAATAAAACACGATCATCAAAAGATCCAAAGCAGCTACTGCCAGCTCCCCGCCTAGCAGTTGAGCTAGACGGCTGTTAATGGTAATCCGGGAGACGATTTCTCCGGCATGCCGTTGTTGAAAGAAAGTAAGGGGAAGTCTGAGTACGTGCCAGAAAAAATGACCCGACATATTCATCGCCATGCTCGTCTCTAACCGTATCAGATAATGCTGCCTAAGGAACGTGAGCAGGCCGCGCAGCAAGGCGGTCAGCCCCATGCCGATCAGCAGTGGCATCATCCAGTTCGTCAGCCCCGCAAGCAGCACATCGTCGATAAACATGCGGCTGAATGTCGGGATGACGAGCCCCGGAACGACGAGCATAAGTCCGGCCAGAACAACGTACGCGATGCTGTCCCCGGTGCCGGACAACCGCTTTCTCAGAGAACGGAACGCCCCCCCGTTTTCCTTCTGTCGAACGAACTGCTCCGAAGGTTCGAAGGTGAGCACGACGCCGGTAAACGAGGCATCGAATTCTTCCGCCAATACGGTGCGAGGCCCTGCTGACGGATCATTGATATACGCTTTTCCTTTTCCGAATCCTTCCAACACGACGAAGTGGTTGAACTGCCAATGAATGATCATGGGTCCCGTCATTTCGTGCAGGTCGGCGGGTTCTTTGCGGAACGCCTTGGACGTAAGTTTATAATTGCGTGCGGCTTTCACTATATTAAGGGCGTTGCTGCCGTCGCGGGAAACGCCGCAATCGACACGCAGCCGCTCCAGCGATACGTGCCGCCCGTAATATGCCAGCACGATCGCAAGAGCGGCTGCGCCGCATTCGACCTCTTCCATCTGCAATACCGTCGGCGTTTTGACCCGTCGCCCCGGGATAGGACCTTTTTTAAGTATCCTGGTCATGAAAGTGCTCATGGGATCCCCCTGCATATGACTTAAGGGTTTATCGAATAGATGGAATAACGTGCGTAATCGGCTTTCGCCTGTAGAGGGTAATCGCCCCCGTCATCGGAGTGCCGCTCTCGATGGCCATCGGAGGACCTTCCTTCGTAGACCATTGGTAACCGCTCGGAGTGGAGAGATTGTCCAGTATTTCTACGCGCACCTCGAGCAATGCCGCACCCGCGCCCGAGAGTTGACGTACGAACGCTTCGTTACCAAGCGTATTCAACATACTCTGCTCGGTAGCGGGATATTCCGACACGGAGACGACCCGCCCCAGCAAATTCCCGTATTCTTCCTTGTTCACGGAAGTGGGATTAATCTGGGCATCCATGCCCGGAACGATTTGTTTACCAACCTGTACCGGGATGTACATAACGGCTTGAAGCTTGTGCTGAGAACCTTTGTCCAACTCCAGTGTCGCAACTGTTGCCCCCACGGACAACCGGTCATACTTTTTCACGCCGACCTCTATGACACGTCCATCGTAAGGGCTCACTACGCGCGATCGTTCTTCAATTAACAGCTCCAATTGGTGGATACGGGACTCGATGTTGTCCAGTCCCTCCTTATTTTCTTCCGAGTCCGCCTGCAATAGCTTCTGAAGCCCGACCAATTCATCGATCAGTTCCGGCTGGCGAACGCGGGCAATGACGTCTCCGCGGCGTACATGATCGTTAAGCCGAATGCGGATGTCGGTCAGTTGACCTTCGGTGACTGCGCCGATAGATGCAATGCCGCCAGGCCGGACAAGAACGCCTTGGCTATTGACGTTCACCGGCTGACTGCTGGCAAATGCCCAAATGCCAGCGATGACCATTAACAATCCAACAGAGGCAAGGATCAGCCATCCTTTCGGCGAAGTGACGCGAGTCAGCGTATCCAGCTGCTCGGGCGAAGACAAGCGATCGACCGCCGCTTTGCGGAATATGCTTTGGGTCAAGCTGATCCCCCCTTAGTCTCTCAAATACCGGAATGCGCCGTCCACGACTTCTTTCAGCACGATGGGTTTATCCGTCACATCCCCGGACTCGTCGAAGGAATGGCTCCCTGTCACGCCGATCCAGCCGCTCGTCCCGTGAAGTACGTTAGCAATATCGGTCGGACGGGTTGTGCCGGCACTTCGAATAGCATCGGCCAGCAGCATTACCGCATCATATCCTTGCCCCGCCCATTTGCCTGGAACCTCTCCGTATTTGCCTTTGTACTTCTCTATAAAACCGCTAACTTCGGCCCGCTTATCCAACGGGTTGAAAATCGACGCCACAATGGCTCCTTCCGCCGCTGTTCCCGCCGTCTTTGCAAGCTCTGCCGAGTCCAGACCGTCCCCTCCCAGAATGGGCAAGTTCGAGCCCGCCAACATGAGATCCGATACCGTTCTGGCAGCTCCCGGCATCACCTCGGCAACGAACACCGCATCGCAGCCGAGCGCTGTCCATTCCCGGACCAGACGCGTCAGATCGGCCAGATCCGTATATTCGGCCAGCCTGTCCACCGTATCGATACCTTGTTCCTTGCCGCTATCCTCGAAAGCGTTGGCAAGACCGCGACCGTATTCGTCGTCCGTATACAGAATCGCCACCTTCTTATAGCCTTGGGAAGCGGCGTAATGAGCCAAACGCGCACTAATCCGATCGTCACTCGGAATCATCCGAAATACGTAACGGTAGTCGCTCTGTGTCAGTTTCGGGGACGTTGAACCCGGTGTCAGCATGACTATGCCTTCTTTGTCGTACACGGCTGCCGCTGCCAAGGAAACGGAGGAGCCCCGATGTCCGATTACTGCAACCGTTGCGGGATCAGCAGCGAACCGAGCGGCTACGGACAAGCCTTCCGTGACGGAACCGCCGTCATCGGCGCTCACAATGCGCAGCTTGCGCCCAAGTACTCCATCTCCGGCATTGATCTCTTCCACGGCTAACCCCACACCTTCTGCAAGACCCTCATTGCGGCTTGCTAGCGGCCAGCCTACTCCGATAACGATGTCCCCATTGACAGCAGCTCCGCGGTCGTTATTTTCATTGGTGCAACCTGCCAGCACCAGCAGCAGGATTACGACTATTAACCGTCGTTTGTTCAATGTCTTCGTCCTTTCTGCCTGTTAACGAGATGTCAGCCGTATGTATTCTTATATATAGGAAAGAGTTAGTGCCAATTAAGACGCTAATTACCAAAATTTCGCAAAGTATATCTTCAATATTATACGAAGGCATTCATGAATATCAATCCCTCTATTCGACAAAGTTCAGCGACGGGAATCGGACCATGTTCTTGTCTTCCGACAAAAAGCGTCCCTGTCTATAGACAGGGACGAGTCATCGCGGTACTACCCTAATTGAAAATGCTTAAAAGGCATTTTCCACTCTTGTCGGAAAGATCGATATTACTGTTCCACCTTAATCCAGCTTAACATCGGTTTCGATCCGCCTGCTTTAATTACCTTCAAGATAAGTTCGCCTTGCGTCACAACAATGCCTTCGAACGTTTGAGCTTCCCGTTTCGAGCCGATGACATAACCGGTCAGTTTCGTTTCACCGTTGATCGTCAGGTTCATCGTCCGGTCGCTCGCATGCCACGGATCGAAGAACCCGACTGTTACTTTGTAAGTGCCGTTTGGAATCTGAAACCGGTAGGCAAGCCCTTTACCGTTTACATTTCCATCGTATTGGCGTATGGACTCGTACGCATCGGTCGGACCAGTGTGGGCCCAGGTCGACCCGTCGTCAGCTTCATAACCCCACTTGATTCCTGTCACGGGGTCACTGCCATACGGCTGCTCTTCCAGTGTCTGTTGCGATCCGAATGTTTCGCCATCCTCCAACTCGAGAGGTGTACCATCGCCGGCATCAACATAGAAGAGAACCTGGCTATCACTGCCGATTGGCGTCGCTTCTGCCGGCTCCGACACCGACTCCTCGCCGTCTCGCACAGCGACAACCGCAAAGGAGTAAGTTACTCCATTTAGCAAACCGGTAACCATCGTCGAGCCCGGATTGGCAGGTATTTCAACGGAACCGGAATTGCTTCCCGCTATGGCCGCATAACGGATTACATACGAATCGGCACCGTCTACTTCGCTGTACTTCAGCGCCACCTGCCGGCTGCCTACCTTCACTTGATATATTTCCGGCTTAGTTGTTAGGGATTCCGTGTCGCGGGTAATCTTCAAGTAGGCAAATTCCGCATCAGCCCAGCTGTGAAGACCAACACGTCCGCTTGTGTAAACCGTATCCGTAATGTCAAACATCTGATTCCCATCAATATATGCCCTGATCCGTTTCCCATCCAGCCGCACCTCGAGCTTGTAAAGCTCGCCTAGCACCGCTGTAAACGGTATGGAAGCCGTTAAATTTTGACCGTCTCTGCGAATAACCAGCGCGCCGTTCTCGTAGCCGAACATGTACCCTTGCGAGTGGCTGCTGCCGCGGAAGGTGATCCCCCAATCCGCTCCCTGCGTCCCCTGTTTGGCGACCGCCGTTATCGTTCCATCGATAAGATATAAGCCATTGACACCTAGTTCCCCCTGGTGATCTCCACCGGAAGTATGCTTCAACAGGCTGTTTTCGATGAGCCAATTGCTAATATCCTGCTGGTAGCCTGTCATATCGCCGCTCTCAAAATCGTCTTCCAGACGGATATTCTCAGCTTTAGGCGTCACGACCGTTTCCGAGTAACCGGTACCGGCGCCGCCTTTGCCGATCGTGGAAACACGAACGGTATACGGCGATCCATTAGTTAAGTCTCCCAGCCGTATGGCAGGTTTGTCGCCGCTGATAGCAGAAACAACTTCCGAACTAGAAACGACCTGAATGGAGTAGCCCAATGCACCTTCCACCGGAGCGAATTCAAGCTGCGCATTTCGATCACCCGATACGGCAATGATCTTGCTCGGTGCGGACACATCCGGCTTCACTTGAAATTCAGCCGATGGAGGACTAACCTCTTGACCGTCTACCGCTTCAACGACCCCGTAATAGGTTGATCCGTTAACGAGCCCATCGACTATGATCGTTCCATTCGGAGTATTGCTAATCAGCTCGTTATCGTAATGACCCGATTGGTTACCATAACGAATACGATATGCTGGGACGGTAGCTTCAATTTCGTAAACCGCCTTTAAGCCGCCATCGGTACCCGTTGCCGTAACCCCGGTCGGAGCCAATAGAGTCGGAGTACCATACACCCGTTTCGACGGCGGGCCGAACCCGTTCTTGTTTCCGGCGCGAATCGTGACATAGTAGGATTTGCCGTTATCCAACCCTTGAAGGACGAACGCGTCTTCGGACATTAGCGTGAAGACATGTTCCCGGTTGTCGTTCATCGCTCCGTATCTCACTTCGTATTCATAAGCGCCTTTCGGGGAACTGAATGTGATCTTCAAACCTTTATTGGTAGGCTCCGCTTTTACTTCATCAGGAGCGTCAGGTTTCTTGTTTGCCTTCACGATATCCCCGTTCAGGGTTACGACCGAATGCGCGGGAATGACCGTTTCGAACGTTCCGTCGGCCATAGCCGGCACATCCTGTCCCCGGGCAAGATCCCTGTCGCCTGAGGTTACGTACGATTTCATTACAGAGACCGTATCTTGCTTGTCCAGTCCGCTTAAAGAAATCTTGATGCGTTTATCGTCCTGGCTATCATTGACGAATACGCTCGTTACCGTCTTCTCTCCGTCATGCGTATATGCGGAACCGAGCAGACCGCTCCGGGCTTGCTCGTCCAGTCCCGTAAGCGCAATGCGATCCGCGCCGGGACGGATAAACTTGCTGTAGTTACCGAGTGCCCATAAGATTTTTGACGTCAGAATGTTTTGCTTGTCCCCGACATTATTGAAATCGGTATAAATCAACCCATCCTTATAGTCTTCTTTGGAGACCGCTGTCCACCACTGCCAAGCCGACGCATTCGCCCGCGTCATGTCGAAATGGATCGTACGGGCAACGTAAAGGGCCGGATTGATGCCGAGATCCCGGCCTGGACCGTATGAACCGAGGATGCAATACTCACTCATCCAATATTTGGCCGCTTCATCGTATTTCTTGATGTTAGCATTCAATAAATCCCGAAGTTCACCAAGACGGTCATCACCCGGGTTGCTGTAATCGGACCAGTAGGAGTGGGAAGCAATTTTATTGCCAATCGCTGCCTTTAGTTCCGGATCGCCCAGCAGGTCTTTGATGTATTCGCGGTATTTTCCAACTCCCAGACTATTGGAGCCGCCTGTGTATCGTTCTTTGTTCGCGAACTGCTTATAAACTTCATCGTCAAGCAGTGCCGTA
The DNA here is from genome assembly GCF_042655365.1 of Cohnella suwonensis. Taxonomy (NCBI): domain Bacteria; kingdom Bacillati; phylum Bacillota; class Bacilli; order Caryophanales; family Paenibacillaceae; genus Cohnella; species Cohnella suwonensis. The sequence continues at coordinate 19,494 of NZ_JBHSMH010000026.1, read as the reverse complement.
ATCTCTACGCCATCGGGAGCGCTAATTTGTTCCGAGAGCCCTTTGGCCTGAATCTGCCGGTACAGCTCAAGAATGACGCGTTTTATGTCGTCGTTATTATAGCGATTTCCTTCCTGTCCGGCTTTGTTCCAATCCCATGTCGGTTCGTTGATCGGGCTGATGTATTGAAATTCCAACCCTTCTTCCTTAAAATGCTCCAGTACATCGACCAAATAACCGGCAAATTCGTCTTCATATCCCATCTTCAAATTGGTGGAACCGACGGTCGAATCCGGCTGAGCGTGGCCGTTTTTCGTCATCCATACCGGCGGACTGTTCGCAAAGGCGATCAGCGTGTCTACGCCCCGCTCCTTGGCAGCTTTCAGAAACCATTGTTGTCCCGCCTGCTTGCTCCAATCGTACTCGCCTTCCGCTGAAGATTTGAATGCTTCCGAGCGCCGCCAAGGATTCGTAATGATGGCTTGGTCGGTTTCGGTTGAGCCCGCTCCGATGTTGAAACGCCAAGCAGACAGTCCGATTCCTTTTTCTCTTGAGAAAAGCAGATCCGCAACCTGAGCTTTATTATCATCCGTCCAATACTTGCCCAACTGTTCCATCGACCATGCATCGGACGCGCCAAAGTTGTCGATTTTCTGATATTTGACCGATGTATCAATGGAAATAAACGCGTCGACAGGCTGGTCCTCCGCCTTCGCGATACCGGCATTTAAGCCGCCGAACAGGCCTAGACAACAAGTACAGACAAGGAATGCCGCAGTCAGTTTCTTCAATCGTGTATGTTTCAAACGCCTTACCTCCTTCGAGGGAATAGGTCTTTCGCAATGCGGGTCGTTCTGCTTTTTCAAGCTACATTAGCGTTTGGACTAGAACTCTTACTTTTCATTATTCTTGGCGCTTACCCCCTCCTCATAGTGATGCAATTAATGAAACCCGTTACATGAAACCGGTAACTATTTGATTAAAAAAAGCGAGGCTCTCTACCGCCTCACATGTAAGGGCTTTCATCACCTATATATTAATTCGCTGTATATAGAGTGTCAATCCTACCTAATACTTAGAAAACGACAAAAAAAGGCCAACCAGAAATCTCTGGCTGACCTGATAACGCCTCGCATTCTAATCCCCTGCCCGCAGCGAATCCTCGTATTCATTCAGCAGCCGCTCAATCACGAGCGATTCTTCGGATTTCAACCGGCCCAGCCGCTCGGCGAGCTGCTCCAAATTCCGGTTATCGGAGCTCATCCAATATTTTAGAATCAAGTTTCGGTTCACCAAGGCCGACTTCTCGACATTCCTGAATCCTTCCGCCGCCTCGGGAGAGCAAACGTAGAAACCCTTCTGCTCCATATAAGCCAAGCGACGGTTCATCATTCTTTTGTGTTCCCACAGAACATGGAAGGGGCGGTGATCGAGTATGGCTTCTTTGTCGATATGACGCTCGATTTGGAGGATCAGCCCGTCGTAAATGTCCATTCCCCACAGGCATGTGGCGGTCTGTCTCTCCTCGAACGCTTGCATCCTCCTGTCCGAAGGTTTAGCGAGCCAATAATCCTCCAACTGCTCCATGACCCACGGCACTTTAAAGTCGTAATTCGGTTTGTGCTTAGGGTTCAGCTTGAACAAGTGGGTATAAACCGTAAAATGATAATCATCTTCCGGTTCTAATTCCCTGAAAGCCTGTTCCATCGCTTCATAGTCGACCACGGTTCCGCCGTAACGCTGATTGGCCAGAAAGCCGGTTACATGAAACTTCCGGCTTTCATCGTCGTATCCGTGGATGAATAGGCCGTGAAGATTGGAACGGTTCTGATAAGCGGCCGTTCCAGGGATGTAAAATTCGTCCACGTTAGTCGAAACATAATATCCATCTTCAATGCTGTTCCGGACAAAATCGGCAAAGCTGGGTGATTGCCTCAGAATCATCTTCCGAGTCAGGTGTACAGATCCGATAAGGCTCGGAACGAGATGGTCGTAGGGAGTTTGCGTATAATAATCCACCCACTTGCTGCCGCTAAAATCCTTCATGGACAACGGGATGAAATTGCTGTACACCCATCGCAACGCGTCCGTGTCCGTGTATAACACCGAGAGAAAAAAGGCGAAATGAGCATAGGAAGTTATGTCCGGTTCGGCGATCGGCAAAATTTTGCGGGCGGCCATCGTTCGTTCCTCCTTCGGTTTCCTTAGGTTGACCTTTCTTAAAGCTATCGCCTCTCTCCGGCCTTCCGACCATTCAAAACATCCCATTATTCGACATAATTAGTTCATTAAAACATTCTTTAGTAAATTTTGCTTGTATTCAGTTTAACAACTGACTATGATTTTGGTCAATAACGTCGATACGCGTTTTGTCAAAAAAATCCGATCAGATAGCAACTTACTTATTCCTCCTCGATCACACCTTGCTTGATCCGATTCTGCAGTTCAAAGCCGAAGATCGGATCGTTCTGTCGCATCTCGCCAGTCGGCGACATCATCATTTAGGGATGAGTTTCATATTAATAATCAAGGACCATTAACAATAAGAGGAGGAAAAATCCATAAATTACATCCCATGATGGTTACTATAAACGTGAGTAAACCAGGAACGGTTGCGAATGTTTTTGCATCATGGAACGGCTCAACAGAAACCGTCGCTTGGCGGGTGCAAGCCGGTCCAACGCTTGATACATTGTCAGTAGCAGTTAAAAGCATCCCTCGCACCGGATTTGAGACAGAAATCGATGTTAAGTCAGACGGGCCATTTTTCCAGGTAAAAGCAGGATAAGCCTCAAAAGCGGAAAGGAAATGGTGAGATGGGTTTCGGATACAAACCGCCTGTTTTCAACAGCAAAACAGCCATATTTCTCGCAGCGATGAGCTATCAGACTTACCCGTTCTTTTTCGAGGGGAAGCTGGTTTTACCCAAAGGTTTCAAGCTTCGCTTTACGATCCGCGCTTTTGCCGACGTCGAGAATCCTACGGAGCTTGAATTCGGTTTTATTGCCGAGTCGCCGGATCGAATCGTTGTCGCATTCAGAGGATACGCTTCGTATCCGGTAGATCTTCTTGCCTCATATGACATCTTTTTGATTCCGTATCCCTTCGTCCGAAACGGCGGGAAAACATCGCGCGGCTTTACATGCCTGTATCGGTCAACCCGAAACCAAATCATCCGTGAATTAACCAAGCTTTCGACAACGAAAAAGTTATATATTACCGGTCACAACTACGGCGGAGCTTTGGCCACGCTTGCCGCTTTGGATATTGCAATAAACACCGGGTTCAAGCATCCGTTCGTCTATACGTACGGCAGTCCGCGCATCGGAGACCCCAATTTCGTTTCCCGCTTCAACAGTACGGTTATAAACAGTGCGCGAATCGTCAACATTCATGATTCTTTCCCGACTTTCCCGGCCCGAAGGTATCCGCCACCATTTACAATGAGAGGATTAACGTATCGGCATGTAAAAACGAAGATCCCCATCACTTTTCAATTGAACGATGTGCCGCGAAATGACTCAATTGCCTGCTATTTTAAAAACCTGAGCCGCAAAAATCCTCTTTTTGCCAAATCATTATGCGACAATAATCCGGGATTTTGTCCTGATACCAGCATGTGTATTCCGTTTGAAGGTTGATGAAAGTTTGTCTAATAAAATCATGGCAATCAAAATGTGTTTGAGCTTCGAACTTGAATGCAAGGAAGGAGTTGCCTTTGTGAAGCTTTCAGGCATGTTCAACAGTGAAGAGGCGATATTGCTAGCGGCCATGATCGCGCAGTCTTATCAGCAATTTGAGCACGATAAGCTGGTATTGCCTAAAGGCTATTCGCCTCGCTTTACCATTCGCGCTCTTGCCGGTGTCGAGGAGCCGGAGGAGGAAGTATTCGGTTACATCGCGGAGTCGAAGGATAATATCGTGATAGCTTTTAGAGGAACCCGAACATTCAAGGACAATGAGTCGGACCAGGATTTATATCAAGTACCGTACCCTTTCGTCAGAAATGCCGGAAACACCCATCGCGGATTCACTCGCATCTATCAATCGGCAAGAAATGAGCTGATCGGAGCATTGAACAAGCTTTCCGCAGCCAAAAGACTGATGGTTGCAGGCCACAGTTTGGGCGGAGCATTAGCCGTGTTAGCTGCCTTCGATATTTCGGTGAACAGACGGTTTCATAATATTGCCGCGTATACGTACGGCAGTCCGCGGGTCGGAGACCCGGACTTCGCTTCCCGGTTCAACCGAACGGTAAAAAATAGTTTTCGTATTATCAACGTCCATGACATTATTCCGACTTTGCCGGCTAATGCGTATCCGCCTCCGTTTACCAAGAACGGTTTGTTTTATCGGCATGTAAACACGAAGGTTCCGATCTCTTTCCAGCTGAACAGTTTGCCTGTCCGCAATCATGAGATTGTCTGCTATTTTAAGTTCCTCAGCCGGCAGAATCCTGGTTTTACCGAAGCGTTATGCGCTGATAACCCGGGGTTTTGTCCCGATACGGGATTATGTGTTCCGTTTATAGGAATATGCAGTGCGCAGGAAGAAGACGAAGAATAAGCTACGATCAGATGGATGATCCTAGCGTTGAAAATGTTCGGAGACCTTCCGGTTTAGCATCTCTTTTGTCGATATCCGTTCTATCAATCCGGCACAACCCGATAAACGTTTTTCTTTCCAATATTTTGTAAAATACGGGTCGGCACAAATGACATTTTCAACACATCCGTTATCCCTTTTGCATTTTTCGTTAAGGTTAACATTAAGATTGTTCCTCGCAGTCTAGCGGTATGCCGGGGGAGTTCGGTGGATACGAAATTTCCTAGAGAAGACGCCGCTACCCGATTTCTAATGTGTCCATCGATGTCCTTCACCTTAAACATTCTTATCGGATGCAGTACATGGGGATGCGCTCCAAGCACGACATTCACGCCATTTTTAAACAACAGCCGCATGAGCCGGATTTGGTTGCGGTCGGGATAAGTTCGAAATTCTTTCCCGAAATGTAGGCAAGCGATGATAAAATCCGTGCTACTCTTCAAGCTGCGCACGTCCGCTATTATTTTTTTCCGGTTTAACCGGTTGACTAACCATGGCTCCGGCACTGGAATCCCGTTCGTTCCTTTCGTATAAGCCAATATTCCGATTTTTATTCCCTTTACGTTAACAATCAGTTTCCGGCGGGCTTCCCGGGCGGAGCGATACGTGCCCGTATGTCGCAGACCGTGTCGATCGAGGACGTTTAATGTCCGCCTCAACCCGGATAGTTTCCCGTCCATGCAATGGTTATTGGCTGTGCCTAATACATCGAAGCCCAAGTTCCGGAGCGCAGCAGCGAAATCGTCCGGGGAGTTGAACAACAGTTTTCCGGGCACTTCGCGAAAATTGTTGCCGGAGAAGGTGGTCTCCAGATTGCCTATCGTTAAATCGGATTTACGCAGATAGGGTTTTACTTTGGCCAAAATAGGGGCGAATCCGCCTTCCCGTGCGGCCGAGGCGATCATCCTCTTTTTCATCAACAAATCCCCGACAGCAGCGATTGTGATTTTCGTCAATCCACCCGCTCCTTTCACGATTACACCTTATTCGAAAGAAAAGCGAAATGCTTGTAAGTTGGGCTCCCGAACTTGCAACTGAACCCCCTGCGGCAATAATTCCTCGATAGTCTTTCGAAGTTTCACGTCATGATGTATTTCCTCGCTTAAGATGGCGACGATGCCGTGATCTTCGCGAGAGCGAATCAATCGTCCCATTCCTTGCTGCAGGCGAAGAAGCATATAGGGCAGATCCACCTCGTCGTACGGCGCTGCCGCCGCCTCCCGCTTCGCCATAAACACCGGATCTTGAGGAGGAAAAGGCAGCGACCAAACGATGACGTTCGAAAGAGAAGGACCGGGTATGTCGAGACCCTCCCATAGACTTACCGCGCACAAAACACTTGCCTCATCCCGTTGAAAAGAGCCGATGAGGTGGCTGATTTCAGCGTCTCCTTCAAACCAGAATCGCATATCCGCGCACTCCGGGTAGGAAGGGATTAACTCCTTAAACTTGAGCAACTCCTCTTTGCCGTTGAATAATATCAACGCCCTGCCTTCCGTTCGGTTCAGCAGGTTCACGGTAGCCTTCATTTTCTCCTCAGACGAAGCCCCATGAGACCATTTGGGAGCCAAGACTTCCATTTGATTCTTATAATCATAGGGGGATTTCGTGCTGAAGGACAAATAACGGTCAATCCCCAAGCTACTCGCTATATAATCGAATGAACCGTTCACGGATAATGTAGCGGATGAAAAAACAACCGGCATACCGAGTGCAAATACCCTTTCGCGCAACACTTCCTTAACGGCTCGGGGCATGATGACCAAGGTGAGCCCGTCCTCGGCTTCCGTTGCCCAGCTTATCAACGCGTCGGAATTCTGAAACAAGCTTAAAGCTTTCTGAATCGTCTCCAGATGCTCCTCGACGATGCGCAGCTGGTACTGGTCTAAGGTATAAAGCTCGCTCTCGAAAACCAGATCTTCTTCGATCGCTTCGATCAGTCGGCGAAACCGTCGCACTTCTTCAAGCAGCGGTTTGCCCAGAATAATCCGTTTCCGGTCAGAGCCGGGTATATCCTCGCAATGTCCCGAAAGCGTGTCGAACAACGACTCGCTTCGATCAATCGCTTCGTCAATGAGCACGGCCAACGATTCCCTAATTTCGCCTTTTAACAATCGAGTGATCAATTCTTCGAACACCGAGTGTTTTAAGCTGTAGGTCAACGCCTTCTGAGCAGCCGATTCTAGCAGATGCCCCTCGTCAAATACGACGGCACAGTGATCCGGCAACAGCGGAAGCTGACCCTCCCGCTTTCGTCCTTCATACGTCCACACGTGCTCCATGTAGAAATCATGCGAGCAAATGATCAAATCGCCGGATTTCCGATAGTGTTCGCGGGATAACGTCTGTCCGCAGCGGTGTCTTTGTTCGCAAGTAAAGCAATCCTGAAACGAGTCCCAACTGATCTTGTTCCACTGATGATCGTTCAAGTGCGGATATTGTTTACGATCTCCATAGGCATGGAACGACTGCATCGCTTTATATTGATGGACAAACCCGGGCAATTCATCGTGCACCGCTCTGTACAAATCCGAATCCTCGTTATCGGCTTGCGCTTGACCCAGCTTGACAAGGCAAAGGTAACGATCCGCGGACTTCGCCATTCTGGCGTCGATCTTAAGGCTCAAATGTCGAGCCAGCTTGGCAAGATCGCCTTCCGGCTTCGCCAGCTGCTCGATTAAAGATTCGTCGGCACAGGCAATGATCGCCGGCTTACGGGTATAACGAGCGTATAAGATCGTGTACAACAGATAAACTAGCGTTTTGCCCGTTCCTACGCCCGCTTCCGCGAAGATAGTCATCTTCTGAGCGAAAGCTCTCTCCAGTTGGTAAGCCATATAGATTTGCTCATCGCGAACTTCGAAGCCGGCTTCCGGCAATATCTCGTAGAACACATCCGCGACCCACTCTCCAACCTGTTGAAGAAAAGGACGGGAATGGTCAAATTCAAAAGGGTAGCGTTTCAATGTTGGTTCTGCCTCCAGGTATCATGTCGAAACATTATCACATGTTCTTCCCATGAAATCAAAAATCCAGCACAAACGGCCGCCAACTTTGAGCCGACGGCCCCGTATGGCGGCTACTCCCATAAAAGCAATAGACGATATTCAAGAGCAGAAGCATAAAAATGGGCTTGTTTGCTACATTGCAAAAATCACTCAGTCGTGCGGTTTGGGAAATACGTTGTTGAACTAACGGAGTTTAGTTTGAGAAGGCAAATAAATAATGCTCATGATACAATGTTTAGTTAGGCGGAGAAATAAACAGAGGCGGAGAGGAGTTCTATAAATGCTTAAGCATAGAAAAGTAATCATAACAGGTGCGGCTTCTGGAATTGGAAAAGAAATTGTCAGACACTGCTTACATGGAAGTGCTTCAGTAATTGCATGCGATATTAATGAACCTGCCTTACGTGATCTAAAGCGGGCTATGGACGACCATGATGCTTTACATACATATCAGTTAGATGTAAGTAAGTATGAAGAGGTCGTTAAATTTTTTGTATATATTGAGAAAGAACATTACGACATAGATGGTTTAGTTAATAATGCAGGGATTTATTTGGCGAAAAATATACTGGACTATCAAGTGGATGAAATTGATAAAGTCCTAAATATAAATGTTAAGGGATTTATTTATTTTTCCCAAATGTTAGGAAAGAAACTGTTCCAAAGCCAACGTAAGGGAGTTATCGTGAATATGTCTTCAGTTTCAGGCATGGAAGGTAGTTCAGATGCAATATATGGGCTATCGAAAGCAGCAATATTGGGTTTAACCAAAAGTTGTGCAATGAATTTCTCACCATATATCCGCGTTAATGCTGTTGCTCCTACTATGGTTAATACTCCAATGATGGATACAATACCTGACTGTAGGAAGGAACAATATTTAAGTCATCAGCTCATTGTTACGCCTGTAACACCTGAAGATGTTGCTGATACTGTTATCTTTTTATTATCAGATAAGTCCAAGCATTATACAGGTGCAACATTCGATATTAATAATGGTGGATACCTAAGATAATTCCTAGTTCTTGTTCAACTAACGGGGGAACGATGGTTTAATTAGCCGCCCTTTCAGTGGGCGGCTTTCTTTTGGTCAAAAATCAACATTTGTTTCCGTTTATTGCGCTAGCCAAGAGTTGGCCAGATGATTAGCTCCGCGCGCGGCGTTCGTATCTTTTAATGCATTCAGCATTACAAAGTCATGGATAATGCCTTGGAAGCGTACGGCCGTTACCGGTACGCCGGCTTCTCTGAGCTTGTTTGCGTAAGCTTCGCCTTCATCCCGAAGGACATCGGCTTCAGCCGTGATGACCAGCGCTTCCGGCAATCCCTTCAACTGTTCAATCGTTGCACGAAGCGGCGAAGCGTAGATTTCGTTTCTTTTATTCATGTCTTTCGTGTATTGATCCCAGAACCATTGCATCGCATCGCGTCGCAAGAAGTAGCCCGTAGCGAACTGCTTGTATGATGCCGTGTCGAAATTAGCATCGGTTACCGGGTAGAAGAGAAGCTGTTTGCTGATTTTCGGACCTTTGCGGTCTTTGGCCATCAAGGTGATCGCCGCCGACATATTGCCCCCCACGCTATCGCCGGCTACCGTGATTTTCCGCGAATCCAGACCGTGCTTGCCTCCTTCGTTCGCCACCCACTGCAGCGCAGCGTACACCTCTTCGATCGCGACCGGATATTGCGCTTCCGGAGAGCGGTCATAGTTCGTAAAAACGACGGCCGAATTGGAGCCTACGGCTAATTCCCGAATCAGACGTTCATGCGTCAACAAGTCCCCGAATACCCAGCCAGCGCCATGCGTATACAGAATGACCGGCAAGTCCTTCGCGGCGTTCTTCGGGCGCACAATAGTAATGGATACGCTCCCTTTTGGCCCGCCTTGAATCGTCAGATTCCGAAGATCTGCGTCCGGCATCTTCACGTCGCCCGATTGCACCTGATCGACGACTTCGCGTCCCTTTTCCGGATCAAGTTCAAACAAGAAAGGCGGGTTTGCCGTATCCTCGACGAACTTCTGAGCTGCAGGCTCAAGCACGATTTTATTCGCGCTTTTCGGAACCGACGAACTCGCCGTTACTGGAGACAAAGAAGCCGCAGCCGCTACGTTGGAATTCACTGTATTAGCCGCGTTTTGGCAGCCGGAGAGTAAGATCATTGTTACAATGCTACTCAGAAGAAACGTTTTAGCTTTCGATTTGTTATTCATGCAGGATTTCCTCCCTGGACCTATAAGTGTAGTGATTCTAAGTTGGTTGGCCCGAGGGCTTAAATACTTCGCCTGATTAGATTATCCGTTTTTTGCGCTAGCCATGAATTTGCTTAACCAACCAAGTCCCTAGACGCTTGCAGCGCGGCTTCATAATCCGGATGGTCCGTCATTTCCTTCAAATATTCCACATACCGGATCGTATCGTCGGCATCAACGATAAAGATGGCACGCTGGTCTAGCTGCAACTCTTTAATCAGAACGCCATACGCTTGACCGAAGGAACGATGCTTATAATCCGATAACGCAACGACTTTATCGATCCCCGCGGTCGTGCAGAATCGGCTCTGCGCGAACGGCAAGTCTACGGAAATCGTCAAAATAACGACATTCTCGCCCAGGTTCGCTGCCTCTTGGTTAAACCGGCGCGTTTGCGCGTCGCATACGCCGGTATCGAGGGAAGGCACGACGGAGATTAATTTGATTTTGCCCTTATAATCGGCGAGGCTCACTTCCGTCAATAATTCCCTACTGATTCGAAAATCCGGCGCCTTATCCCCTATCTTCAATTCCGGACCCAATAAGGTGATCGCCTGTCCTGCCAACGTTGCTACTCCAGTGCGTTCTTGTACCATGAATATTGACCTCCATTTAGATCTAATTTTAATTTGTCAAAATTTAATTTTGCACAAATTATTTTATCGGATCATACCATCGCACAATTTATCTTGTCAACGAATTAATTTTGCACAAAGTATTTGAATTTTGTTTGACAACCATTGATAACAGGAGTATTTTCTGAAATAAGATTGTGCAAAATTTAATGGAGTTAGGAGATGATGATGAGATGGACTCAAAAAATCTTTTAAAGCTTGAGGAGCATATCTGTTTTTCCTTATACGCTTGTTCGAGAGCGATCTTTCGGATGTATCGGCCGCTTCTCGACGAGTTGGAATTAACCTATCCGCAATATCTCGTATTGCTTGTTCTATGGGATCGTCGGGAGTGTTCGATTAAAGAGCTTAGCGAGACTCTCAGCCTGGATTCGGGAACGCTTACTCCAATGCTCAAGAGGATGGAAGCCGCAAAACTCATTACCCGCGAGCGCTCCGCGAACGATGAGAGGGTTGTCAATATTCGAATCACCGAATCGGGAATGGCTCTTCAGGAGAGAGCGGTCTGTATTCCGGAAGCCATGCTGGCTTCCAGCGGGATGACTGCGGAGGAAGCTACGGAATTGAATCATGCAATTAAGAAATTAATGTCGCACGTTGAACGAGTTCAGCCACAAGATCAGGATAAATAATATCCCCCTAAATTGACGGAATGAGAGCTAGTGGGAATCATACCATACTGATTCACGTCCGGCGCCCACCATTCAGGCGTCAACCTTCCCCTTCTCTTCCCTGAATATTGGGGGCCTCCGATCCGATTTCCATCGAAACCTCGATTTCAATCAACTTTTGGTTCTGATACAAGTAGTTCGGCACCTTATATTCCACATGACCTATGGAGAACCATAAGATGGCGGCCTGAAAGCGTTCCGGATCCATAAAATACCGGGGATCGTCATATTGCCCGATCATTTTCTCCACGGAGGCAAGCCCGCATGTAGGCAAAGCTTGAACGTGCCGTCCCGAATTCGCTTATTCCTGGAACTGACGATCCCCGCCTTTTGCAGCTTGCCGACGTGGACGCTCACGATTGCGTTGCTCAGGCCGAGCTCTTCCGCCAAATCCTTAATGCTCTTCTCCTCATGGTGCAAAAGCTCGATGATCCGAAGCCGGACTTCGCTTGCCAGCGCTTCAAGAACCAATAAAGATGCTTTTTAATTAATTTAACGGAGGAATACAAATGACACAGCAAGCATCCATGATCGTTGACAAGGACTTTATTCTCGCGGAAGTGGACCCCAGAATTTACGGTTCCTTCATCGAGCACTTGGGACGTGCGGTTTATGGCGGAATTTATGAGCCGGGTCATCCGACTGCGGACATGCAGGGATTTCGCGGGGACGTGTTGGAAGCGGTTCGCAAGCTGAAGGTTCCGATAATCCGGTACCCCGGCGGTAATTTCGTATCCGGCTATAATTGGGAGGACGGCGTCGGTCCGAAAGCGGAACGCAAGCGCAATCTGGAGCTCGCTTGGTGGACCACGGAAACCAACGAGGTGGGGACAAACGAATTCGCCGATTGGGCCAAGCTGGCAGGATCCGAAGTCATGATGGCGGTTAATCTGGGGACGCGCGGCGTGGATGCCGCAAGAAACCTGGTCGAATATTGCAACCATCCCTCCGGCTCCTACTACAGCGATCTCAGAATCTCTCACGGTTACAAGGAGCCCCATCGCTTCAAAACCTGGTGCCTAGGCAACGAGATGGATGGCCCCTGGCAAATAGGCGCCAAAACCGCCGTTGAATACGGCAGGCTGGCCAACGAGACCGCCAAGGTCATGAAGTGGGTCGACCCGGGCCTGGAACTGGTCGCCTGCGGCAGCTCCACCAGCGGGATGTCAACCTTCGCCGAATGGGAAGCTACCGTACTGGATCTGACGTATGACCAGGTGGATTATCTGTCCCTTCATACTTACTACAACAACAATGAGAACGATTCGATGAACTTCCTTGCGCGCTCCATGGATATGGACCAATTCATCGGAAGCGTTGCCTCCATTTGCGATTACATTAAAGCCAAAAAGAGAAGCAAGAAGAAACTGTATCTATCGTTGGATGAATGGAATGTGTGGAACACGATCGGCTCGAGCCGAGCATCCGAACGCTGGCAGGTAGCGCCTCCGGAATTCGAGGATACGTATACCTTGGAGGACGCCCTCGTTGTCGGGTGCTGCCTGATTACGCTGCTTAAGCACGCCGACCGCGTGAAGATCGCTTGTCTGGCGCAGCTCATTAACACGATTGCGCCGATCTCGACAGAGAATGGCGGACCGCTCTGGCTGCAAACGACCTATTATCCTTATATGCATGCTTCCTTATTCGGCAGAGGAACCGTCCTGCAGCCTATCATCCGTTCGCCTAAATACGATTCCAAAGACTTTACGGATGTCCCCTACCTGGAAGCCATCAGCGTGTATAACGAAGAAGCCGGAGAGATTACCTTGTTTGCCGTCAACCGCCATCTCGCCGATTCCTTGGAGCTGGATGTTAATCTTCGCAGCTTCGGAAATGTACGACTCATGGAGCACATCGTCCTTGAGCATGAGAACATCAAAACGTCCAACACGAAAAACCGCCCCAATGAGGTGGTCCCCCATACACGCGGTGTGACACAAACCGATGAAGGCAAAGTCACGGCCAGATTGTCCAAAGCCTCGTGGAATGTCATCCGATTGGCCGTATTGCCTGAATAATCCGATTGAAAAGACAAGCCCGTCGGCCGATTCCGGACCAACGGGCTTGTCTTCGGCACCAATCGATTGCACCATTTTAACATTCGCGGTACTGCAAACCCCTGATACATCCGCCTTTCGCATGCGCCAGTCTCCCCGCCGTTACCGTTGTCGCATAGATCTTCACCAGTATTTCATTGTCCTTGGATGAAGGTTTTTCTACCTCTTTCAAATGAAGAACATCGGGCGAGCCGTATTTGGTGTACACAATTGCTCTCATATTCGTCCCTCCGCTTATGACCGAAAACGAAAAAAGCCCGCGCTATACGCGGACTTCATTCGGAGCGCCTTAATCATCTAATCCTTTACCATTGAGAATATGCGACAAATATTTTTCAACCCTGGACTCTCTGGTTTTGGATTGTTTAGGTTGAGAAAAATGAAGAATATACGCTCTTTGCCGTCCCGGCGTCAATGCTTCGAAAGCCGTTTTCAAATCGGGTATTTCAAAAAATTTATTTTCTAATTCTTCAGGAATGACGTATTCCGTATTCTTTTTGAATTCCACTTGCAATCCGGCTTTTTCAACTTCAATGGCTTCATCGATATAAGTTTTCAAGATCAGCTGCATCTCTTCTATTTCTTGAACATTGGTGAACCGAATCTGGCGCGCCGCCTGTACATTCTCCGTTTGTTGGATGAGGATCCCATGCGGATCCTTTAACAAGGCGCCTTTGTGGAACAGAAGCGCGCAGTATTCTTTAAATCCGTGGATTAAAACGATGTTATTATTCTGATACGTGTAACAAGGATGCATCCACTTAAAATCTTCGGTCAGCTCGCAATCAAGAACGATATCTCTCAACATCTCGAATTCTTCCTTCCACTTTTTAGCCTTTCTAAAAAATGGATCAATCTTAGGATTCCTTTCGCCTTTTGTCATCAAGGAACACCCCTCTTCATTTTTAGATCAAATTACATCAAGTATCTACCCGTGATCGACTGCTCAGCAAGAACGATCTGCGCCGGCGCGCCCTCGTACACCACCTGGCCGCCTTTGCTGCCTCCGTCCGGCCCCATATCGATGATCCAGTCCGCATGGCCGATCACTTCGAGATTGTGCTCGATGACGATGACCGTATTGCCGGCATCCACGAGGCGGTTCATGATCTCCACAAGGTGACCGATATCCGACATGTGCAGGCCGGTCGTTGGTTCGTCCATTACGTAGATGCTGCCCTTCTTATGCAGCTCGCTTGCCAGCTTGATACGCTGGCATTCCCCGCCCGACAACGTGCTGAGCGGCTGGCCGAGCGTGATATAGTTCAGCCCTACGTCGCTCATCGACCGGAGCTTGCGAACGACCTCTTTAAGCTTGAAAAATTCCAATGCCTGCTCCACGGTCATCTCCAGCACGTCCGCGATGGATTTGCCGTTCAGCTTGTAGGCAAGCACCTCTTCCTTGAACCGTCTGCCTCCGCATGCTTCGCATGGCAGCTCCACGCTGTCCAGGAAGGAAAGGTCGATAGAGACGACGCCTTGCCCTTGGCAGTTCTCGCAAGCCCCCTTGGAGTTGAAGCTGAACAAGCCTTGGTTAACCTTGTTCGCGGAGGCGAACGCCTTGCGCACATCGTCCATAATGCCCGTGTAGGTCGCGGGATTCGAACGCGTGGACACGCCTACCGCCGATTGGTCGATGACGATGGCGTCCGGATGGTTGCCGAGGAATACTTCGTTAATCAACGTACTCTTGCCCGAGCCGGCGACGCCCGTAATGACGGTCAACACGCCGGTCGGAATTTCTACGCTCACGTTCCGCAGGTTGTGCAGCGAGGCATCCTTGATGGATAGCTTGCCGGAGGGCTGCCTGCAATCGTGCTTCAGCCGGAGCGGCCGCTTCATATGGTTGCCTGACAGCGTACCTGACTCCAGCAAGCCTTGGAAGCTTCCTTCATATACGATGTTGCCGCCGCGGCTGCCGGCGTGAGGCCCGACGTCGACGATATGATCCGCCAACTTGATCACGTCGGGATCATGCTCGACGACGATCACGGTATTGCCCTTGTCGCGCAGCTTCCGAAGCAATTCGTTTAACCGATGGACATCGCGGGGGTGTAAGCCTACGCTGGGCTCATCGAATATGTACGTGACATCCACCAGACTGCCGCTCAGGTGCTTTACCATCTTGACGCGCTGCGACTCGCCGCCGAATAACGTATCCGTCTCGCGGTCAAGCGTCAAGTAGTCCAGTCCGATATCCACCAGATGCTGCAACCGCTCCATCAGCGACTTGACGACCGGCGCGGCGACAGGATCGTCGATCTCCCGAACGACGCGGATGAGCTGTCCGACCTCCATGGCCGACAGCTCCGCGATGTTGCGTCCGTTGATCTTGCAACCCAGCGCAGCCTGACTGAGTCTCGCGCCGCGGCAGCTGGAACAGGGGCCCTCGGTCATGTACGGCGCTACGGTTTGTTGCGTACGGTCGGACTTCGCCTTCACATCCTGCTTGATGTACTTGTTGGTGAACTTCTCGATGATGCCTTCCACCGTTATATTCATGGCCTTCCCGGCGAAATCCATTCCCACTTTCCTCGCCTTGGCGTACAGCAGTTGCTCGAGCTCCTCTTCCGAATAATCGCTCAACTTCTTGTCGAGATCGAAGGACCCCGACTGCACGACCATATTCCACTCCCAACCGCTCACCGTATAACCTGGCAACAAAATAGCCCCTTCATTTAAGGACTTCGACATGTCCAGCGCCTTGCTCATGTCGACGCCCAACCTGCGGCCAAGCCCGTTGCACTCGGGACACATGCCTTGCGGATCGTTGAACGAGAATAGGTTCACCGGTCCGACGTAGGGCTGACCCACTCGGGAAAAAAGCAGACGGAGAATGGGAGAAATATCAGTAATCGTGCCCATCGTGGAATGGGAACCGCCGCCCAGCCGTTTCTGATCGACGATAACGGCCATGCTCAGGTTCTCTATCGCATCCGCATCCGGTTGCGGAACGCGGGGCAGGAAATTGCGCACGAACATGCTGAAGTTCTCGTTCAACAATCTTGTGGATTCCGCGGCGATCGTATCGAAGACGATCGATGACTTGCCGGATCCGGATACCCCGGTGAAGATCGTGATCTTCCGCTTGGGAATGCGCAAGGAAACGTTCTTGAGATTGTTTTCCCTCGCGCCCGAGATGACGATATACTCCTGATTGGATTCGCTCATTGTGCTAACAACTTTTCAAGCTCGCTATTCCAATTCGTCCAGCCATACTTCGCTCCTCCGAGTGCTTGAGCATTGGAGATTCCGGTTTGTTCGAGATGAAGGTTAACTTTTCCATCCCCTAAATCCTGCAGCGTCCAGGTGACCGTGTGCTTCTCTCCGCTTGCCCAAGTATAGGACAACCGGTTGGGTTCCTCCACGATAAGCACTTCGCCTTCAATAATTCCATTCCAATATTCGGTCGGTTGTGCGCGGAACTGAAATTGGTGTCCTACGATGGGCTTAAAATCATTTTCGAGGGTCCACTTGGCAAGCTTGCTTGAGTCGGTTAAGGCGGACCAAAGCTTCCCGATCGTTGTCGTGTATTGAAAATCCAAGGTTAAAGTTAAACTCATTCTTCTTCCTCCTCTAATAGTTGGTTCAAGCGCAACATATTCGTACTCCAGAACTTGTTGTAGAAAGCCAACCAATCTTGAATTTCTCTAAGCGGTGAGGCGTTAAGCCGAAATCGCGTTTCTCTGCCGACTTTTCGTTCAAGTACCAGTCCGGCCTCTTTAAGGATGGTCAAATGCTTGGATACCGCTGTACGGCCCATTTGAAACTGTGGCGTTAATTCATGAAGCGGTATCTCCTCTGCCTCTGCTAACAGACGAATCAGTCGGCGCCTAGTTGGATCTGCAATCGCGTCAAATGCATCCCGCAACTGATCGTTCTCGTTCACAACACACTCTCCTCAGTTTTATTACCAAGGGACAGCCGTTAATCTCTCTCCTGATTGGACACCATTTAGTGACGATTTTATTATATGTCACCATTTGGTGTCTTGTCAACAACATGCCCAACTACGAGTTGGTATGGCCATTTACGTTATATGAGAAACATCACTGACTAATCCGAACGAAAAACCGCCATCCGTTGCGCTTAGCACCGGATGGCGGTTTTCGTTGCTTACTTCTTCGAATAGGACAGCAGCTTCAGCAGCACCGTGACGCCTTCTCCTCTGGTTGTTGCGTCGGTCCGGAGTGAAGGTCCCCGCGCATTTGCCTTGCACGAGTCCCAAACGTTTCGCGGCCGCTACCGCTCCTTTCGCCCACGCGGGGATGTCTTTGTCGTCGGCAAATTCTGTTACGGTTCCCGAATCGAGCTTCAGCTTTAACGCATGGGCGATCATGAGCGTCAAAGTTATAGACTAGGCGGCGGCATTAAAGCTGTTGCTCGCCCGATCATTTTATCAACCAGCACTTTAGAGAGTTTATTTAAGAAGTTCTTCGCAAAATTCATTTTCAACACAAGCAAGTTCCATTAAAGCATCAGAAACGTTATGAAAGTTATTCTGAACCATGTTCAACTGACATTTGCCTAATAAATTACCTTGCTCCAGTTTTAGGTCGGATAATATCTTATTGAAGGGGCGGAAAAAATCAGCGAAATCTCCAGACCGTCTTGAACCAACGCTGAAAGCAAAATAAGATAAATGTCCAATTAGATGAGGAGCCACGTTTCCGTCTTTGATTTTATCGGCTAAAGCTGTGATGGCTTCTTTTCCGTAAAGCTTATTTTCTTTCTCCGCATATTCCTGTGATTCTTTGTAAATAGACTTGAAAAATGCGGTTGCCTGGTGATAAATTTCCTCTGCGGTTGGAGAAGAAGTACGTAGTGGGGATAACCAACTATGATATCTGTTTTTGCGATAGAACACATTTTCTGCTTTCCAAGCCCTTTCTAAAAGAGCATGTGATAACGAAACAAATGGGAATCCTCCCGGATCGTGAACATGGATATACTCATCATCGACAGCATAAGCCATTACATAATGATCTACCCCGAAAAGGTTCTTATAATTAGGGTTATATTGTAAATAACCCATATCAAGAGGTCCAAGTACGACGGGCGACTTTTGCAAATCTTGCTCTAATTGTCGGAGCGGCAGTTGTTCCCCATCTTGGCTATATTTCTCCTCAAACTCGAATCCGAGAATTCGTAATGCCCGGCTAATTCCTTTGTCAGGCATACCAGCCCAACTGCTAAAGTAGAGTAAATCATCAACCCACATAGCCCCGAGTCCTACGCCCGTTAAAACTTCTATTGTAGAAGGGGGAATTTCCTCCCCAATAGATGCTAATAGCATAGCAGTAGAATTTGCATAACAATAAGCACCATTTCCAATATATTGAGTCATCATATACCTCCAACAAACGGAATATCAATTAGTCGAGAATTATTGGCAAACAATAATCTATAACAAACTGATCTTCTTGAACATCATTACCATGGTAGTAAATTTCCAAGCAAGGTTTGTCAGCTAGCTGGAAACCGCTATCCGGCAGCCAGCTACCGTATAAATAATCTACTGACTCCCCCAGCTTGGAGATGGCTAATTCAAATGGATGATCTTTACTAACTTCAATCCTGCAAACCGCATATACTCCACCTTGAATATCCTGGACTCCAATTTCACCGCTTGCTTCTGTGGTACCCTCCGGTATTGTAAAGGCTGCATCATACCGACACTTATCACTCACAGTAATGTCCGGATTATCATAAGTGATTCCCATGCTTAGAGTTGTCGAACTAAACAAATTCCGAGAAGCCACCCAATTCTCGACCTTTTTAAATGATTCAGTTATTTCTGGGTTGTAAACTCCTTTTTGATATCCTGTTAGTAGGCGATAATAAGCAACATGAAAAGCCTGAAAAGATTTAATCTCTATTTTAATGCTCAAAAGTGCCCTTTCTTTAAGACTTCCAATGGTTATTGGATTATCTTTATCATAACAATCGGGCTTATTTAGTTCTTTACCATCCTTGCTTTTCATTTTGCTATTCTTGCTAAAAGTTTTCCTATATGAGGTTGCTGACATGCCAAAACGATTTCGAAATGCTCTCGCAAAAATCGATGATGATGAAAATCCGCAATGTAAGGCGATCTCGGTTACTGACATATCCGGTTGATAAAGCAGCAAGTTTGCAGACTTCTCCACACGTATCCTCTGAATGAAATCATATAGGTTCTCTCCTATAAGTAAGCGTCAAACCTTCCCCACCTTCAAGCCCGCTAATCGCTATGAGATAATCCTCCTCAGAATCAGTCAGGGGAGGATTTTTTATGGCCAGAAA
>NZ_JBHSMH010000025.1:0-99786 GCF_042655365.1 Cohnella suwonensis | reverse complement strand
CCAGCTGCCCGTCAGCTACGAGGCGACTTGGCTCTTACCTCGACCGGACTTTCACCGGCTAGTTGTGCCTAACTTGGCTAGGCGCGCAATCGTCAAAAAAACCGCCTTGCGAGGCGGATTTATGCTTCTCAACCGTCTTCACACCGTCAACGTCCCCCAATTGTCGTTCATCGCTTCGGCCTCGTGCATGCTCAGTTGGAACTGCAGCTTGCTGAGCTGCTGCCTGCCGATGTTCCCGTCCTGGAATTGCTGCCGCAAGGCATCGCGTTCCGTTTGGATCGACAGCAGCTCGAGCGCCTGGATCTGCTGCTCCGTCGAATCGTTCGTATCGGAAGCCGACTTCAGTTGTTCGTTCATCATGTAAATCATTTGATTGTAATGGCCCGCCACGCGGCTAACCGCGGAAACCGAGCACGTGCCGTCCTCCTTGACGGCCGCGGTCGCGAATTTCGCGGTCCGTATCCGATAAGCGGCGAACTTGCGGCGTTCCTCCGCCGAATACAAGTTGAACGAGGTCCTTTTGCCCGGGTTGAACGCGGAGATCACTTTGCTCACGAGTCCCTGAAACAGCAAGTAAAAGACGTGCCATCTGTTGGAAAACACGAGCTCGATCCGACGGAAAAGCCGCTGCATCACTTCCGCCTCGCCGGGGTCGATTTCTCCCTTGTCCAGCATGAGCTGCACGCACTTCTTCTCGTTCGAAAGCGCGACTTGGCGCAAGTACAATTCTTCCTCGCGGGATTGCTTCGAGATCAGATCGGCGTTGCTCCGCTTAATGTCCGCCAGCCGCTGCTGATTGTTCGAGATGACGACGGACGCAGCTTTGTCGTTCGTGCCGTCCATCGCTTGCCTGACCGCTTGGATGGCCGCTTTGATCGATTGGATCTGCGCAATCACTTCGGCCTCCCTGCACGACGGGCCGCCGTGCGCGACGGCATCGCTCTTGGCGAGGAGCGGCAGCGTGACGCTCGCCAGCACGAGGGAGACGAGAATGACCCCGGCGGATAAGAAAAGGATGAGATCCCGTTCCGGAAAAGGACTGCCGTCCCCGAGCGCGAGAGGAATGGTGAACGCGCCCGCGAGCGTGATCGCCCCGCGCACGCCGGACAGCGACGTCAGCCACAGCGCCCTCCAGCTCGGCTTTTCCTTTTCCTCTTCCATCCGGAACAAGGTACCGGTTACCGTGCTCGATAACGTCAGCCATAAGAACCGCAAGACGATCAGCATCACGTAGCTGACGAAGACGTACCCGATCACCTTCAAGTTATCGTACGCGACGTCGTGAAAGATCGTCTTGGCGACGTCAGGAATTTGCAAGCCGAGCAGGACGAAGACGAGGCCGTTCAAGACGAACAGAATGATCGACCACGTAATCTCGGACACGAATTTCTGCTCGATCGTCGTGAATCCGGAACGATCCTGTTCGATGGAGATCATGACGCCCCCGGCTACGGCCGCCAGAATGCCCGACAAGCCGAGATGCTCCGCGACGTAGAATAAGATGAACGGCGTCAAGATTTGAATGAGCACGTGAACCGATACGTCGTCGATGCCGAATCTGCGGAGCGCCATTCTGGCCCAGATGACGACGATCGCGAGCGCCGCGCCGGCGAGCAGACCGCCGACGGCGATGAGGAGGAAGCTCCACGTCGCTTCCCATATCGAGAACGCGCCGGTGACCGCCGCCGCGATCGCGAATTTGAATGCGACGAGGCCGGAAGCGTCGTTCATGAGCGATTCGCCCTCGAGCAGGCGATGGATCTTCTTCGGCAGATGGACCTTGGCCGCGATCGCCGAGACGGCCACCGCGTCCGTCGGCGACAGAATGGCCGCCAAGCCGAACGAAGCGGCGAGCGGAATCGTCGGGATGAGCGCGTGAATAAGATATCCGACGACGACGATCGTCGCGAACACGAGACCGACCGCGAGAAGCAGAATCGGCATTCTGAGCTTCCACAGCTCGTCCCTCGGCGTCCTCCGGCCGTCGTTGAACAAGAGAGGCGCGATGAACAGCAAGAAAAAGAGCTCAGGTTCGAGCGGTACGTCGATTGGCCAAGGGAGCGACACGATCGCCGCTCCGAGCGCGATTTGGATGATCGGCAGCGGAATGAAGGGCACGAGCCGCTGTGCGACCTGCGACGCGGCTAGCAGAACGAGCATGACCAGAACGGCCAGCAACAGCTCCACGGCAAACAACCTCCAAAAGGTGGAATCGGCGTTCGGGCGAACCTACGAGATACAGGATGCCCAGCGCGCAACGAATCCAACAATGAGAGGGTTTTAACAATTGCTCTAATTTTTTACAATGCAAGTAAAGATCATCCATGTCATAATGATCATATGATTATTATCTTGGACGAAAAGGAGCGAACCCCAGTGGAAATCAAATCGTTTTTGTTGCCCAAGGAAAAGGTGTCTTACTTGACGACTTCCGCCTCCATGAAAGATGCGATGGACCGGCTGGAAGCCTGCCAGTACACCGCGATACCGGTGATCGACGAAGAAGGCAAATACATCGGCACGTTATCGGAAGGAGATTTGTTATGGAAGCTGAAGCGTACGCCCGGACTCGGCTTCGATAATATGAACGAAGTTCTCGTCTCCGATATCCAGAAAAGAATATACAACGAATGCGTCGCGGTGGACGCTCACATGGAAGACATGCTGACGCTAGCCGCCGACCAGAATTTCGTGCCCGTCGTCGACGGCGATCGCGTCTTCCTCGGCATTATCCGCCGCAGGGATATTATCGAATATTATACGAGGAACATTACGGACTGAAAAAACCGCTATCCCGCGCCACGCGCGCTGGATAGCGGTTTTTTTCGTTGCTTACTTGTTCGAATAGGCCAGCGCCTTCATGAGCGCCGTGACGGCTTCGGCTCTGGTCGTTACGCCGGCCGGCGCGAAGGCCCCGGCGCCTTTGCCTTGCATGAGTCCCGACTCTTTCGCGGCCGCTACCGCTCCCTTCGCCCACGAAGGAATGTCTTTGTCGTCAGCGAAACCGGTGACGGCGCCCAAATCGAGCTTCAGCTTCAACGAATTCGCGAGCATAACCGCCATTTCCGCGCGAGTAATGGGAGCATTCGGACGGAAACGGCCCGATTGATCGCCGGTAACGATGCCGGCTTGAGCCGCCAGCGCGACCGCTTGCCGCGCCCAACTCGGGATAGCGGTCGAGTCCGCGAACGCCGGCGCCGTCCCCGTCGCCGCCGGCTTGAGCGCGTTCGCGAGCATCACCGCGAATTCCGCGCGAGTCACCGTCTTGCCCGGCATGAATGTCCCGTCGGCATAGCCGTTGACGATGCCGGCCGATGCCGCCTTGATGATGTCGGATTCCGCCCAATGCCCGCCGATATCGCCGAAGCGGATATCCTTTAGCGGCTCGGTCGGGATTGCAGGCTCCTTGACCGCGGGCAACCCCGTCGCCGGATCGACCGCCAGCACCGCGTATTTCGTGAAGTGATCCGTTTCCACCGTAATGCGATCTCCGCCGATCCGCCCGCCGACGATCCGGATCCATTCTTTCTTCGTTTCGTCGAAATAGAAGACGGCCGGCGCTTCATTCCCGCTTAAGCTCGACGGATCGAAGCGGAACGTCATCGTAATCGGCTTGAGGAAGTTTTCCGGGAAGCTCTTCAGAAACTCGTAGATCGGGCTGGCGAGCTTCTCGCCATGCGGGAGAAGCCCCGTCGCGTCGGCCAATTTGTCGATCGTGAGCCGAAGCTCCTTGTCCGTGGCGTTCGACGGGATCGTAATCGCGATGTCGTCTTCCAAGCTTGCTTGGCCGATCTGGCCGGAAGGCAACGTCAACCGCCCGTCCGTACCCGTCACGGTAGCCGGACCGCTGACCGGAACGGGGCTGGCCGGAACGGGGCTGGCCGGAACGGGGCTGGCCGGACCGGGGCCGCCCGTCTGCGCCGGCGGATTCACGCTAATCGTCAAGAGACTCCCGTTGCCCGCTTCGTCCTCGACGTAGACGGTATGCATGCCGTATTCGGCTGCCGTGAACGTCGCGTCAAATGACTGCCAATCGAATTCGTCTTCGTCCATGTCCCAGATGCATTCTTCCAACTCTTCGAAATCGACGGCGTCGCATCCTTCGATGACGGGCATGAGCCACTCGCCGTCGTCTTCGAAATAAGATCCGTCCCTCTCGCCACTCGCCCACTTCGAGCGGACGATTTCGCTACCCGTACCGTTCAGCGATACCCTTACTTTAACCGGGAGCGCGCCGGACGAAGTACCTGCTTGGGCGATCGTCGGGCTCGTCTTATCGATCCAGTAGATCCCGACCGTTTCGACGGATTCGTTGCCTAACCGGTCTTTGGCGTAGATCGTAAACGTTCCGTTCTCGCTTACGGCGAAGCCTTCTTCCGTCAACGCTTGTCCCGCTTCGGCGAAATATGCCGCCGTCCGCTCCCCCGCCGCCCACTTGATTACGACGACGCCGCTTCCCGAATCGCTCGCTTCCGCGGTAACCGTCACGTCCTCGTTCGTCATCCAGTTGGGGTCGGAAGAGATGGAAGTCGAAGGCCCCGTGCTGTCGACGGCGACTTTGGAGCCGTCGGTCGTCGCGTTCGCCGACGACAGCAATTCGCCGTTCGCGACAAGCTTCACGAGCACGGGAAGCTCCCCGTCGACCGCAGAGCCGTCCAAGATAAGCGTCGCCGTCCAATGCGTGTCGTCCTCTTGCTCCGCGACGGCCGCTTGGCCGGCAACGGTCGCGACGACTTCGTCGACCGGCGCATCCGTCGCGATGCTTACCGTAATCGTATCACCCGGTTTCGCCCAGCTTGCCGATGCGGGGTTGTCCGACTCTACCGACAGTTCGGCAACGGCGGGCGGAATGCTCCCTCTATCGTAGGTTACGTACGTCTCGCTATGGGAATGGAAGCCGTAACCGTCCGTACCTCCCGCGAAAGTTCCCCACACGGCGTAAGCCGGAATGCTGTCTCCCGTTAACGTATGGATGCCGTCCAAGCTGTATCGAAACACTTGCTGGCCGATGAATGGATCATTCGACGGATTTTGGATATACATACCGTTGATTTTATATTTATAAATCGTCGCCCAGATCGCGTTCGCGGGAATGTTCAACGGATCAGTAGCTTCATATACCTGTTCCCCGTCGCTGTACCAGTAAACCGCCTCTCTGCTGTATCGCCCCCAAGCGCCGTCGTAAATCGAACTCGCCGTCGCCCACTTGGCGGATGCCGGAACCGCCGTTCCCTCTTGCACGGTCGTTCCGTCGCTGTAGACGTACTTCGCCACATAGCCGTCGTATGTCGCGTTGCTGGTGAATTTATACGTGCTCAACACTTCCGCCTGAACGCCGCCCGGCGCGGCATCCGCTTCCCCCCGGGAAGGAACGACGATCGCCCCCAGCAACAAAACGAACGATAACGCGAAGATTCCGATGCGCTTCCACTGTACTCTTTTCAAATTCATGACGCCCCCCATTAGGATGTACCGGATCTATTGCCCTTCCGTACCTTCATCCTAACGCTCCGGACTCGTTCCATTCTGAAAAGAAAGCGCTTCATGTCAGGTATTTCCGAGCAACGCGAAAAACCCGCCGAATCCGGTTCGGCGGGCCGTTTCTCGATGGGATTTGCCCCTCCCTTCTATTACAGAAGAGCGTCGATCGAATACTCCCCCGCTCCGGCGAAGGCGACGCCGATGACGACGGCCAGAAGCACGAGCGGATATTCATAGCCGTTGGCCGTCGACCAGACGCCGTTCGGCGCATGCACCTTGATGGCGCCTAGCATCGTGATCGCAAGGAATGCGGCCGCGAGCCAAGTGAAGAGCCCCGTCGCGAACAATGCCCCTCCGACCAGCTCCAGCGATCCGGCGAATACGGCCATCGCGACTCCCGGTTTAATGCCGACCGACTCCATCCAGCCTCCGGTCCCTTTCGGTCCGTAGCCTCCGAACATCCCGAACAGCTTCTGCGCGCCGTGACCGATGAACAACAACCCTACGATAACCCGAATAACCAACAATCCTACATCCAACATGCGAATCCGCTCCTCTTATTTGTTTTATATTGAGTTTCTTTAATTCGAGATATTTGCGATAATAAATATAGGTTGATGCCATAACCTTGTCTTTGTCTCCACTTTCCTAGGTCAACCCCACGGCCGCATTCATGTTCTTGCAACTCCTTCGTTTTCGATTTGCCTTAATTTCATTTATCTTGATTTAAAGATACATGAAATTAAAATAAGTGTCAATAGGTGTTTTCAAAAAATAAATAACCCGATGGTTGCCCAATCCATCGGGTTTTCGTTCTATCGTTTCATCTTCGGCTTACGTGAAAAAGACCGGGATGCCCACGCCGAGTATCCAGACGAGCGGGACGAGATTCAGCAAGACGGCAATCTTCTTCTTCCGTTTGCGCAGCTTCCAAGCTAGGATCGAGCACGCGATGAGCGCGACCGGATACAATCCGATCCCCGCGACAAGCGCGATGTTAAACAAACTGAAGCCTTGATCGAAGCCCATGAACGATAATCCCCACACGAGCAGCCACGGAGCCAAGCACAGCGCGTACATTACTTGACCGATAATAAGAAAAGATTTCACTTACGTTACCCTCCCTGGAATAATGAAGCCGGATTTGCGGACAAGCTTTCGAAATCGGGAACCGCCCCTTCTTCATCCGGGTCGACGAGGTCCAATGCGAGCTCCCGGTAGCTTCGGGCGTCGTCCTCCCTGCCGAGCAGAACCAGCAAGGCGATCATCTTCGAATGAAGCCTCGCGCCGAACGGAACGAGCTGAACCCACTTCTGCATCGGATTCAAAGCAAGCTCGTAACGCTGCTGCTTCGCATACGTATCCACCGTCGCCTCGAGCAACTCGACGTAGCCGATCTCGAGCTCCGCTTGGCGGGGCGCGGCCCAATCGTAGCCGCTTCCGTTCAAGTAACCCTCTTCGTACAAGCGGATAGCGACGATCGCGTGCGTGATCGAAGAAGTCTTCTTATACAGGCGATAATATTTGCCGTATTCCTCGACGTCGTCGTAAGCGATCGCGGACCATTTGGCCGCGTAGCTGCCGCCCGCCGTCTTCGATTGCTCCACAACGTCACTCAAGCCGAAGCTCTCCAAGTCTTTTCTCAGTTGATAGACGGTCGTATGCAAGTTCGCCTGCGTCGAATCCGCGTCGCGGCCATGCCATAACTCGTTCATGATCTGGACTTTGCCGACCGCCCTTCCTCCATGGCGATGTAAGTACGCGAGCAGCTCCCTGCTTTTCGAATTGCGGAACCGGACTTGTTCGCCTTGCTCCGTCGTCACGGAGAACGGCCCGAAGCTATGGATGGACACCCCGCCCCGCGGCGGTTCTTCGTTCGGACGCGCTTTGCCGGTCCTCTTCTCATAGCGTCCGACCATTCGTTCCAAGTCATCTTTCATGACCGGCTTCAGCAAGTAATCCAGCGCCTCCACCTCGAAAGCTTCCCTCGCGTATTCTTCATGGGCCGTCAGGAACGCGATATGGGTTTCCGGACGGAACTCGCGAAGGCGTCGAGCCAGCTCCAAGCCGTGAAGAACCGGCATTTCCAGATCGAGCAGCACGAGATCGATCGGTTCCGCCGCCGTTAGCGCATGCTCCAAGAATGCTTGCGCTTTGTCGAACAACCCATCCAACCGTATGCCTTCGAGCGATTCCAGCATTTTGCCGACCCGGTTTAACGCCGGCAGCTCGTCGTCCACCGCGATCGCTCTAATCATGCGTCGACTCTCCCCCTCTCTCTTCGCTCGCATGAAGCGGCACGCGGAACGAGACCGTCGTGCCGATGCCGCGGCCGCTCTCGAATTCGAGACCGTTCCCGAACGCGCGAAGCAAGCGTTGATGTATATTCTTTAAGCCGACTCCGCCGCCGTCGTCCCGCTCCTTCGCCAAGATCGCCTGCGCCGATTCCGGCATCCCCACCCCGTCGTCCGAGACGGATACGACTATCTTCTCTGCATGAACGCGGATGGACACCGTGACCGTGCCGCCGTCTTCCTTCTTCATGACGCCGTGCCTGACGGCGTTCTCCACGAGCGGCTGCAGCGTCAGCGGCGGAAGGTGGAACGCCGCGCCCTCGTCGATGTCGTAATGCATCCGAAGCCGATCGCCGAACCGGGCGCTCTCGATCTTCGCGTACGCCTCCGCCAATTCGAGCTCCTTGCGCAGCGGCACGAGCCTTTCCTTGTTCTTGAAGTCGAAGCTTCCTCGCAAATAGCGGCTTAAATACAGCAGCAGGTCGTGCGCGGTTTGCGGTTCGTCGAGCGATAAGGACAAAATCGTGTTTAAAGCATTATAAAGAAAATGCGGCTTGATCTGCGCTTGCAGGAACGCGATCTCCGAATGTACCGCTTCTTCCGCCGATCTCTTCATCTCCAGCAGCGTGTGCGCCCGCGCCCTCAGCTCGTATGGCTGGAACGGCTTCGTCAAGTAATCGTTGGCTCCGACCTCGAAGCCGTACATGACGTCGTTCTGCTCGTTTCTTACGGTCGTCAGCAGAACGGGCAATTCGGAGAGCGCGTGTTTCTCTCGAATGCGCAAGCAAGTCTCGTATCCGGTCATTCCGGGCATCATCACATCCAGAATGACGAGGCCGATTTTGCCGCCTTCGCGGTCGATCAGCTTGAGCGCTTCCTCCCCGCTCGACGCCGTCATGACCTCGTGCGCGCCGTCCGCGAACACGGCGCGAAGCACGCGAAGATTGACCGGATCGTCGTCGACCGCCAGAATCGCTTGTTCCCTTCGAACCGAGCTAACGCTCTCGGCCGAAGCCGCGCTTTCCCTCCAGGCGGACAACGACGGCAGGCGCTCCGCCGCGAACCGTCCTTCGTCCGGGCCCGTCGACCGCCGGGCTTCGGCCGATCCGCCGGTGCCGACGGGAATCGTGAACGTGAAGGCGGAGCCCCGGCCGACTTCCGAGACGACCGACAGCGTCCCCCCGTGCAGTTCGACAAGGCGGCGAGTAATGCCGAGTCCGAGGCCCGCGCCTCCGTATTCCCGGGCGACGGACGTTCCGACTTGCTCGAAGGAATGGAAGATCGCTTCCTGTTTATCCGCAGGTATGCCGATGCCCGTATCCGACACGGTAATATGCAGCATGCTTCCTACGGCTCGCCCTTCGATGACGACTTCGCCGCCGGACGTGAATTTGACGGCGTTGCCGATCAGGTTGTAGACGATCTGCAGCAGCCGGCCTTCGTCCGCCAGCGCGTCGGGGAGATCGTCCGGCCACGACATCCGCAGCGCGATCGGCTTGTCCCCGATATAGTGGCGGAAGATTTCCCGTTGCGACTCCACGGCCGCGCGAACGTCGATCGGCTTCAATTGCAGCTCGATGCCGCGGTTCTTCAGCCGGGACAGATCGAGAATATCGTTAATGAGATTGGACATCCGGCGGGCGACCGAGACGACGACGTCGAGCTGCTCCCGCTGGTCGCGGCTCAGCGGGCCCGACTTCTCTTCCCGGAGCGCCTGGGATAGATTCATGATGCCGTGCAGCGGCGTCTTCAGCTCGTGCGAGGTGTTCGCGAGAAACTCGTCCTTCATCCGGTTCTGGGCGAGCAGCTCCTCCGACATCGTGCCGATGATGCGATAGGCATGAGTGAAGCGTCTGGCAAGCTCCAACGCTTCGATGAACGCGAGCAGCAGAAACCCGTAAGGCACGAGCTGAAGGTCGATCCAGATCATCCGGCCGTCGCTGTACATGATATCGTGAAAGGCGGCCGCCACGAAAGCGAGCCATCCGGTCAATTGAAGCAGAGCGCCGCTTCTTCCGCGCCAAAGCGCAAGCGAGAACCCGTAAATGATATAGGCCAAGCTTAATAGTGAGAACAGCTTGAAATAATCGATGAATCCGGTGAACGTTTCGACGGGAAGGACGAGCACCGTCGCGATAAAGCCGAGGCCGGTCCAGCCGATCGCCCGGATCGCCGCCCCGTTGAAGTCCTTAGGGAATAGTTCCCGGACGAACAGAGCGGCCATCGCCACGCCGCCGTAATAAGTTAAATACTCCAGATGGACGATGAGCCGGATGTCCGTCCGCGGGAAGAAATCCACGACGTACATCCCGCCCACGACCCATAAACGGATCGCCCCCAGCAAGCAGCAGACGCCGAAATACAGCGTCGAACGCTCCGCCCTGCGGAGCAGGAACACCGCGATCTGATAGGCTCCGAGCAACGCGCAACCGCCGAATACCGCCATGTCGACGACCGTATTCCGTTGCTTGAGCTCCAGCATGCTCTTCTCCGTGCCCAACGTCAGACTATACCAGATGCCTCCGTGCGGATACAGCTCGTTGGCAACCTGCAAATCGACATAGAAGCGCTCGCCCCGAGGTTCGAAGAAGACCGTCTTCGGCGAATAAGCTTCCCGCGTCGTTGCCCGATCCGAGGAGACGACGCCCGACGACGCGATCTCGCGCCCGTCGACGAGCATGCGGTAGGCAGGAGCGATCGCGGGGATCTTCAGGCCAAGCTTACCCGGCGTCTCTCCGGTAACGACGGTCAACCGGTAAGTTGCGTAGCCGCGACCGGTCGCTCCGTAACGTTCCCATTCGCCGGGCACTTCCGCGAACGCGACCGGCTTGGCCGAATCCGTTCCGCCCGGCCCCCCGTCCGTCAGCTCTCCCCAGCGGAACAGCCATCGGCCGTTCAGCCCGACGGGGCCGTCCTTCTCCAAGCTCCATGCCCGCAAATCCAGCACGCCGTCCTGCGCCCGGGGACCGCTTCTGCTCGGCGCAAGCCCGACGAACGGGAGCAGCGCCGCCGCGAGCACCGCCAGCAACATCGAGATCAGCAACGCGATCCGAATGCGCCGGCTATGTAATCGATTCAATACGTTCTTCATCCCGCACCGACCTTCCGAACGAACCTGTGCCAAACCTATCATACGGGCCGGTTCGGTGTAAACGGAGAAATTACGCCGTCCCCGCAATGCCTTTCACCTCATTATACGAAGCCGAGCTGTCGGCAAACTGAAAAGAAAGCGCTTCATGTCAGGTATCGGCGCCGTCAGCCGGCAAGATCGCCTTACCGACGGCCTTCTCCCCCTCCATGTATCCGCTACCCCCGGCCTCTACCACTAGATATTGTGTACGTTATCATTTGCCCGCCGAAAAAAAGACGCGAATTTTGTCAAAACATATTGACTTTCTAGACTTTCCCATGAAGCCCGACAGGACAAGCTTTCATCCGTTTTCAGTGTTGCACGGAGGCAAGAAGTAGGACGTTTAGCCTACTTGAAACCGGGCCCGAAACGATTGACTTTCACAATATCTTGATGTAAATTTAGATGCACGGACTACATATAGTGAAGTTTTACCACTTGCCATCTAGCGACTTCCACATAAATTTTTCCCCGTGCGCTCCGCCCGCTTCACCTGACTAACCTTCCGGAAGGGAATGAAGATCGTGCTTATCGCTTTCGATTCCAGAACGGGTAACGTACGCCGCTTTGTCGATAAATTGAAAGTTCCGTCGATTCAGATCGAGGAAACGATGACGATCGACGAACCGTTCGTGCTCGTCACGTATACGACCGGATTCGGTCAAGCTCCCGATAAGGTGATGTCGTTCTTGAAAAAGAACCATAATCGGATGGTCGGCGTCATGGCCAGCGGCAACCGCAACTGGGGAGAAGGCTTCGCGCGCAGCGCCGACGCGATATCCGCGCTGTACGGAGTGCCCGTTCTCGGTAAATTCGAATTGTCCGGAACGTCCAAAGATGTAGAAAGATTTTCTCAGGAGGTGCTCGCAGTTGCGTCATATTGAATTAAACAACCTGCTCATGCAAAGAGATCCGCAAGGATTCTTCCAATTGGATAAAGACCGCGAGGCGGTCGAAGCGTTCATGGCGGACGTCGAACGCAAAAGCGTCAAATTCGCCGGAACGGCGGAGAAAGTCCGCTACATGGTGAACGAGAATTACTACGAGAACGTCTACGAGCATTATTCCGAAGCGCAGATCGAAGAGATCTACACCCTTACGCATGGATACGGCTTCCAATTCCAATCGTACATGGCCGCTTCGAAGTTCTATACGGACTACGCGGTCAAGACCGACGACAAGACGCTGTTCCTCGAGCATTACCCGGACCGCGTCGCGATCGTGGCGTTGCACTTGGCGCGCGGCGACTACGAAGTCGCCCGTTCCCTCTCCTCCGCGATGATGGAGCAACGCGTCCAACCGGCGACGCCGACTTTCCTTAATGCCGGCAAGAGTCGCCGCGGCGAGATGGTAAGCTGCTTCCTGCTGGAAGTCGACGATTCCCTTAACTCCATTAACTACGGCATCGGCACCTGCATGCAGTTGTCCAAGATCGGCGGCGGCGTCGCCGTCAACCTGTCCAAGCTGCGCGGACGCGGCGAGCCGATCAAAGGCGTCGAAGGCGCCGCGAAAGGCATCATGCCGGTTCTGAAGCTCATGGAGGACGCGTTCTCCTACGCCGACCAAATGGGTCAACGTAAAGGCTCCGGCGCGGGCTACTATAACATTTTCGGCTGGGACGTCATGGAGTTCCTCGACAGCAAGAAGATCAACGCCGACGAGAAAACGCGCCTGAAGACGCTGTCCATCGGTCTGATCGTTCCGAACAAATTTTACAAGCTCGCCGAAGAGAACAAGCCGCTTCACGTCTTCGCCCCTTACACGGTATACAAGGCTTACGGCAAATTCCTCGACGACATGGACCTCGACGAGATGTACGACACGCTGATCGCCGACGACCGCGTGAAGAAGAAAGTCGTTCTGACGGCGCGCGAAATGCTGACCAAGATCGCCACGACGCAGCTCGAGTCCGGCTACCCGTACATCATGAACAAATCGAACGCCAACGAAGCGCATGCGCTTAAAGATATCGGACAGATCAAGATGTCCAACCTTTGCACGGAAATTTTCCAACTTCAAGAGACGTCCACGATCGGCGACTACAACGAAGAAGACACGATTCGCCGCGACATCAGCTGCAATCTGGCTTCCTTGAACATCGTCAACGTCATGGAGAAACGCAAAGTACGCGAATCCGTGCACGAGGGCATCGTCGCCTTGACGGCCGTCAGCGACATGACGACGGTCATGAACGCGCCGGGCGTAGCCAAAGCGAACGCGGAGCTGCACTCCGTCGGTCTCGGCGCGATGAACCTGCACGGCTACCTCGCGAAGAACAAGATCGCTTACGAAAGCGCGGAAGCCCGCGACTTCGCGCGCACGTTCTTCATGATGATGAACTATTATTCCTTGGAGAAGAGCATGCATATCGCCCGCGATACCGGCACGACTTTCCAAGGCTTCGAGTTATCCGAGTATGCCAAAGGCACCTACTTCGACCGTTACGAGGAGATCGACTACCGTCCGACGACGGCGCGCGCCCGCGAATTGTTCGCCGGCATCGAAGTGCCTTCGCCGCAAGACTGGAGCCTGCTGAAGGCCGAAGTCATGAAACACGGCCTATACCATGCTTATCGTCTGGCGATCGCGCCGACGCAAAGCATCTCTTATATCCAGAACGCGACGTCGAGCGTCATGCCGATCGTCGAGCCTATCGAGACGCGTACTTACGCGAATTCGACGACGTATTATCCGATGCCTTACTTAAGCCAAGACAATTTCTTCTTCTACAAGTCGGCTTATCAGATGGATCAGTTAAAAGTCATCGACATGATCGCGGAGATCACGCCGCATATCGACCAAGGCATCTCGACGATTCTGCACGTGAACAGCGACGTGTCGACGAGACAACTGTCCCGCTTCTACGTGTACGCCGCGAAAAAAGGGCTCAAATCCCTCTACTATACGCGGACGAATCGTCTGTCCGTCGAAGAATGCATCACTTGCGCGGTTTAAGGAAATTCAAAAGTCCGACTTTGATCACGAAGCGTTTTCGGGAAGAGTACTCGACGTCGAATCTTGAATGCTGCACGGGACTTCCGGTGCTCACGTAGGTTTGCCTACGCTCCGCTCCTCATTCCCGTGCTTCATCCAACCTTCTCGGTGCTGAAAATCGAACTTTTGAACTTTTATTTGATTAAGAACCAGGAGGCACGGAAGAAATGGCCGTCATGAAAGCAGTCAATTGGAACCGTCCGGACGACGATTTCACGATCACGTTCTGGAATCAAAATATTATGCAATTCTGGACCGACGAAGAGATTCCGCTCTCCGACGACAAAATGTCGTGGATGGAATTGAGCGACGCCGAGCGCACGCTCTATATGAAAGTGCTCGGCGGCCTTACGCTGCTGGACACGGTGCAAGGCGGCGTCGGCATGCCGAAGATTCTGGAGCACGTCGACGGCCTGCAACGCAAAGCCGTTCTCGGCTTCATGGGCATGATGGAGCAGATTCACGCCAAGTCTTACAGCAGCATCTTCACGACGCTCGCGACGACCGAGGAAATCGACAACGTCTTCCGTTGGGTCGAGAAGAACGAATATTTGCAAACGAAAGCCGACACGATCACCGGCTACTACAATAACATCGAGACCGACAAGGACCTGTATCTGGCGATGGCCGCGTCCGTCCTGCTCGAAAGCTACTTGTTCTACAGCGGCTTCTTCTACCCGCTCTACTTGGCCGGTCAAGGCAAGATGACGAGCAGCGGCGAGATCATCGACTTGATTCTTCGGGACGAGAGCATCCACGGCTTGTACGTCGGCGTGCTCGCGCAGGAGCAATTCGCCAAGCTCGAGCCGGACGTTCAGAAGGACGCCCTCGAGATTCTTCGCGGCTTGCTGGACTTCCTGCACCAGAACGAAATGAAGTACACCGAAAAACTGTATACGACCATCGGTCTTGCCGACGACGTGAAGAAGTTCATCCGCTACAACGCCAATAAGGCGTTCATGAACTTGGGTCTCGATCCGGTATTCCCGGAAGAGGAAGTTAATCCGATCGTGTTCAACGGCATCAGCACGCGGACCAAACAGCATGACTTCTTCTCCAAAAAAGGCAACGGCTACGTCCGCACGATCCACTTCGAGCAAATGACCGACGACGACTTCATGTTCTAATCGATAACGATTAAAGCCCCGATTGCTGTCGCAATCGGGGCTTTCGTTTGTTCGTGCGCGTGTTACGACTTGCTATCGGCCATCGCTTTAGCGATCACCGTGACGTACTCCGCCCTGGTCGCGATCGTACAGGTCCGAAATGCATCCAATCTGAAAAGAAAGCTCTTCATGTCAGGTATTGTCTAATTTTGCGCTGAACTTCAACCTGAAAACTCGAATGTATGTTACCATCTTTAGAAAACAAGCTATTTTCGTAGGAGCGTTAGGATGATATTACCGATTCGATTGCTCTCCGCTGCGGGAGTTTTCTTTTTTGCAACGACGTTGGTCTCTTCGTTCGCGAGCGCTGCGTCCCGGTTCGGCTCCGTCTGGAAGCCGATCGTTGCGTTGATGGCGGCGTGCGCGATGCTGTATCTCGTCTATCGGGCAAGCAAGCGGTTAAGCGCGACGACATTCCTGATCGTCTTCTTGTCAGCGGGCTTCGCCGTCAGAATGGCATGGGTGCTCTGGAATCCGGCGACTCCGCAATCCGATTTCCTGTTCATGTACAACGCGGCTCAAGCGGCCGCTTCGGGCGATTATTCGTTCGGAAGCTCCGCCTACTATTCGAGCTTCCCCTATCAATTCGGCTTCACGATGTACGAGGCCGCGGTCATCAAGCTGTTCGGCGACTACTCGCTGCTCGCGCTTAAGTTCCTGAACGTCCTATACGGCATCGGGATAGCGGCCGTTCTCTACGCCGCCGCTTCGAAGACGTTCAACGAGAGTTGCGGCAGAATCGCCGCGCTCTTCTATCTCTTCTACCTGCCGAATATATTGATGAGCTCCGTGCTCACGAATCAACACCTGTCCACTTTGTTGTTCCTGCTCGGTTGCCTGTTGCTCCTCAGAGGCCCCGATTCGACGACGTCTCGATCGCTGCTTGCCGGACTATTGATCGGACTGAGCCAACTCGTTCGTCCGATCGGGATCATCTATCTCGCGGGAATCGTGTTGTTTATGTTGCCGGGACTAGGGAGAAAGTTCAGGGTTTCACCCCGGGGCACGGAGGCTATCGCGGCGTCCGCGCGCTTGGTCGGCGTCTTCGTCGTTTTCTATGCGGTGCAGTTTCTCGCGAGCACGACGTTGATGTCGACGGGAGTGAGCCAAAGTCCCTTGTCGGGCGGCGACCGCTATTGGAAGTTCATGGTCGGCCTGAACGCGGAGACGAACGGGGTCTGGAACGCGGACGATGCGCGTTACGCGAACGGGTTCCCGTTCGGGGAAGAGCGCCATCGCGCGGAGCTGAAGAGAATCAAGGAACGGCTGGCCGATAAGCCCGAAGTCGCGGCGCTCATGGGAAGAAAACTCGTTCTTATGTGGGGATCGGCAGATTCGTCCGCCTATTGGAGCCTGCAAGGGTTGAACGAATGGCGATTGGAACGGATGTTAAGCAAGTGGGAAGGCCCGATGTACATCCTCGTCAACGCCTTCGGACTGGTAGCGTTGATCGCATTATGGAGAACGAGACGATATCCTGCTTCCTCTCTCTATTTGCTCTTGCTCCTGCTCTACGCGGGGGCTCATCTGCTGATCGAGATTCAGACCCGTTACCGGCTCGATCTGCTACCCGTAGCGATCGTGCTTCAAAGCTATGGCGCTTACCTGGCATGCGAATGGGCAAACGCCTGGACGATCGGAAAGAGGCGTTCGCGGCGCGGCATGGAATCGGATCACTCATACTTGACTCAATCTTTCACCGAAAACTTTTAACAATTATGCATTAGACTGATTGTGTCCTATTTATTCCATATCCGATTCCGGGAGCATCCATGTCTAAACCACACCGTTATGCCAACCTGCTTTACTCGATTTCCGCTAGATTATGGGCGATCCTGATCGCCCTCGCCTTATTGTTGTCCGGCGTGCTCGCCTACTTCACCGATGCTTACCGAACGCGTCTCGTGAAGGAAGTGTACCGCAACTCCGAATACGAGCTTGCCGCGAACGCGTCCGCCTTGTCGGCGGCCATCGGAAGCAAGCTATTGCTGACGAACGGGATCCAAGCCTTCACGCTAAGCGAGCTCGCCCGTCAGCAACGGATCGACCATGACCGCTTCGATCTCTTCTCCTTGGCATTCATCGGGAGAATCAAGGGCATACGCAACATCTCCGTCTATCCGGACGGCGTTGCCCGGTATGTATTCCCGCTTGAGGGCAACGAACGGCTGCTCGGCCTTAATCTCTTCGAACACAAGGACGAAGCGGTACGCGCCAACGCCTTGCGGACGAAGCTGACCGACGACCTTACGATTCTCGGCCCCATGGAACTGGCGCAAGGAGGCGTCGGCTTCCTTTCCAGGCAGTCGATCTATCTAGGCGACCGCTTCTGGGGCTTCGTATCCGTCGTGCTCGACATTTCGCCGATTTTACAGGAAGCCGATTTATTTAACGCGGATAAAGGCATCGATATTGCCGTAAGAGCCAACGGTCGAATTCTTAAGGGCGACCCTTCGCTGTTCGATTCGCCGAAATTGCTGGAACAGGTCG
Organism: Cohnella suwonensis; assembly: GCF_042655365.1. Lineage (NCBI taxonomy): Bacteria > Bacillati > Bacillota > Bacilli > Caryophanales > Paenibacillaceae > Cohnella > Cohnella suwonensis. The sequence goes on along the minus strand of NZ_JBHSMH010000025.1, from coordinate 82,231 downwards.
TGCTTCCGGAAGGCTACTGGGAAATCGCGGCCGTGCCGAAAGCGATCAAGCTCGAGTCCATACGGTTGAAGGTCGGTACGGCCCGAAAGATCAGCGCCCTGTCCGTCCTTCTCGTCCTTTACTTGGCCTACGTTCTCCTGACTCAGAAAACGAAGCTTCGATCTCTCGTAGACGAACGCACGCTGCACTTGGAGGACGCGATTTCGCGCCTCGAGCACAAAGAGCACGCCGTTCGCCATATCGCCTATTCCGACGCCGTTACGGGCCTGTACAACCGGACTTATTTTAACGAGCATCTCGCCAAGTCGATCTCGGATAGCGAGAAGTCGGGGCAATCGATGGCGGTGCTGTTCCTCGACCTGGATCAATTCAAAATGGTCAACGACACGATTGGCCATAGCCAAGGCGACATTCTTCTTCGCGAAGTCGCCCGCAGGTTATCGCTGGCCTTGACGGACGGCGAGACCGTCTCGCGAATCGGCGGGGACGAATTCACGGTCATCGTCCCGGAAGCGGCCGGCCAAGAGCAAATCAAGCAACTGGCGCACCGCATTCGCGAGCTGTTCCAGCATCCTTTCGTTCTGATGGAGACGGAATACTTCATCACGACCAGCATCGGCGTAGCGCTCTATCCCGATCACGGGGAGGACGTGACGACGCTGATCCGGAATGCCGATACGGCCATGTACCGCGCCAAGGAAGAAGGAAAAAACCAATACCGCTTCTACGAAAGCTCCTTGAGCCGCGACGCCAAGCAATCGATGGATATCAAAAACAGCCTGCGACGCGCCATCGAACGGGACGAATTCGCCGTCCACTACCAGCCGCAGATCGAAGCCCGAAGCGGCAAGATTATCGGACTCGAAGCATTGATCCGATGGTATCACCCGAAGCAAGGCTTCATTCCTCCGGGCAGCTTTATCCCGATCGCCGAGGAGACGGGACTGATCGTGCCGATCGGCGAGCGGGTATTGCAAATGGTATGCGCCCAGAGTCGGGCTTGGCGGCAAGCCGGCCTCCCTCCGATCCGTATCGCCGTTAACCTGTCCGCCCGGCAGTTCAGCCAGAAGGATCTCGTGCAGAGCATCAAGCGCATTCTCGACGACAACGGGCTGGACCCGCATGACATCGAGTTGGAAATCACCGAGAACATGGCCATGAAGGACGAGATGCAGGAAAGCTTGCAGGAGATGAAGGATATGGGCTTTACGATATCGATCGACGATTTCGGAACGCAGTATTCCTCTCTCGGTTACTTGAAACGGCTCCCCATCCATAAAATCAAAATCGACCGTTCGTTCGTGAACGGCATATCGAAAGACCCGAAAGACGAAGCGATCATTATGGCCATGCTGCTCATCGCGAACCGCCTTCACTTGACGGTCATCGCGGAAGGCGTGGAGACGAACGAGCAATTGGCGTTCTTGCAGGACAACGATTGCGAAGAAATTCAAGGCTATATTTTCCACAAGCCTCAGCCCGCCGAGAACATCGCCGCGTTGCTCGCGGAACAGGCGGCGAAAATATTCGGATAAAACAAAAACGGGGACGCAAAAACACGGAGTCTGTCGGATCCGTGTTTTTCGATTGTGACTACGACTCTCGTGCTGTCGATCCAGCCGAAACACAACGCTTCTTCGACGAAATCCAAGTACCCGACCGTGGCATTATCCGATACTAACCAACAATACTCTTCCGTGCCGTGATGGTCGCTCAACCATTCTCGCCATTGTTGCCTATCGGCCACTTGCACGATTTTATCAATGATCATGGCGCCGCTCACCTTTCGTTAATGGAGTTATGAGAATCCCTTACGATATTCGCCCCTCGAAAGGGCGCCGCATTCACGGAACGCAAAATTCTCGCAACCCAAGCATTTGGAAAATTCCAATCGGGTTAGCGCATAATCGATGGCTTCTCCGGTATGAGCAAAGAGGTGCCCCGATCCGATCTGCTCGAGCAATCCGGTTTTCTTCAACACTTCAAACGGTTGCGGCTGTAGCCCGGATATCAGTACGATGCCTCCGAGTCTCTTGAAATGCTCCACCAGGATTTCTAGGTTCGTCTCTCCCGTCATATCCACAAATGGAACTTTTCCCATGCGCAGCAGCAATATTCCCGATCCATGCGCAATCCTGTCCATGACGGACTTCTCGAACTTGTTCGCGGCCCCGAAGAATAGTGCACCCTCGATCGTATAGATGCTAATTTGAGGACAATCGTGTCCCTCATATACCATGTGCGATCGTACTTTCTCGTGCTTGTTGTCTGGATCGGGCAACACCTTAGCAACCGTCAGCATTTCGCCCATTCTCTTCACGAATAATATAACGGCTAGAATCAACCCGATTTCTACCGCCGTCGTAAGATTCGTAAACACCGTTAGTAAAAATGTAATCAGAAGCACGATTGAATCACTTGTCTTGGTGTTTAATATTCGCGCAAACTCTTTTCTTTCGCTCATATTCCAAGCAACCATCATAAGGATCGGAGCCATGCTCGCTAGCGGGATATGGGATGCGTAAGGCGCGAAAATAATGAGGACCAGCAATACGACGACGCCGTGCACTATTCCGGATAGAGGCGATACGGCACCGCTTTTTATATTCGTCGCCGTCCGAGCGATCGCTCCGGTCGCGGGGATACCGCCGAATAGAGGAGTTACCATGTTCGCGATTCCTTGTCCGATCAGCTCTTTATTGCTGTTGTGACGGCTGCCCGCCATTCCATCGGCAACGACGGCCGATAACAAGGATTCGATACCGCCTAACATGGCAATAATAAAGGCCGGACGAATAAGCGTTTGAATCCGATCCCATGTGATTTCGGGAAAATGAAAATGAGGAAGCGTGCTCGGGATTGCTCCGAAGGAAGATCCGATCGTAGCGACATGGCCGTTAAAAAATACTGCGGCAACCGCGCTGGAAACGACTAACGCCGCTAACGAGCTCGGAACTTTAGGAAGTATTTTGGGCATAAAAAGAATAATAACCAAGCTGATCGCGGCCGTTAAGCAGCTGTATAGGTTTACGGTTGTCATATGCAACGCGATTTCTTTCATATTCGGCAAAAAATCCTCGTGCTTCTTAATCCCGCTTATACCGAGGAAATTAACGATTTGTCCGCTGAAAATAATGACGGCTATTCCAGCCGTAAACCCGATCGTAACCGGGCGAGGAATAAATTTAATGAGCACGCCGAGCTTAAAGATGCCCATGAGAACAAGAATGATCCCCGCCAGGAATCCGGCTATCAGTAAGTTCTCGTAACCGTATTGCATCACGATGGCGAACAAAATCGGAATAAATGCTCCTGTCGGTCCGCCGATTTGAAATTTCGAGCCTCCGAGCAGGGAGATGATAATACCTGCCGTGATGATCGTATAGATCCCGTATTCAGGCTTGACTCCGGATGCAATAGCAAACGCCATCCCCAGAGGAATGGCGATGATGCCGACAATCAGGCCGGATATCAGATCTTTACGGATTGAGGATGCCTCGTATCCCTCGAATCTACCCATCAACTTCATTTTCCGAACCTTCTTTAATTTATATATTTGATTATTTGAATATATATGAAATAATACTCCTATGCCTTTATGCCGTCAATCAAGATGATTGCCCGGTCAGGACTCGTTCCGAATCACTTCCAGCAAGGATATGGCATCAACGAGATGATTGTCGAAAATCCGTTTGGCTACCGCCAACAGGTCCGTAATTAACGGATCACGCAACGAGTATATGACCGTTGTTCCTTCCTTTAAACCGAAGACGATGTTTTTATTTCGCAATACGGCCAATTGCTGGGATACGGCGGAGCCTTCCGATCCTAAGATGCTCTGCAGTTCATTCACGTTTTTATTGCCTTCGCTCAGCACTTCAAGAATTCGGATTCTCATCGGATGGGCTAATGCTTTGAAGAAATCCGCTTTGAACTGTTGAATATTGTGATTCATGCATATGCCCCTTAGTCTTAAACTTTTGAATATACGAATACAATAGCACATATTCCGAGATCGACAAAAGATTCCTAAGGAGGGTATCGCAACGCAATCCGTTCCCAAAACCCGTCACAAAGTAAGCAGAGAGTCGGTCATAAGCGTAGGCATGGATTATTTACGGGAAATGGGCTCGGATCAAATCTGTACGATTTGTATTGATAACGGCGGCTCATGCTGCAGCGGCTGTTTGCATCTCGCTAACGGAGTAGGCTGCAAGAGCCGCAATACGAGCTGCACCGCATGGTTATGCGGCTTTCTAAAATATGTGTTATACGAAACCGGTCACTTGGAGGAATGGAACGATTATTGGGAACAAGTACCCGGACAGGATCATCGCATGGATTTCACTCCGGCAACTTTTTATATTAAAAAATCATTACACGTTCGGGATTTGACGGATCTTAGCCAAGCTCTTGCATTCGATTTGAAGGAACTGTCGCAAACCCATATTGCGATCGGTTTCATCCTTACGCTTAGGGAAAAACTCGATCGTTACATCGATCAGTACATGTATTTCAGTAATGATCCTGCAAAGCAAAAGATATTAAAAACGCACATCTCTCAACTATCAAGTTCATTCCCTTATTTTCATGAAGCATTAGTCGCCTACCGGCACAATATGCCTGATGTATGAACAACGCTTCGCCGGGAAGTCGGCCTATTCGGTTGTTAAACCATCGTGTCCCGTTAGCGTAATAAATGGGGTAGCAACAACAATGATAATCCAATAAGGGCGAACACACCTGAAACGATCCTTCTTATAATGAAATATGATCTTGGCGGTTCTCTAAAAGCTTTCCAACCTTCAGTTATCTTCCAGATATAATAAGGATTTATCGTTGCAAACAATGCAATTCCAGTCCATACACACAGGAATATAAAAATAATCCAAGACAAAACATTCAACTGCGGCGGCACTCCCATTTCGTCCCCCCATTAGCTGAACAGACTGCCGATGATGTCGGCAGCCTGTTGTTGTTGTACTATCGTATCCGTTAGCGGAATAACTATCTGTTTTGCTTTTGCTACGGTTCTCCGCGTTATCTATAACGGCAAGGATTACAAAGAAAAAACCAGGCCTCTTTCGAGTTTGCCATACTGCTCGATTTGTCTCTTTTGATATCACTGTTGTTTAATTGCATTTATTGAAGCGAAGTGCATACCTTCATGATATAGCAGAAAACTAAGGCATTCTTTTACCGTCGATAATTCGAGACCGGCTGACGTCAGAAAAGGTTTTTCAAGACGATCATTTAATCGGGACTCTATCTTCTGTTCAATCCGGTCTATCTGCGTATGTAGTAATCCAGTCAACTCATCCAAACCTGGCACTGGTTGTTCCCAGTTAGCCGGCTTAGTGCCGGAACCAAATAATTCTCCAAAATATGCCGGGATATTCGTCTCCTCATGAATCAATCCAAAGGCGAACTTCTCATGAACGAGAATGATATGTCCCACGTTCCACAGTACATTGTTGTTAAATCCCGGAGGCACTCGATGTACTTGTTCTTCATTCAAACCTGAAACCTGTTTAATTGTATTGTTCCGCACGAATCTTAATTGTTTAAAAAGGTATTCCATCTTTCTCTCTCCTTAAATGTAACTATGACTACAATTGATTGTAGCACTTTCCGCTTCCAGTGTATTCCTTTCACTAATTTCTATTACCTTCGCGTAACGCCATGAGCCAAATTTATTAGAATCAACTGAGGTTGGAGAAAGCAAAGTAATTGCTTCTTGAAACCGATGAACCTGTCTGCCGATCAGCAGAGCTAAGCAAGCGTTGCTTCCTATGGCTTCAGCACGGTTTGGAGCCGATCAAGATTTCCTAGCGAAAAGCTTTCTTCGAGTTCTCGGACACGCTTGGATACCTAACCATTTACAATATACGGGGGTCATAAGCATCAGATGTTGTGAGTATGATTATTAAACGTTTTTTTGTTAGGGAGTGACAGGATGAAAGTATGGGTCGCTCATGAAAAAGATACTCTCAGAACCATCGCGGATAAAAATCATCTGCTATTAGAGGAGCTTTTCGCTCTCAATCCATGCATTGAAAGCCCAGATGAATACATCGCTGGCAAACCAGTCTATCTTCCTTCCTTAAGTGATTTTACAATAAGGCATGTTGCCGCAATCCCAACTTGTATCGTGTCGACTGACTACATAAATAATTGGATTCCCCTCACTTCTCTGGAAGACATGGCTAAAACCGACTATGATGTCCTTATCGTCGGCACTGGTGCCGGTGGAGGAGCCGTCCTTTGGAGATTGTGTGAACAGTGGCAGAATCAGGGGAAGCGAATTGGTATCATTGAAAGGGGAGATCTGGTTCTTCAATCGCATGCCCGCAATATTTCGACAATGAACGGAGAGCGTCTTACGAAATATTTTAATTATGTTTCACGGCCGTTGCCAGGTTCCGATCCAGAGTATCCGGGAGCAAGGCAACTTTTTGCGTTGGGTGGAAGGACATTATTTTGGTATACATTTACTATGCGGATGCATTTGTCGGATTTAAAGAAATGGCCCATACCCATCGATGAGCTGGAAACCTACTACCAAGTTGCAGAGCAAACCATGAAAGTATCAGGGGAATTTACAACAGATTCCTCGTATACGGAAATGTTATTGAACCGGCTATGGGCAGAGGGTTACTCGACAGCGGAAAAAATTATTATGGCAGCTGATTTGACACCGCAAAGTTATGGACGAGTTCATACCGACGTTTTCTATAGTTCCATTTCCTTCTTTGCCAAAGCTTTGAATATGATGACCCCATTCGATCTGGCTGTAAATGCCCGTGCCGTTCAAATCCTGCATGATCAAGGAAAAGCAACCGGCGTTAAGGTCATGTCTCAGGATAAAAATTCTTATATCCTTAATGCAAAAACGGTTGTGTTGAGTGCGAGCACTTTTGAAACTCCGCGGTTGCTACTTCACTCTGGAATTAAAAGCAGGGCGCTCGGGCATTACCTGACAAACCATTCTTTTATGATCGGTACAGGAACGATGAGCCGAACCGAGTTTCCAGCAGCTCTGGGGACGCTTGGAATTATGATATCTCAGACGCCAGAGAAGCCCTATCAGGTTCTTATGGCCGGCCCCGGTGATTTTTACTGGTACCAGACTTACGAAGTAAAACCGTTAACAGCGGAAGTAGGGGCTACTTTTTTTGGTTACGGCAAGGTTGAATCGCGATATGAGAACAGGATTACCCTAAATCCCAATAGGTTAGATGAATATGGAGTGCCGGAAATACAGGTTCATTTTTCCTTTAACGAAAAGGATCAAGCTGTTATCCTCAAGATGGAAGAAGGCATAAAGCAGATAGCCTCGTCTACGGGGATCAAATTAATTTCCAGAGACGGAAGGCCCGCGATTTGCCTGATGCCACGCGGAGACTTACATCATGATTCGGGAACATGCCGTATTGGGGCTGACCCTTTAACCTCAGTGGCAGATCAATACGGCCAGATTCGAGGAGTTTCCGGACTATATGTAGCCGACAACAGTGCTTTACCATCCATTGGATCGGAAAACCCTACTCTGACAACCGTTGCACTTTCCATTCGAACGGCGGATCATATCGTCGCCAATAGTAAGGAGATCGCAGGCGATTGACACACCTCTTTGCGACTTTCACCGTAGAGATGACGCCCCTGTTGGGCATAGCAAAGCGCATGCCAAAGTCGGCATGCGCTCCTAAAGCTATGAAAGTTTTTTTATTTTTCTGTTGCCGATTCCGCATATTTTTTGAAATTATCTAAAATCGCCTGCCATCCAGCTTGCTGCATCTCGATGGCGTTGGTCTCTTCCGCTTCGAACGATTCGATGATTTGCGTGTCGCTGTCTTGACTGGCAACATCCGCTAATCAGCCAAAACGCGCGCTTTTCCTTCAACAATTTCCCTCACGCCGGCAGGCCACTGGGACAGAGGACCGTATTCCGACAGCAGGGCGTACGCCCATCTGTCGATTCCAAAGGCCACGCAGCCCGAATGATGGGGCGCTCCCGAAGGAGCGAGAACGGAGAACGGCTTGCAAAGCGAATCGCTCATGTTATTGAAAGACGCGATAGAGTAGGAACTCCCATCGCCCGCTTCCACGATCAACTCGTATTTCATGTTCGCCATCTTCTGGTGCTGGCTTTTCATCGCATCCTCGGAGAAATAGAAGGGGTCATTAGCCGTTGCCACGATCCCCTTCATGCCCAGTTCGCGAAATAACGACCCAATCTCCTTCATCCACCAGCTTCTCTCTTCCTCGACAAAGTCGGCTTCTCCTACGAACACGATTTCCCTCATTCCGAACTCGTTCAACCGATGCTTGCCGACTCTCCACGGCGCTTCATGCCGGAAACAGTTGCCCGACGCGGTTAATAGGGTCGGTTGGGAGAATGCGGTACCTGCCAGCTCCTCATAGCAATGAAAGCAAACAGCCGGCGACAGCGCGTAGGGACTCGGCCGGGCAAGGGAAGTCGGATCCGCCGCTCCCTTGACCTGCCTAAGCGTGTCATATCGATGAGGAAACTCCGATACTAGAAACAAATTCTGAGGAAACGAGCGAACGTAGCCGCATTTCTCCAATGTGCTAAGCGCAATCATCGATGGGTATTTGCGATGGCCGGCTTTCCTTCTGTCCGCATAATTCAGGAATAGGCGGTCAAGCAGCTGAACCAGTTCAACCGCGGAATCCCTCTTCACGCTGCCGTCGCTCGGACACAGATCCTCCAGTTGTTCGTCATGAACGAGCAGCCTCTTCTCTCCGCCGCTATTTCCGCTTCCGTCCTGCCGGCGAAACTCGCTTACCGTCCTGCTCCCCAGCGTACGGATTCCCCGTTCCTCCTCAAGCATTATGCCAATCGTCTCGCTTAGCTCCCGCAAGCTGGAATCATCAACCGGATCGACAATGATTTCCTCGGTTTCTTTGGCCAGGTAACATCGCTCTATCCCTTCAATGCTGTACACTAGCTTGGAAATCAATGATTCCGCCTGATTAGGAGTCAAAATATCCTTATAAGACACCCGGATTGTCATCAATCGGCCCTCCCCTTATAGAAAACCTGACGATGGCTGACGGTGGCGATCACTCGGCCGAGCAGTTCTTTCTCGATAACAGCCGCCTCCATCAGGGCGCCGCTTATCCGATCAAGAAGCTTATCATCGCCGGTGATCATGAATTTGAGCATCAATCCGACACAGATTTCGTGCTCCTTCTCTACATTCGCATACGATGCTTCGAGGTTCTCGTCCGCGAGATAGCCATGCTGGAGCATATAACGAATCCGGCGGCGCATCATCTTCTTGTGCTCGTACAAGATGTGCAGAAGCCGAATATCGATGACTTCCCGCTCTTGCTTCAAAGCGAGCAAATACTCATGAACCCTCTCGTATACGGCGATTCCGTACGTATTTTCCAGACACATATAAGATGCGGGTTTCATGGAATGGATATACCGGTTGAGAGAATGAACGACGGACACCGAATCGAATACGAGATAACGTTCATATTGGAAGTAAGTTTTCGGTTTAAAAGCAAAAGACATGACCCGTGAATCAAACCAGTCCCGGTCGGGGTCCGCATGAGCATAGGCCATCTCCATCTCGTCAAAGCCGCAGGTTGTTCGGATATATTTGCCGTATTTCAAATTGTCCGCGATGTTTAATTTCTTCGTTGTCTTATCGTAACCATAGATGAACATGTCGTGATTGTGCGTATGGTTGCCGTAAGCCGCGGACGCGCGGATATAATACTGATCGGCTACGAAATAAATATAATTCCCCCTGTCGATCGAATCGATGGCGAATTGCACGATGCTTCCGTTCCACGCCTGCGAGATCGTGTCCCGATGGGTAAATTGAATGTTGAGCCAAGGACAATCGAACAGGAGAGGATCGAAGAAGCTGTCCGTCTTGTTCGTGTAGTCGATTTTCCGCAACGATTCGAAATACACGAGCTGAATGAAGTTCGTATAGACCCAGGGCATCGTTTCTTCCCGGTTGCCGATGACGCTGAACAGATGAGCTACATTCGGATAGGTGACATAATCGTGATCGCTTAAAGGAAGCCGCTTGGCCGTCATTGGAAGATTCCTCCTTCGAATGATAAGAGACGATTCAGAAATGGATAAGCGTGAAACTTATACATTCTGAATCGTTAAGCAAGGCATACTCTTTTCTTGGCAATACTCGACGCGAAATGATCGATCGTGGAGAAAAAATCGATGACGAGCTCCTCATCCTCGAACGATATTTCGAAGTACTGCTCGATATGAACGATAAGCTGCACGATTCTGAGCGAGTCCATCCCCATGTCCCGGATCAAGGCGTGAACGTTCGCCTCTTGCTCCAATTCGGGGCTTTCCGTTATTTCGGCGATTTTCTTCCTTAAATATTGAATCACATCCGCTCTGGCCAGATCGGTCGACATAATTTCCACTCCTTCACATGGATTTATATAAGCTATAATACAGATACTTGCAGAATATTGGACTCCTTGAAATCCTTAATCGCATCGACAAGGGGGGACGATTCATGTTCGAACGGCATTTTTCCGATATGCTTCCCGTACAATTCGAGAGATTCGAAGCCATTCATGAGGAAAAATGGACAAGCACGTCATTTCAATTGTTATGGACGCAGCAACAAGCTTTCGAATGCAACATCGGCAACCGCGACCGGACAATCGTGCGGGGACAGCTGTTGCTCGTTAGGCCGATGATGACGGTACGGTTGACCTCCCGCAACCCGATTTTCATCCGGTGCCTCATCTTCCAGTCCCCTTTACTCCAATCCATCCCCGGCTTTTCAATTTCCTATGTCCTATCCGCTACCAGCCATTGCAAAAGGTTGCTGACTCTCATTCAAGGCTACCGTCGGCAATCGGATGCGAACGACCGCGTTCGCGTATCCAGCCTCCTCTTCTCCTTGCTCAGCGAATGTTTCCTGAATGCCGAGCCCGAAAGCTTGGAAACGGCTACGCCTACGCACTCCAAACCCGTTCAACGCAAGAAAACCGGCTTGCCGATCGTCTACGCGGTCCGTTATATGCGCAAGCACATGGCGAATCCGGATCTCTCGCTCCAGGAAATCGCGGGGGCGGTGGGCTATAATCCCAATTACTTCTGTCAGGAGTTCAGCCAGATCTTCGGCGTTTCGCCGATCCGGCATCTCAATGAATTGCGCATGAACCGGGCTCTAGCGTATCTGGAAGACACGGACGATCAAATCAAACGAATATGCGAGCAAGTCGGCATCCGCAATCCGGGCAATTTCACGAGCATGGTGAAAAACAAGGTCGGCATGACTCCCATGGAGTACAGAAGGAACAAAAGGACCAAGACCTTGAACTTGTAAGCCGGCTACGGCATAGCCCGCTTACCGCGGGAATCGCCGCAGACGCTCCGGATCCAAGCGATCTCCTTCGACAAGTAACGGAAAGGATCGTTCCCGAACCATTCCAGGGAAAGGGACGGGACGCCGTTATCGCCGTTCAGATGAGCAAGAATCTCCCTGTAATCGACCGCCCCTTCCGCCAGCGGAACCATGCCTTCTCGGGTTCCGCCGGGCGAATAGACGTTATCCGGTTCGAAAACGGAGAGCTCCCCGCGGCTGCGGATATTTTTGCAATGGAAATGGGCGGTCCAGGGCCGAAGACGGCGAAAGGCATCGGGCAAAGGATCGCCGGCCTCCCATAGGTGCAGGAAATCGAGATTGATCGACAGATACGGATGCTGGACATCGCGGATCAAACGTAACGCGGAATCCAGGCAATCCGCCAATGTACCCGGATGGGTCTCGATCACGGTTCGGATGCCATGTTCAGATGCCGTCTGCGCAAGCTGCCTTAATCGCCGCGTTCCGAGCGTCCAGTCGCTTTCAAGGGCTGCCTTGCTCGATTTGTTACCGGCAAATATGCGAATTTTATCCGTCTCGAACAGCCTTGCCAACGACAGCAGCCGATTCCATTCCTTCTCCGTCTCCGCATAGGCGGTATCCGTGCCGGCCAGCAGTTGGACGTAACCGCTGATCATGGCAATCTCGATCCCTCTGCGCCGCATGCTCCTGACGGCTCTCGCCCCTTGCAGCGGCATGCTGCGGGCGATCGCGGCCGCATGGACGCTCCACAGCTCGATGCCCGAGAAGCCGGTCCGCTGGGCAAAATCAAGCAATTCGTTAAACGAAGCCAGTTCATGGCGGAAGGAGATCGTGCATAGATTAATTCTCATTCGGCAGCAGCTCCTTCGCAGCCAGATATTCAAGAAGCCGGATTTCCGCCCGCTCCACGGTTTCCAATTGCCGCCGGATGATCTCGGCCAGTCCGGCAACGGCAGAACGGGAGCCGATCTTCACGAGTTGCATGTTGATATTCATCCACGCGCGTACGACTTCACCGATCATAACGTTGCCTTCCGCGCGCTCTTCCTCCGATAAGAGGCCGGTATCCACGTAGCTTTGCCAGACAAGCGTGCGCATTCTGCTAATCGCCGACAAGGCAATGTTATTGCGGTCCGTCCAAGACCGTCGATTCGCGGCTTCCCATCCCATGCTGTCGGCAACGTCGGCGCGGAAGCGCTCGAATGCCTTCGCGCCGCTCTTCCGATACGCCGCCAGATTAGCCGCCGACGCCCTGCGGAAGGAGTCCCTTTCCTCCGGGCGTCGGTAATCGGCATCGAACCTCAGTCGGCAATATACGAATTCCCCGGACCGAACGCTTGCTTCAGCTAGTTCATCTGCTGTTATAAGCCCCGTGAAGCCTGCCACGGGATCGGTCACATGGAAGCTGTCGTGAAGACCGCTCCGGCCGTACAGCAGGACGCAATGGTAAAATCCGGCCGATTCGAACCCCAGCATCGATTCGGGGAAAAAACGGAGCTTGGAGGCTTTGCACAGGATGATCGCCATATCTCCCCCATCCAGCAAATCGTTAAGAGATTCCAATGATCCCGAGGTCATGCCCGTTTGAATGCCGTATTCGTAGGCAAGATCGATCCACTTCATATTTCTTACGGACATCAGCATGCCGTCATAATAGCCGATGTGCCAATACCCGAGCAGGAAGTAACGGGGGTTAAAGCCTCGGATATCCAACGCGGACACGATACACGAAGCAGCGCATTCGAGCGCCGCAAGCCGGACGGGACCGTCGGTCCGAACAGCATTCTGGATCACGCGCTTACCTCCTCGGAAGTCGTTTTGCGACGCTCATGGAACTCTGCTGACGAAAGGCTGGCACTTCCCGCTGACGGGATGGGGGTTAATCTTCTCCACCCGTTCGATCGCGATAGCTAGCTCGTCCGTAAGCAGGCATTGCTTCAACAGTAGCTCCAGCTTGCGCGCCGCTTCTCGTAGGTCCTCCCCGCGGATCGGATCGGCGACGACGCAAAGCTTGAATGAAGCGTAGGACTCCTGGATCAGTTGGAACTGCTTCATCCCCAGTTCCCCGGCAAGCGATTGATAGAACCGGTCCAGGAATCTCAGCACGGAGGCATTGACTTCCTTGCCCGGCAGCTTGATTTGCGATTGCCGCATCGGCAGCAATTCGAGAATAGGACCCTGTTGTCCCCTCTCGGGCCGAACGCGTCCCAGGTCGCCCGTCCGATAACGCAGGAAGGGCAGGCTTCTCAGGACGAAGGACGTGACGATCAGCTCGCCCGTCTCTCCTTCCGGAACCGGACATCCGGTAAGGGGGTCCAGTACCTCGACGTATACGAACCGCTCATCGACTTCCAGTTCGCCGGCGCGGTTCGTAAACGCGATCATCCAAATTTCTTCCATTCCGTAATAATCAAGCAGGGGAACGCCGAAGATACGCTCGATTTCCCGCTTCTGGGCAGGCTGGACATACTCCCCCCAATTTTGCACGCAGACTAAGGAAGAAGGGATTGCAAGCTCTCTCTTCTCGAAATAGGAAGCCAGCTCGTACAAGCCCGAGCACCGACCTTGAATCAGATGAGGCGATTGGCTCGTGATCCGGTTCGCATACAGCGTGACCATCCTCGGATCGGCGAACAAAGAGTTGCCCAGCAACAACGCGCGATGTTTCAACGGCAATCCCCACTGCAATCTACTCCTCTGAATCGCCATGGACAGCGCAAGCTGCTCTTCCTTCGTCTTGATGCAGCGGAAAGGCGTGCCCGTGCTTCCGGAAGTATGCGTCACGATAATAGCGGAGCCTTCCGCAGGCCGTTCGAGCCGCTCCCGGTTGTCGTTGATCGTCATCTTGTCTAGGATGGGAAGATCCTCGAACCGGATGGCCGATCCTCTCATATGGCCGTAATACGGATATTGCTCCGCGGCTTCGCAGGCCAGCCGGTCCAACCGTTGTCGCAACGCCGCGGCAATCAAGACGAGATCCTGCACTGCACGAAATGAACGACCGAGTTCACCGTGCGGAATACGCTTGGTTGCAAATCCTCCGCGTCCGTCTCGAAATCGAACCTTTGCTCCAGCAACGTCAATAATTCTAGGACATGCAGCGAATCCAGCTGCAGATCGTTCAGCAACGAGTCGTCCAGCCCGATTTCCCCTGGATTCCGCTTGACCAGCTGTCCCATGATTTCAATAACCGTCTGTTCCAGCCGCGATTGATCCGTTTCGTAAGTCATCATTTCTCTCCTTTGCCATGAGTTGAATCGCCGTCCTATCCGGCTTTCCCGACTGCGTCCGGGGAAGCTCCCGGACGATGATAATTTCCTTCGGCCGTCCCGCGGCCGTAAACCGGTTAAGGCAATAGGCATGCAGCTGCGCAACCATATTTCGCTCGTCCTCTACCGGATGTTGGTCCGGAATGACGAAAGCGATCGGACGATAGCCGGATATTTCATCCGGCATTCCCGTTACCGCCGACTCCCGGACGGCCGGATGGGAGAGCAACGCTTTCTCCAGCATCTCGGGATGGAACAGATGTCCTGCCACGTTAAAGGCGTTGTCCGTTCTTCCGGTAAGGAAGAGAAAGCCGTCGCCGTCCATGTAACCCCGGTCCATCGTCCTCAATCCACCGGAAGTCAGCACGTTCGCCGTTCGCCGCTCGTCATCGTAATACCCGAGCATCACGTTCGGTCCGTTGACGACGATCTCTCCCTCTTCTCCGGGCGCGGCCGGCATACCTTCACGGTAAACCGCAATCGTTACGCCGGGAATGGCCAATCCCGCGGATGCGGATTTGGAAGCCAGCTGCCCCGCCGGGAGGCAGGTTACGCGAGGAGAAGCTTCCGTTAGGCCGTAGCAGGGCATAATCTCGACCTTCGGCAGCCTCATCTGCAGCTGCAGGAGCGTCTCCGGCGGCATCGCCGCGCCGACGACGATCAGCTTCGTTAAGCTTTGCAGATCCTGCTCGTCCCATTTGCCCGACTTGGCGAGCGGCAGCAGGACGGCGGGCACCGTGCACAGGAACGTAGGCCGCGAGCGCTTGATCTCGAGCACTAGCTGAAGCGGATGCAGCAATCCGGGAGCCAGCGCGATCTGCATGCCGGCATGCAAAGCCAACAGCCATTCGCCGGTTACGGTCGAGCTATAGCCGAACGACTTGGTGATCAGAACGGTATCCTCATCCGTCAGACGCAGGCTGGCTTGGATGGATGCCATATTGGATAATAGGTTGCTTTCGGATAACAGGATCCCTTTCGGTTTGCCCGTAGATCCCGAGGACATGAACACGACGGCCGTCTCTTCCGGCGGGGTGTACACGCGTTCTCGCCTTCTGAAGCCCGGCCTAATCGAAGCCTCCATCCCTTCGCCGGCTTCGCCCGTTATCCCGTCCACGATAATCGTCCCTTGTCCCGCTTCGCGGGCAATTCCTTCAGACCTCAACACTTCATCCAGGCGTGCGGAAGAGGTCAACAGCACTTCGGCTTCCAACTTCCCGAGCACGTCCGCGACTTGCTCCGCGCTCGAATTGCCGTGAAGCGGAACCGGTATTCCGTTCGCCAGTACGATCGCCATGAATGCCATGTAACATTCGGGCGACGGCTCCATCCAGATCGCCGCGATAAATCTCGGTCTCTGTCCCAGCCGACCTAACGCCGCGGACAGCTTGCCCGCTTCCGCGAACAAGTCGGCATAACTGATGAATTCCGCTTCCCCGTAACGGAATCCGCGATCAGGGCGAGCGGTCTGCTCGAACAACCCGACTAACGCGCCCCCCTTCATACCGACACCTGCCGCTGTCCATCCCGATCTTGAGCGGCATACTCTTCATCGGCTAGCCTCTGCCGATGAAGCAGCTCCAGGTAAGCTGCCGTGCCGCGACTAACCAACTCCTTGTGGTTGCCCGAATCGACGATCCGACCTTGATCCATGACGTAGATCGTATCGGCGTTCTCGACCGTTTGCAGTCTGTGCGTCGATATCAACGTTATTTTTCCATCCATCAACCGGGTTAAAGTACGCAAGACGCTATCTTCCGTAGAGCGGTCCAAAGCCGAGGTCGGTTCATCCAGTATGAGCACGTCCGGCTGCTGCAAGATGACCCGAGCGATGGCCACCCTCTGACGTTGCCCGCCGGACAGCTGTGCCCCCCGATGCCCGACTTGCGTATGAATTCCTTCCGGAAGCCCGTCGATCAACGTCTTCAAATCCGCCTGGATGGCCGCTTCATAGATCTCGTCATCGGTGGCGTCCAACCGTCCGATGGCGATATTCTCGCCGATCGTTCCCGCGAACAGGAAGCTTTCTTGGAAGACGACGCCGACGCGGCGAGTCAGAAAGTCGCGCGACCAGTCCGTATCCGGGATGCCCCCCAGACGAATCGTCCCCGCCGATATCGGCATGAATCCGAGTATCGCCCGGAACAGCGTGCTTTTGCCCGACCCGCTTCTACCGACGAAAGCCGCGGTTTCGCCGAGCTTGACCCGGAAGCCGATATCTCGCAATATCGCATGCTCCCCATAGGTCACATCCAAGCCGTCCGCATCTACGTCGGGATAGAAATCCTCCTCATCTTTTACCGAACCGACCGCTTGAACGACCGTCTCTTCCGGCGTGCCGAGAAACTCTTCGATCCTTCGCATGGATACCTCGGCCGCCTGAAGCTCGCCTACGAAATGGTTCATGGCTTGGACGGGGGCCAACGCGTTGTTCAAATATTGGACAAGCGCGACGAGCATCCCGATGGTCATCGTGCCGTCCAGCACCCGACCGGAGCCAATGCCGTATAGCAACAATACGATTCCGCTTACGGCGAGCGAGCCGGAGTTGCCGGACAGCATCCGATACAGAGTATCCTTGACGCTAGCCTTAACGAGATTCCGGTACATTTTCTCATTGCGGTCCTTCTCCCATTGCTCCAAGCCGTGAACCCGGATTTCCCTTGAACCCTCGATACTCTCGTACAGATGAGTGCCGATCTCTTCGTTGTGCGTTCTCACATGGCCGGTGTTGCGGGCGATCGCCTTGCGGAACAGGCGCGGTATCGCCAGAAGAACGGGTATAAAAGCGAAGGCCGCGATACCCAACTGCCAGTCGATATAAAAAATAATAGAGAGCGCAAACAGAAGCGAGTACCACTGGGACGCCAATTCCATCACGACATGATTAAGAAAGTTGCCCATCGTCGCGGTGTCCATTCCCATTAAAGCCGTGTACTTGCCCGCTCCTTGCCGTTCGATTTCCGTCATGGGAATTCGTCGCAAGCGGGCCAGGATCACTTCCCGCAAATCGAGCGTATGCCGAATGCCAAGATAGCGGAACAATCCGGCTTGGAACGAGCCGAGCGCGGCCGATCCAAGCGCGAATCCGCCGGATGCGGCAAGCAGAGGGACAAGCCACGCGTCCTCCCCATCGATCAGCAACTTGTCGATCAATAACAGGAACACGTAAGGCTGCAGCAGGTGGAACGTCAGATTTACGAATACGCTCGCGTAGGCGAGAATCGTCAAGTGCCATCGGATCCGAACGTAAGGCATCAGCCGTCTGAACAATCTAATACTCTGCATAGGCAATCCTCCCCGCATAGTGCCCGATAATCGGCCGGACCGCCGGCATCCAGTCATGGAGCGGCATTACCGATTGACCTGACAGGATTTCGAACAATGGGCGATCCAGAAAAGGCAGCCGGTGCAAATTTTCCATTCGATACAGCGACGTTAGCTCGGAGAGCTTCCGGTTCATCAGGCCGGAAACATCCGGTTGCTTCATTGAAGTTCCGGCAGCCGCTTCCGATCGGGCGACCTCCGCCATAATGGAAGGAAATACGGAACGGTAATCGAACGATTCCGCTCGCTCCGCGGCCCTCATGGATAATTTCCCCCGCAGTGCCTCATCCTCCAGCACCCGAAGCGCGGCATCCGAGGCTTGCTCCTCGTCGACTAACGGTGATTGTTCTTCCCAGTTGCAATCGATCAGATAGCCATCCTCGCCATGCGCGACAACGTCCCGAAAACCGTTCCAATTGGAGCTAATCGCCGGCATGCCCCAGCGCTTGGCTTCGATTAAGTTATATCCGAAGGTTTCTCCGGGGTCCGTCGAGAGATTAAGCAGCAGATCGGACCGCCGAAGCAGCCGCTCCTTCGCCTCGCCTTCGACCGGCCCGATGAAGGCAACGCTCCCGTCCAGGCCAAGCCGTCCGACGAGACCGAGCAGCAAGCTTCTGTACCGCTCGATCTGAGCTTGATCCGTCCCCGTATAATCGCCTGCGA
This sequence comes from Cohnella suwonensis, assembly GCF_042655365.1. NCBI lineage: Bacteria > Bacillati > Bacillota > Bacilli > Caryophanales > Paenibacillaceae > Cohnella > Cohnella suwonensis. Next base: position 63,594 of record NZ_JBHSMH010000025.1, on the reverse strand, counting down.
TCGTCAGTTCCGTTTCCGGCAGCCGGTTTCGGATTCTGGCGAATACCCTCAGCAGGCAATCGATATTCTTAACGTCCTCCAGCCTGCCGATGGAGAGCAATTGCTTGCCCCCGCGCTCGGCGATTGCCGATCCGATCTCCGATCGATCCAGAGTCTCCGTGCATAGAGGAATCAAGCGAGCCATGCCGAATCGATCGGAAATGCGGTGCAATGCCGTCTTGCATGCGGCCGAAGAACAGAGGAGCACGTCCCTTCCGTTCAGGAAAGGGGCGATGGAGAGCCATTGCCGCAGCCAGAATTCGGAAGCAACCGAATGCGCGATGAACAGAAAGCCCAGATCGATGCCCGCACGAGCCCTTCCCATCAGCAAATATGGAACGAGAGCCGGGACGTTCATATAAATCGTGCGTAGCCCCGTCTGCTCGCTAAGATCGCCGAGTTCATCGGACAGCCGATCCAGGGATGCCGGAAAATCGCGTTGGAAACGTTCGATCGATCCCCCCAGCATCCGAAATAATCGCAGCGGCTGTATCGGCTCAAGATCGGCATGTTCGCCCAGATAGCGCACCCACTGGCTGTCGATCGCGCGCTCGTTCAGCCGCTTCGCGGTACCGGCCGAATATCCGATGCGCAGTCCCTTATATGATGGATTCAAGACGCGCCGCCTCCCATTTCCCGAAGAGCCCCCACAGGCGACGCTTAACCTCGTATTCGAGCTCCGCGATCTGACTCAGCTTGACTCGCGCGTCGGCGAGCTTCTCATGCTTGCCCAATACGCCAAGGCGTACGACGGTTAGCACGAAATTTTCCCATTTCGCCATCAATTGCTCCAGCAATAGAAGCAGTTCCTTCGGGTCGCATCCGCCCTGATCCGCGAAAAACCCCGCAACAAGCCCGAACCCTTTCCACCTCTTGGCGACGATGCCGACTTGTCCTATCGTGGCGAACAGCGTATCGACGGAATAACCGGGCGATCCGTCCGCGATATGACGCAAATAAGCATCCACGACCGTCACGAGTTGGCTCGCGTCCATGGAAAATTGCTCCCGAAACATTCGCGCGATGTTTTCCGGCTCCGGCTCTCGCAGCCTAAGACCGTCTACGGTTACTCCCGCGCTCAGACGCTCGCAGGTGAGCGCATCGAACAGTACGGAATTCGGCACCTCCCCCTCCCACTCGAAGAAAGGATCCCTGACGAACCAATGACCGTCATCCCCGCGGCGGACGATAACGATATGCGGAAGGTGCTTCAGCTTGTAGCAGATCGCCGAATGGGGCATGTAAAAGAGATCAACCAACGTAATGACCGTTCTGAATCGTTCCGTGCCTTCGCACTCTTGTTCCAGCTGCCGGAAATGGTCTTCCTTGCTCGCGGAAGCGTCATTCCAGCGTATAATGCCGTTTCCGTACATCCTTTCGAACTGCACAAACTCCGTATCCGGATCGATAGTCTCGGAGTAATAAGCAAACCCGTTCTCATCCGCAATGAAAGGCGCATTCCAAACCCCGATATAGGCCGGGCGATCGTCGAAATTCGTTTCGGTCCGCACCGCAAGAGCAAGACAATCCAGCAAGCAATGGATCGGCGGTTTGCTCATCGGGAGGTCACCGTCCGTTTGCCATAGATGCGGTCGGCGATTTGATTCAGCGTGCCGAAGCGGTCGACCGCAAGCTCGTCGCCCGGGAACGTGACCTTGAACTCCTGCTCGATGCGCACGATCAGGTTGATGAACACGATTGAATCGACTCCCGCCTCATGAATGGATGCATCGGGTTGCAGCTTATCCGCCAGCTCGGGATTGTCGACCAGTTCCGCGATTTTGCTTCTCAGATCCTGCATGATGTGGTTTCGATTCCTAACGCTCATCATTAGCCTCCTTTTACTTGCGATTCGCCCCGGACTGCGCGAATTCGAGCGCTTCCTTCAGATGCATGGCGACATAAGCGACGGCTTCCTCGTTCATCCCGATATGAATGGGTAGCGACAGGATTCGCTCCGCGCAAAATTCCGCGACCGGGAAGTCGCCGCGTCGGTAACCCAGATGCCTGAAAGCGGGCAGCAGATGGACGGGCAGCGGATACTGGACCGCGGTCAGAATGCCTTTCTTCTGAAGCCATCTCCGCGCTTCGTCTCTGCTCCCTATCGGGACGCGGATAACATAGAGGTGATAGACATGGCTCTCGTCGCCTCGATGCGCGGGCAGCACGACTTCGGGAATCCCGCCAAGATAATGCTCGTACAACCCGGCTACGCGCCTCCTATGTTCGGACCATTCGTCCAACCGGCGCAGCTTCATGCTAAGCGCCAGCGCCTGTATCGCGTCAAGACGGCTGTTGTAGCCCGGAATCTCGTGCGTGTATCTCGTTTCCCCGCCATGATTACGCAGCTTGCGGATTTCCGACAACAGGGCCATGTCCGAAGCGACGACCGCGCCGCCATCGCCGAGCGCGCCCAGATTTTTATCCGGATAGAAGCTGAAGCAGCCCGCCGCACCCATAGACCCGGCCGGTTTGCCGTTTAATCTGGCGCCGGCCGCTTGCGCGCTGTCTTCGATAACCGCTATCCCTTTCCCGTCGGCCCAGGATAGCCATTGTTCAACGTCAACCATTTGCCCATACAGATGGACGGGGATGACGGCCTTCGTGCGCGGGGTCACCCTGTCCTTCATCTGCTGGGAATCGATCAAGTAGCTGTCGGGATCGCAGTCGACCAGGACGGGAGTCGCTCCCGTATGATGGATGGCTTCGACGGTTGCCACGAAGGTGTTGGTTGCCGTAATCACTTCGTCTCCGGGACCGATCCCGAGCGCTTTCAAAGCCAAGAAGATGGCGTCCGTTCCATTCCCGACCCCTGCCGCTCCGGCCGTGCCCGAGTAACGGGCAAAAGCCGATTCGAATTCCTGCACCGCTTGTCCGCCGACGAATACGCCTCGCGCGGCCAATTCGCCGACCGCGGCCAACCATTGCTCGCGTATTTCTTCAAATTCCAACTGAGGCGCCGCGAACAGGATCCCCATACCGAACCTCCTTTTTATTCTCGGCGGCCAATCGGATAGCATCCAATACGCGCAAACCGTCGATCGCCTCGTCCAGCGTCACTTCCAACTGCCCTTCGCCCGCGAGCTTCCGCGCGAACGAAGAATAAATGCGTTTAACGCCGTCCAGATCCCGCCGATATGTTCCGACGGCGGATTGCGGCTCCACCGGGATCGCGGATTTGCCCGCCAAGTGGATCGTCGCCTCGTTTCCGCCCGTAACCTGAAGCGTACCGAGCTCACCGCCGACGATCCAAAGCGGGTTCTGGGCATGCGAACCGAAATGAATGTCCATCGACAGCAGAATGCCGTTATCCAGCACGATCCGGGCTAACGCGCAATCTTCCGCATCCCCCCGCTTCCATCGCAGCCGATGGGCCGAGGCTTCAATCGATTGCCATCGTCCGAGCTTCAGCTGCAGCAGCTGATCGACCAGATGAACGCCCCAATCCATGAGCGCACCCCCGCCGTAAGCGGTTTCATTTCTCCAGCCCGGATGAAAGGATTGCACGCCGAACGACGCGCCGGACCCGAATTGGTGGCAGCGCCGCTCGACGAATTGAATAGGCCCGAGCTTGCCGCCGTCCATGACCTCCCGAACCAGCCGGAGATCGTCGTCGAATCGCTTGTTGTGAAACACGGTAACGTGTTTCCCTCTTTCCGCCGCCAATTTCTTCAGTTCAATCGCTTCTGCCGCACGGAGAGTTACCGGTTTCTCTATCAGTACGTGCTTGCCGCTCTTCAGAGCTTCGGCTGCGATGCTATAATGGCTTCCGGGCGGCGTGGCGATTAAGATAGCTTCCGCATCGCTCGCCAGCAATTCCTCCAGCCGATCGTACGCGGCCAATCCCCGTTTCTCCGCGAGAGCGCGCCGCTGCGGAGTCACATCGAAGATTCCGCATATGCTGAATTCGTCCATCTTGCCAAGCAGGGGAAGATGGGTCAGTTCCACGATTCTCCCGAAGCCCGCAATGCCCAGGCGGATCGTTCTCATCGCTCGCCCGCCCCGACTCCTTGCAAGCGAAGAATGAACCCGGTTAACGATCCGACCGTTTCGAATACGGCCGGATCGACTTCCTCCTCGGGAATCGATACTTCGAAGACTTCCTCGATATAGACGGCAAGCTGCAATACCATGATCGAATCCAGATTCAAATCCTCGTAGAGCCTGAGCTCTTGTTCCAGACGGTCGGGTACGGCTACGTCCAGATCCTCCGAGATGATCTTGCGCAATCCCTCTGCAATGGCTTGTCTATCCATCATTGTCATTCCTCTCGTTGCCGGATAAACCTCCGGCTGATTTTACCCGAAGCTGGACGCGGAATTTCGTCGACAAACCGTACCTCGTAAGGCACTTTGTACCCAGCCAGGCGCCGCGAACAATACTCCCGGATCGTTTCCTTGCCCACGCCGCCGTCCGCGACGATCATCGCGCTCACGGCTTCGCCCCATACGGGATGCCGCATTCCGTAGACGACAACCTCCTTTACGCCTTGCATGCCGCCAATGACTTTCTCGATCTCCGCCGGCATGACCTTCTGCCCGGACACGTTGATCAGATCGTCCAATCTCCCCAGCACGTGCAAGCGACCTTCCCGCGAAAGATTCCCCGAGTCTCCCGTTCTGATGACGCGAGCGCCGGCCCGTACGACGATCTCCCGGGTTTCGTCTTGTTCCTCCAAGGCGACGGATAAATGGGATAAGGGCTGTCCTGTATCTTCGGGCGCGGAAGGATGGGAGCCAAGAGAGATACAGCCGCTTTCCGAACAGCCGTACTGCTGCCATACTTCCCCGGCGCGCGTCTTCATCCGTTCTAGCAAAGCTTCCGTTAACGGTGCTCCGGAGCTGACGACTTTACGGTATCGCACTTCTCCTTTGCTCAAGGATTCCAGCAGTTGATAGATAAAAGGAACCGCATAAACGATAGAATCCGAATTCTCTCGAATGTGGCGAAGAGCGGACTTCGGATTATTCAACTGAACGACGTGCGGGGATGCGCCACGCGCCAGTCCTGCCATCACCCCTGCAATTAACCCGTAAGAATGGGAAACCGGGACGAATAGGAGGGGAGGCTCTCCGCCCGAAGGCGCCAGTCTGCGGTTATAGCTCTCGATCTCGAGCTCGACATCCGTCCACGGCCTGACTATAAGCTTCGGTTCACCTGTCGTTCCCGAGCTAAACTGGCATAGAGCGGGTTCTAACGCCCGACTCTGCTCGTCCGAACTCCCTTCGAGACGTACAGCCTGCAAGGGCATTCCGAATAATAAGGCGATGCAACCCGCTTTAGCCGCAATTCCGAGAGCCGTCTCATAAGGAGTATCGCCGTGCAGCAGCAGTACCGATGCGTGGCTCTTCCTCAAGTATGTCACTGCAGCAAGCACATCCATAGGATGCCGGAACAGAACCGCGTATCGCTTCCCTTCGGGAGAACGGCAAACCTCCGATTGCCGCAAGTCGCTTATTCGCTTGATAAGCTCTGCCTGACCAAACTCGGTTTCATCCACTCGAAGCGCAAACTCGATTATCATCCACCTCCTTTTTCTCCCATTCTAGGACGTTCAACCAGTCATCACAATTCATGATTCTTCAGAATCTAGTAACATATTCAGCAATCGTCGATCCGCGAAAATCGCTTGCAGTTGGTTAACCCTATTAACTTTCATGTGCTAAATGATTATGCAAAAAAAGGTACAGTCCCTCAACAAATAGGAGGAGGCTGTACCTTAATAAACGGCCGCTTTATTTACCAATATTAAACCAACCTGGCGCTGCTTGAATAACATTCCATAGTTTTTCTGGAATATTAAGCTGATCGAGTTTCGAAACGTTCAACTCGGAAGCGATCTCGGCTTCACGTCCATTTGCGACCTTTTCAACCCAATCGGGGTTCATAATTAACGCATGACCTATCGCGAATAGCGGCAATCCTAATTCCATAGCTTTAAGCGCATCATCTGGTGTTATCATGGAACCAGCAGCCAACACAGGTGCCTTACCGTTTGCTCTTTCAACAATCAATTCAAGCCGTGTTTTTTCATCTTGACTATCTACTGGCTTTGAAAGCACATGATCTAATGAAGCATGTATATAATCTAAATCCTGTTCAACAAGCCGATCAATTAATTCATACGTGTCTTTCATGCGTAATCCGTCCACTTTGGAGGATTCTTCAGGGGAAAATCGGTATCCTAAAATGAATGGTTTTGTAGCATGTTTTTCAATGACCTTTTTGATTTCTTCAATAATTGCCGATGGAAAACGCAAACGATTTTCAAGTGTTCCTCCCCATTGGTCCGTTCGTTGATTGGTCGCTGGCGACCAGAAATTTTGAATTAAAAATCCATGAGCCCCATGAATTTCGACGCCATCAAATCCAGCTTCAATCGCTCGTCTTGTTGTGTCGCCGAAAGCACGTATAATCGACAAGATTTCCTCATGTGATAGCCCTCTTGTTACTACGCTTGGACCAAAAGGAGTATCTTCGGCTTGCAATGCACTCGCACTAACTGCATCCAATCCAGGCAAGGCTTTATTACCCGCATGAAAAATCTGTAGTATCGCAGGTGAGCCTCCACTTTTCGCTGCATCAGCTAATTTTCGTAAACTTGGAGTAAATTCATCATTGTATCCGGCAAATTCATTCGTAAAACCTTGCCCATTAGGTGTAACATGAGTACACCCTGTTATGACGAGTCCTACTCCATTTACTCTTTGAGCATAATACTTTACCTCGTCATCCGAAATGGTAAGGTCGTCATTACCTGACCAGGTTGTCATAGGCGCCATAACGATTCTATTCTTAATAGTTATTCCGCTTCTGAATGTGAAGGATTCAAATAAGCTACTGTATTTGGGATTCATTTCTTAACCTCTCTCTTAAATATTTTTCTAATGTTGAAAGTTTGTCTGACTTCTTTTTACCATACGTTATTCTGAGCCATCGCAACTCTCCCTTATTACAAGTTGTGGTTTAGTATATTTGGTTGACGTTACAGGAAGTCAAACTTTATTTTTCATATGACTATATAGAGTATTGTTGAATTTTCATTCTCCTTTATGATATCTTTTTAGTTACAGTAACTGTAACTAAGCGGGGGCAAGTAAATGTTGTATTCAATGAAATATGTAGTGGAGAATTTAAATGTGTCTGCAAAGACGCTTAGATTTTATGAAGAGCAAGGGATTCTAACAAATATATCTCGTGATGAAAAAGGTCGTAGAGTTTATACCGAACAAAATATAGATTGGATTTCTTTTATTCGTTGTCTCAAAGAGACAGGAATGCCGCTAACTAAAATAAAAGAATATAAGGATCTTTATGAATTAGGGAATACTACATTCTTGCAAAGAAATGAAATGTTGATTCAGCATAAATCGGAATTGCAGAATAAAATTGAAGAAAGCTTAAAGCACATGGAAGAATTAACCTATAAAATAGCAATGTATGAACTTCAGAAAGAAGAAGTTAGGAAAAATCCTAATCATAACTTTAAATGTCACCTGTCTGAGGATAAGTTAGCTGGAGTCACTATTGAATCGTTCGCGTAAAAGCCTCTTATGCTTGAAACTATGGCGGAGATTACCGGAATAACGCCGCAACTCCATTAATGAATCCGATCGATACATCAAATTGGCATAAAAAAGATGACTCCTATCCTAACGGACAGGAGTCATCTTCTATCAGCAGTCTAACGACTATGATGTGCGGGCATGAAACGGGCAGCCATGGTAGACTGCCCACATCTATAACTCCTAGGAACTAAACGGTATCCGCTACTTCCTGCGTTATTTGATCTCTGCCCTGCTTCTTCCAATCGGTCACGAACTACCGAACATGAAAATTTTGATCTTCCCATGTAGTCGCAAGTTCGAATCCTTCTTCCGCGTGTCAAGATGATACCCGTAAATAATGTAACACATCAAGCACGCCAAACTGCAATATCTACAAGGAAAAACACAATGTACGCAAAGTTCTTTCATAAAGTCCGCTTTATAATGATCTTGATCGCCAAAACAAGTTCATGATAAAGGGAGGTTCGGTTTTGATGCTAGAGTTATTTAAAAAGAACCATACCGTAACCATTTATGTATCGGAAAAAGAAACCCGCGCCGTACAAATCGCGGTAGAAAATCTCTTGCGGGATATCGGTTGGACGTGCGGCTGCAAGGCCGTACTTTCTAAAGAGATGGATAAATGCAGTATCATAATCGGAACGATAGATAATGAAGAGATAGAAGAAATGACAAGCAACAAGAGGTTATCGCTGGATAAACTTAGGATGGAGGATGGTTCCTTCCATTGGGAAGCTTTTCTCCAAGAAGTCGTGGACGGCGTTTTTTATATTATTGGAACAAACAGACGCGGCACCATTTTCGGGATCTATGACTTGTGCGAGGCCATGGGCATGTCGCCTTGGTATTACTGGGCGGATGTGCCCGTCAAAACGAAAAACGCGTTCCGTATCCCTCTGAACTTCTCCAAAGCGGATTGGCCATCCGTCAAGTACAGAGGCATCTTCTTAAACGATGAAGAGGAACTGGACGACTGGGCAAAGCTGCATACCTCAGATGGCACGATCGGGCCTGAAACGTACCGGAGAATATTCGAGCTGCTTCTTCGTTTGAAGGCGAATTATATTTGGCCGGCCATGCACGTTAATTATTTTAATGGAAATCCCGAAAACGGAAAACTGGCGGAAGAAATGGGCGTTGTCGTTGGGACTTCCCACTGCGATATGCTGCTTCGCAGCAATCAAAACGAATGGATCCCATGGACGACAAGCAAGGGCTATACCGATGCCGTCTATGATTATTCCATCGAAGGGCGAAATCGGGACATTCTTAAAGAATACTGGCGGGAAAGCGTTGAACAGAATCGAAACTACGAAGTGTGTTATTCGATGGGCATGCGGGGAATCCATGATTCCGGCTTTCAAACGCAGACGATCGATGAAGATCCTTCGATGAATGAGGAGGAAAAGATAGAAGCGAAGGTCAGTCTCTTAAGTGAGGTCATTAAGGATCAAAGGCAGATCCTAATCGATGTGCTTGGGGAGAACAACGGACAAGAGGCTTTAAAAACCTTTATCCCCTATAAAGAGGTGCTGGCGCTTTACGACCGGGGCCTTGACTTGCCCGATGATATGACCCTTATTTGGGCAAATGACAACTTTGGCTATATGCGGCGTTATCCGAATGAGGCGGAACGCGGACGAAGAGGCGGGCACGGACTGTATTACCATTGTTCTTACTGGGCGCACCCGGGAACGGGCATGAGCTATCTCTTTATCGGTTCTACCCCCTTGGCTCACATTGGAAATGAATTAAGAAAGTCCTACGAGTCGGGAATAAGGAAAGTATGGGTTCTGAATGTAGGCGGCCTGAAGCCCCTCGAGCAGGATATGGAATTTTTCCTGCGGTACGGTTGGGAAGCAGGCAAAGAAACGGGAATAACCAAGGACGCGCTGCAATTTACCGAGCATTGGATCAACTCCAATTTTTCGGGCAATCACGGGGCGGAAGCCGCGAAATTGTATGAAGCCTTTGCCCAGGCAACCAACGTCCGGAAAATCGAACACATGACCTCTCATGTCTTTTCACAGACCGTATACGGTGATGAAGCAGGGCGCAGACTGATGCGTCTGGAGAATATTTTCCGACGGGGAAATGCCATATTGAACAGTCTTCCCGACGAGGAGCGCCCCGCCTTCTTCCAACTGTTCTTGATGAAAATCCATGCTTCCTATTACACGAATCTTGAATACTATTACGCCGACAGAAGTACGCTTGTTTATGATAGAGGAAACATGCAGGCGGCTGACAGGTATGTGGAGTATTCCAAAAGAGTGACGAACTACAAACGGAGAATGCTTTACTTCTATAACAAGAAGATGAGCGATGGCAAGTGGGACCTAATCCTCACGCCTGAGAGTTATCCGCCGCCGCCTACTGCCATGTATCCTGCGGGAAAGCCCGCATTGAGAATCGGCGGAAGCGGCATGAAGGTTAGTCTTTGGAACGAGGAGGAGACGCTGAGCTTCTCCATCTATGGTCAAAGACAAAAATGGCTTGAGATCAGAAACCAGGGAACGGGAAGCATTCCATTCACGATCGAGGTTAAAGAGGGAGCTGACTGGATCGTTCTTTCGGAAAAGGACGGAACCGTACAAACGGAAAAGAGAATTCTCGTATCCGTCATAGATCCAGAGAAGCATTCGGGTAAAGAAGGACTTCTTACGGTCCATGATCATAAGGATGGTACGGTTATCCCGATACGGGTTCAAGTAGAAGAAGCTATGCCCATACCGGAGGGTCTCTCCGGATATGCGGAGTCGGACGGATATGTGTCGATATCGGCCGCCGAATATAACAGGAATATCTACCGCGATGGTCAACAAACCGGAGCGGGAAGCTGCGGCTGGGTAACGGTGCCGGGTATCGGAAGATATGAAGGCGCCGCCGTGATGGCATGGCATTCGGAATTAGTCTCGATCGACGGAAAGCTTGCAGACAATCCTTATTTGGAATACGGCCTTTATTTAAAACAAGGCGGGAAGTTTCAGCTGGAAATATACCGTTATCTTACGCTGAATTCCACGGGCAGAATTCGTTTTGGCATCGGCATTGACGACAATGAACCTGTTATGATGGAATCGGATATTCGCGATGAATGGTTGGGCCAATGGCAAGAATGCGTCGTGGATAACGGGGAGAAAATGACGGTGGAGCTTCCTTGTTTGTCTGCCGGCGCGCACTGTTTGAAGCTTTATATGGTCGATCATTATGTGACCATCACCAAGCTTGTGCTCTATACGAGCCCTCGAAGGCTGTCAAATATAGGACCTATGACCAGCTGGCATAACCATAGGCCGGTTGCCGAACACGGAACCGAGAGCCCCGACGTCGATTGGCATGAACTCGAACAACTGTGTAATGAACTGTATAGAACAAATGAGGACGAAGTTCCGCCTCCAAGCGTTTTATTTGCGACTAGCGATTCTTCTAAAATGTACGACCCGATTTTTTTAGAGGAACGCCCGCAGATGGCGTTAGGGGAAAAACGGTATGCCAACCTTTGCAATAGCCGCGGTGAAAAGGATGTGCTCCGGGAATTCGGCTCCGGCGTATTTATCGAATCGGGCGGAATCGTGGCGATCGAAGCGGAATATGCTTTGGAAAACTCGAGCAATGCTTATCTTACGCCCAGCAATGACGGGAGTAATAAATCATGGAGCCACTTGCAGGCGGAAACCAACGGAAGAACGGGCTTTGCCATGCATGTCGCCGAACCCGGGATCTTGTGGGAAAATCCGGAGAATGCTCCCGGAATGCACTATAGAATGAATATCCGCACTCCGGGCGAATACCATGTTTGGTTGCTGGTCAGGCATTACAATAGCAAGTCCGATTCCTGCTACCTGTCGGTTGACGGCGTAGCGACGCCGCTGTCGAAGCTGCTGGGAAAGGGCGATCTGAATACGTACAACACCGCGCAAGCGTATTACTGGTGCCTGATATCCGATATGGAATTAACCACAGGCGAGCATGTGTTTTCCATATTAGCAAGAAAGTCGCAGCTCAGGGTGGACCGAATTTATTTAACCGTCGGCAACGAACTGCCGCCCATGGACGCCCAGTGGCAAGATTCCGCAAGAGAATAGACTTTCATATTTCTGTATTTCTTAGGCGTATAACCTGTAATCTTGCGAAATTCGGTAATAAAATTGGTATAGTTCTGAAATCCGGATTGAAAGCAAGCTTCGGTCACGTTCTTGCCTTCCGCCAGTAATATTCGTGACAATGAGATCCGCTTCAACAGAATGTAGCGAAAAATCGTCGTACCCGTTTCTTTCTTGAAAATACGACAGAGATAATATTTGTTCAGGGAAAGCGCCGATGCAATCTGATCGAGGGATAACGGTTCAAGAATGTGTTCCTCAACATACGTTATAATTTCCTTCACGTTCGGCGGATAATGGACCGATAAACCGTCGTTGAAAGCCTCTACCTGAAATAACCCATTTACCATGATAAGGATCCGCAGTAAGCAGGAATCGATCAAGACGTCATTTCCAAAATATCTAGATTGGCGTGCCTCTTGCATCTCATGGACTTGCTGGGTAAAAAAATGGACTTGCTCCGATTCTAGCTGAATGAAATTTCGCAAACCTGTCTCGCGTTTAACGAAGCAGGCAGTCAAGTCAGTCTGCTCCGTTGAATAATGATGAAGGAAGGCGGGAGGAATATGGATGAAGATACGTTTGTATGGACCATCCGTAGAATAAACCGCCTTATGCATCTCAAGGTCATTAAGAATCATCAAAGCTCCCGGTTTGAGATGGTAGCACGATTGATGCACATAAAAGTTTAGATCGCCTTCCAGCAGAAGATAAAGCTCATAAGCATTATGAATATGGAAATCGGGATTTAATGCTTTATTTGTAGTAACGGTTTGAAATTCCAATCCGTCCGAGGGAAATGCGCTCATCAACTAACTGCCCCCCTAATGTCAGCGGTAATATCGGTCTCGATATTCCTGAGGCGTGCAGCCCTCGCTCTTCTTGAATTGATAGGTGAAGTAAGCCGGAGTCTGAAAGCCGACTCGCTCCGCTACCTCGTAAATCTTGATTGTGGGGTCTTGAAGGCATTCCTTCGCTTTCTTCATTCGCAAGCCCTTTACGTAGTCGGAAATCGTCAGCCCTGTTTCCTTCTTGAACAATACGCTCAAATGTCCTGCGCTAAGATGAAACATGTCCGCCAGCTGCTTGACCGTCACGCTGATCGGCAGTTGATCTTCAATATAGGAGGCGATGCGATTGATCAGGTGATGCTGCTGAAGCGTTCGCTCTTTCCGCGCAAGCACGAAAGCCGAGCCGATATATTCGAGAACGATGTCCTTCAGCAAACCGACTGTTTTGCATTCCAATAGCCGATGAAAGGCACGGTTGCTCAGACAGGTAATCGCTTCCATATCATTCCATAGCTTGCGGGACAGCTCGCCAAGCAAGCTTATGCTGAAAGACTGAATATAAGCGAACGATTGGGATTGGATGTCCATTTCCTCAAATGCCAGCCCGACCTCTTCGAGCAGCCGATCCGGCTCATCGCTTTCCGCGAGCGCGAGCAAGCCGGGAAGCAGGATTTCACGCGTTCTAAAGTCCTCGTAAGCCTTCTGCTCCGATCTTCCGACGTGTACGAGCATACCGGTCCCGCTCTGCCGAGCATCGGCGACTGTATACTTGATCTCCCGGTAAAGCTGCCCGGCCTCCGTCCATTCGCGTCCATCCCGACTGATTCCAACCGTAACGGACGCTTGATGGTTATTCCGCATATAGTCCTGAACGAAACTCATTTGTTTATCGATAAAGATCCTCTTATCGGTCGTCGGATTCACCAATATGGCTGCAACCCCGTCGGGTTTAAGCGCCGAAACCAGGACGACGCCCATATTTTGCAGGGATACGGCAACCGATTGCAGAAGAGCCGAGCTCAGCATAAGCCGGCTTTTGGCGTCTCTGCCTGAAGCGGTATGATCATCAAGTTCGGCTACAATGAGCAGAATTCCTTCATTTAAGCTGGGGAGATTTAGTAGTTGGCACCAAGATGCCAGCATGTCCTCCTCCATAGGCTCGTCTTCCAGTAAATCAAAAAGGAAGGACTCCTTGAGCAACTCCCGACTATCCGACAGCATCGCTCTAAGATATAACGTCTGTTCGTTGATTTGATTGATGTTCTCCAATGTTTGCCGGAACGCGGTTAGCTTACGCTCGATTTCCCCTATTTTAAGCGGCTTCAGCACATACCCTTGCGCTCCCACTTCAATGGCTTCCTGCGCAAATTCGAATTCATTGTAGCCGCTGATGATCAGAATCTGAATGTCCGGATGTATCGATTTCGCTGCGGCAGCGAGTTCGATCCCGTTCATGCCGGGCATGGATACATCGGTGATCAGCACATCGATTTTACTGCCTTGAAGGACAGAAAGTGCCGATTCGCCTGTTTCCGCGGTCAGCGGAACGGTGAAACCGAGACTCTCCCATGGGATATGCCGTATTAGCCCCTGAACATGAGATGGTTCGTCATCCACAATGAGTGCTTGCAGCAAGATCATCCCCCCGTTGAATGTGCGGCTTGTCCGTACAGACAGGCAACTCGATCGTGACTACCGTCCCTGCTTCGGGCGCACTTTCTATCCTCAGTTTCCCGGCGTCGCCAAAATACAGTTGAAGGCGTTCGCGTATGTTCGAAAGCCCGAAACCATTGCCGGTTCCCGCTTTTTCTCCGTTCCGAATGAGTGCCAGCGTGTTAGGGTCCATGCCAATCCCATTGTCTCTCACTTGAAAGCGTACCTCGTTATTGTATCGCTGGATACCGATGGCAATACCGGAGTCGGGACGCGTAAAGATTCGCCCATGAATGTAGGTATTCTCAACGATAGGCTGCAAGATCAGCTTAATCGAATACAATTCCAACACTTCATTATCCACGTCCCAATCGATGCGAACGCGTCCCGGATAGCGGAATTGTTGAATGTCCAGATAAGCCCGCACATGCTCCAATTCATCTTTGATTAACGTAACGTTAGATTTGTTATTAAGTGCGTATCGGTAAAAGGTCGTCAGGGCTTCGATGGTCTCCACCTGAACCTGATCCCCTTGATCTAGAGCCCGCCACTGGAGCAGACTAAGCGAATTATAGATAAAATGCGGATTGATTTGCGCTTGAAGAGCCTGAAACGACGACTCTTTCTCTTTTAATTTGGCACTGCTAAGCATCTCGACCAAGCTCCCGAGTCGACCGGCCATCTGATTAAACATGACTTCCAAGTCCCCGACCTCGTCTCGGCTTCGGCTCCGGACGGTTACGTCGAAATCGCCCTCGGCGATATCGCTCATCCGGTGGCCCAACATGCGAATGCGCAGAACGACGTTCTTCAGTACGATCAAGACGAGGAACGTCGAGAGGAAAAGGAAGAACACCGTGATGGCCACGATGCTGTACACGGTCATGGCCGATTGTTTCTCCAATTGCCGCATCTGAATAAGCGCGGCGACTTTCCATTCTCCGTTAATGCGCCGAACCGTAAAATACTCGCCATCGTCCGTGATGCTCTCGGCGCCGTCAACGCTCGCCCAGAGCTTGGACAGCGCGGTAGCCGCAACCGGCTCGCCGATCATGGAACGATCCGAGGCTGCGACGATTCGATCGTTCTCATCCAAGAGATACAAGCTTCCCGAGCCTTTAAAAGGTCGATCCATCAACTCGCCGAATACGCTGTCATAATCCAGGAGCATATAGATGGCGCCTAAGACATCCACGTTGGCATTCATTATTTTTCTCGAAACGACCAGTTGGGCGTTGTCTCCCGGTACGTCAGACCATTGCAGTACGAATGGCGAGTTCATGACGCCGCGGTACCAGGACATCTCGTCCACTCCTGCCAATGATCGGTCGGCCGGCTTCCATAGCAGCCCTCCGTCTTCAACGAGGGTGGGATTGTCATGATAAATCCGAAAGATAAAGATTCCGGGCAAATACCGGCTCATGAGCTGGAACGAACGATCAACGTAATTTACGGATTCAAGCCGGTCCTCCATATTCTCATAAGTCCGGGCCAGCCTGGAAATGAGTTCGCCGTCCGTACCCGCCCGATTCGCAAGAAGATCGTAGCTTTGTTTCCGGAACTCGACGCTCTGCGCCGTCTGCCTTACTGCTTCACTGATCGTGAGCATATAGTTGGACCTGACGTTTTGAAGCGCCAGATAGCCGGCCCCCACTCCCAAAATAACCGTAGGAATGAATACGACCAGTCCATAAAACACGACGATTTTGCCGCGAAGATTCATGGAGCGGGTCAAACGGATGATATGTCTCTCCATCCAGCGTCGCACTAGGCATTCTCCCATTCTTCTTACCGGATCGTTACACGTTCGGGAAACTGCAAAGGGAGCATCCCCGTTCGAGGGGCTGCTCCGCCGCAAGCATAAAGCGTCTAATTCTTCTTACTTGTTGTTCATCTCTTGGTACAATACGTTCCACTCTTGCTTGAGTTCGCTCCAGTGCGCGCGTTTCTCGAGAGCAGAAGTGAAATCGTTCCAAACCTGCTCGAATTTCGCATCGTCCTTGGCCATCATCAGCTTGGCCCGATACTCTTTATACACTTTATCCAGCTCCGGCGTATACTTCTCCCAAACGCCTCCCGCCTTGGCCTTCACCATGTCGTAATTTTCCGCGACTCGGGTTGTGCCCATCTGACCGATCTGCTTGGTAAACTCGGCTGTTTTCGCAAATCCCGCATGTTCGCTCTCTCCGTAGTTCCACCAGGCGTACCACTCGTTGCTGTAGGTCGTAAGCTGCCATAGATCTGGCGTCACTTGCGCTTTCTTGGCCGGATCTCCAGAGTTGCGCATCTCTTTATATTTAGGGTCCGTAAACTTCCACTTGCCGTAAGGCTGATCAATCCAATCCCAGTATTTGCCGACAGGTCCTTCAGTGATGCTCTGGTTCTGCTCCGGTTTCGGCGTTAACGTGTAATCATAGAACTTGAGAATAGCATCCAGGTTCTTCGTGTTTTTGCTGATATACGTATCGAAGCCAGGATACGGGTTGACGATTTGAATGGCGCCAAGCTGGGCAACGCCTTCTAGTTGAGGGTACGGAATCGGTTTATAATACCAACCAGGCGCAGTCGGGCCATCTAACGTCTCCCAAATGTACTGATCGAAATTCCAGAAGGCACCGATGTTCATGGCATACCGGCCGCTCTTGTTCTTTTCCTTGTACCTTTCTTTCTTATCGGTAAGCGCCTCGGGGTCAATAAGCTTTTTATGATACATGCTGTTCATCCACTTATATGCCGCTTTAAACCCTGGATGGTCAAACTCAAAGATAAAGTTGTCGCCGTCTTTTTGTACCGGAGTAACGCCTCCCGCCGAACCGACCGTTACGCCGAAAGTAGCCAGAACAACATTTTCGTCATATGCATCCGTTAGAATACCGAGCGGCAAGAGCTTCTTGCCCGATTCATCCTTCAACTGAGCTGCCTTTTCCAAATAAGTCTCTACGCCCTGAAGCGTCTTGAGGTCGTTCTCCGTCATGCCAACTTTCTCAAGAATATCCGTTCGGATATACCACGCGCTGGAAGCCCAGTTCGGCCAAGGATTAGACAGATCTTTATCGAACCATGAGGGAATCGACCAAATATGTCCGTCGGCATCCTTCATTTGATCCAAATATTCCTTCGGAATGGCTGCCAGATTAGGATACTTCTCCGGCATGTTAAAGTACTGCTCGAGCGGCTGAATGAGGTTGGAACGCTTCATAGCATCATTGACAACCTGACCCCTATTGAAGATAGCCGCATCATCAAAGCCGCCCGAATTCAGCTTGAGGTTAAGCGCAGTGAGGGCGTCCCCCTGCGTTGCTTCAATTTTGACATCAAGACCCAGTTCTGTTCTCCAATATTCCTGAACCAGGCTGTTGTTGTTAACCGTTGCCGTCCAGCCTTCCCAAAGCTTAAAGCTGCCGGTGCTCGCCGTATCCGTCGAGCTCTGCGGACTTGCCGAACCCGTTGCAGCGTTGTTCTGTCCGGAAGCTGCATTGCCATTGGTTTTGGCGTTACCTGAGCAGGCCGTCAGGATAACCATGGCTGTCAAGATTAGTGCCAATGTGCTTTTGATACCCCTAGTTTTTAAATTCATGTTCTGCCTCCCCTTTTTTAATGTTGGTATATGGAAGATGCCTTATACCCGAGAGTTATCCCTTGACCGAACCGATCATAACGCCTTTGGTAAAATATTTCTGCAGAAAAGGATAAATAGTAAGAATCGGAAGCGCGCTGATCATCACGGTGGCCATTTTAATCGACATCAGCGTGATATTCACCGAGGAAGCTCGAGCGAGCGCCTCCTGATTATTATTGGAGCCCAGAACGGCTGACAAGTCTTGGGCCGACAGCAGCTGTTGCAGGAACGTCTGTACCGGGATCAAATTCTGGTCGCTGACATAGAAGGCTCCGGAGAACCAATCGTTCCAATGAAACACGGCCGTAAAGAGTCCGAGTGCGGCTAGCATCGGTTTCGAAAGCGGTACGATGATCTGAAGCAGGATCCTGAGCGGACCTGCACCGTCCAGTTCGGCCGATTCGATCATCGCTTCGGGAATTCCCTGTATGAATTTCTGCATAACGAACATATTCCAAGCCGAGAATAGACTAGGGATGATATATACCCAGAAGTTATTGGTCAGTCCCAACTTAAACAGCTGGATGTAGAAGGGGACCAATCCGCCATTGAACAGCATGGTGATGAGAATATAGGTCAGAATGCCATTTCGAAACGGAAGTTGTTTATACGATAACCCGTATGCGGCCAATAGTGTGACGGCAAGTCCGCCAAACGTACCTACAACCGTTCTCGCTATCGTGACCAGATAGGCATGGCGGATCACCTCGTTACCTAGAACGATTTCGTAATTGATCCAAGTAAACGAACGCGGCCAGAGGTAAATGCCGCCTCTTGCAGCATCCGCCCCGGAATTAAGCGAAATCGCAAGCATATATAGAAACGGGTAAAGAATCGAAACGCACATCAGTGCCAGCAGGGCAACGATAAGACCTTGTCCCGCCCTTTCAAGCGCAGTCGTTTTCATCCGTCACCATAGCCCCTCTCCGTTGATTTTCTTGGAGATCGAGTTCGTCGTCACGACGAGAAGGAGACCTATGACTGAGGATACCAAACCGACGGCGGTAGCCATTCCGAAATAGCCTTGCTGGAGCCCATTGCGAAGTACGTAGGTATCGAGAACATCCGCGACCTCCTGATTCGCCGAATTCATCATCGGATAGATTTGATCCATGCCCACGCTTATTAAGCTCGGAATGCTTAAAATCAGAACGATCGATATGGTTGGCATGATCCCCGGTAACGTAATGTGGCGTATCTGCGAGAGTTTGCCAGCGCCTTCGACTTTCGCGGCTTCATAAAGCTGCGGATCGATCGTCGAGATCGCTGCCAGGTAGAGTATGGTGTTCCAGCCGACCTCTTTCCACAAGCCGCTCGATACGATCATGGGACGGAACCATTCCGTGGAGCCCAGGAAGAAGATAGGTTCTCCCCCCAACCGTACGATGAAATCGTTTACAAATCCGCCGTCCAAGGTCAGGAAGGATTGCAGGATATAGGCCACCACGATCCAGGAGAAAAAGTGCGGTAAATAGCTGACCGACTGCACGAACCGCTTAAAGACTGGATGCGTAACCTCATTGATCATTAGAGCGAGAAGAATCGGCGCCGGAAATCCGAAAACGAATTTCAGAACCGAAATATACAGAGTGTTCTGAACGATTTTCCAGAATTGCGGATCATGGACAAAAGAGAAATTGTCAAGACCAACCCAGTGACTTCCCCAAATCGTAGACCCGATCGTAAAGTCCTTGAACGCGACCTGGATGCCCGCCATCGGAATATAACTGAACAGAAAAAGCAACACAACTGCCGGCAAAATCATGATGTACTGCCAGCGATACTTATATACCTTTGCGATCATGCGCCCCCTCCTTGTCTGTATCCTTATTCTACTTTTGGACCAGATGGAGAGAAACCTAACAACGATTAGATTTCTATCGTTTTGATATGATGTTTGTCGTTAAAACGTAGGTCTCTTTACACTAGTCATGTGTCGGAAGAAGTCCCCTCTTCCGCTTGACTGTCGTATACAACAAAGAACTGCGCTTACGCAGCGCAGTTCTTCTTCGCGTCGACTAATTGGACAAGACTATACTCCAGACGTCACAACTTGGCTTTCTGTATCCTCAGGTCGTTCGCATATTCGATGGGCGACATACCCGCAAACGCCTAGGCGATTTCGTCCGTTCCTTGGGGCTCCTCCGCCGGCAACAGCATGAAAATCGTCGTCCCTTCGCCCGGTTCGCTCTGAATTTCCAGCCTGGCCGCTTCTCCGTACTTGGCGGCAAGCATTCGCTTTACGTAGTTCATGCCGATCCCGAGTCCTGCTTTGCGCTGGGCGGTCTGCTCCGAATCTAGCAACTGGCGGATCGTTTCCGGCGACATGCCGGCGCCATTGTCCTGCACCTGAATCTCGATTTGTTCCGCCTTCCGGATTTGCACGCGAATGTAGCCGTCGTCGTTGAGGCCATGATACAGCGAGTTTTCCACCAGCGGCTGCAGAATAAAGCGCGGAATCATCGTATTCATTGTTTCTTCATCCACAAGGATTTGAACATCGAACTGAAAATCGTAACGGATTTGCTGAAGGATCAAATATTGCCTTAGTGCCTCTACTTCTTCCCCGATGGTGGTAGTTTGACCGAGTTTGCCCAAGTTGTAATGCAGAAGCTTGTTCAAAGCCAAAACAAGCTTGTCGATCTCGGTCTGTCCGTTCATGACGGCCAGCCAATGAACCGTATCCAGAGAATTCATAAGAAAATGGGGATTGATCTGATAAAGCAATTTCTCGACTTCCAAATCCGCCCTGACCCTCTCCTTCCTCTCGATTTCCCGGAACAAATCCCGGATCTGTTCCTTCATCGACCGTAAATGCAGGAGAAGGTGATCGAATTCGGGGATTCGGGTCGGATCGGTTGCGTCTTGGGTATGGGGGGAATTCGGGTTGAATTGCTTGATCTCCTTGTTGAATTTATTCAAAGGGTTGTACAACATTTTCCACAGCAAAACGGCTAATCCGAACGCGATCAAAACGAAGAAAAGCGAAAAGACCGCCATTTGAACGTACCAACGGTTGATTTCCATGTCGTATTTCGTTTTGGAGACGATCGAGACGATGCTCCAGCCCTGCGCGCTTTTGATTTTGAACCAGTAGTTAGCGTCGTCCGAGCCGGACATCATACCGCCGCGATTGTCGGCGAAGATTTCGTTCCTTCTATATTGATCGGGTAGTTCGGTATAGGCGATTCTACCGTTATTGTCCAGAATGAGGTGGGACACCGCATTGCCATACTGATCGCTGTCAAGCAGATTCTGAGTCAGATGAAGCCCGCTTTCGATATAGATGTAGACGTCGTCTCTGTCCGGCAAGTCCACTTTCCGAAGCGCCGACAGGACGTACTGGTTATCGAGCCTGCTGTTGCTGATATGAGGGCCGTAGTAGCTGATGCCGTAATATTGGGCCAGCAGGGGGAGCTTGTCCAAGTCGAAATCGTCCTTCACGGGAAAATTCTCGAACTTGATGCTTTTATCCGAAGTGAAATGATACAAAATCAGCCCGATGTTCGGATTCGTGAACGTGACGAGGCTCAATTGACTCTTCAATTGCTCCGTAATTTGCGAACGCTCGAACGGTTCGCGGGTGGACAACAGCTGACCCAGCTGCTGGCCGATCGTACCCTCGAAGGCCAATTGCTGCGACACATGATTCAAGTTGCTGAACGTATTCTCGAGCGACATCTCCACTTGCGCCAGATTGTTCTCATACCCTTTGCGGACTTTGTTGGAGAGAATGGAATCAATGGAATAGAAGGATATGATGCCAATGCTGACAAAGGGAATCATGGAGCACAGAAGAAACAAGATCACGATCCTCTTTTTCAAAGTCATCGCGATCCCCCGTCCCGGAACGACTTCCGAAACTCGCTGGGCAGACTCCCGGTCTGCTCGCGGAAGATGCGGCTGAAATACCTCTCGTCCATATAACCCGTATGTTCGGCTATCCATTGGACGGTTCGGCCCGACCCGATCAAGTAAGCTTTCGCTTTCTCGATTCGAATATTCCGCAAGTATTCGTTAAAGGTGACGCCCACGATCTCCTTGAAGCATTGGCTGAAATAGCTTCTGCTTATGTTGACCTGGGATGCGATGTCCGCGGCCGTGATCTGCCGGCTCAGACCGGCTTGCATGAGGTCGACCGATTTCATGACGGCGCCGGCGACTTCCGGGGAGACATTCCGCTTGCGAATATGGTCGCGGATGTCTTGCCGGATTCGCGTGAGCCAAATCTTCGCCTCTTCCCCGTTCGCGATCGCTTCAGGTAGCTCGATTTTTGCGAACGCATCCGTCCCGAATACGCGGTTCCAATCGTATATCCATTCGGAGAGCAGTGCGATCCACTTCGTTTGCGGCAGCTGCAGCGACTTCCACTCCTCCAGCATCTCGCGAAACAACGTTTCGTTTTGGAACCATTCATAGGAATACAGACGCTGTTTCAACTCGACCAGCTTTTCTTCCGAAATCTCGCTACGATTGCTTACGTCGGCTTCGGAAGCTTCCCGGCGTTTCTCCGTTGGCCGCAGTTCACGCATTCTGGCAGCGATCCGCCCGAGTACTTCCTCGAACTTTTCCTGCTCGAGCTGCACTTTCGCGATATAGTCGATGGCCCCGAGCCGCAGCGCTTCCTGAATGTATTCGAAATCCTGGTGCATGGTCAGCACGACGATATGCATATGCGGATATCGCTCGCGCACCGTTCGAATCAATTCGATTCCCGTCATGACCGGCATGGCCAAATCCGTCACCAGCAGTTCCGCTTCATGGGACTCCAGGAACTCGAGCGCTTTGGCGCCGTTGGCCGCCTCTCCGATCACTTCCATATCGAAATCCGTCCAAGGCATGGCCGAGATGATCCCCTTGCGAACCAGTCTGTCGTCATCCACCACGAGAACTTTGATCATATCCGAATCACCTCCCCCGTCCCGTTAGCTAAATCATAATCGATTCATGTCCCCTTTCTCATCCCTTATCTTATGGAAACTGTTACTCTTTGACGGATCCCAGCGTAATGCCATGTATGAAGAACCGTTGCAGGAACGGATAAACCGCCAGCACGGGAACCATCGCGATGAAGATTTTCGCTGCGTTCAGCGTTTGATTGGACAGTTCGTTCAGCGTCTTGAGCTGATCCTCCGTCATCGTCTGCGTATTGATCACGACGACCAATTGCTGGATATAGGTTTGAAGAGGATAATGGCTCTCCCTCGATGTTAGCACCAAACCATTAAAAAACTCGTTCCAATGGAAAACGATCGTAAACAAGGTGACGGTAGCCACAACCGGCACGGATAGAGGGATGAACATCTTGATCAGCATGAGCCACGGGCCTGCACCGTCCACCAAAGCGGCCTCTTCCATCTCCTTAGGTAAATTGCGGAAAAAATTGACGACCAGAATGACATGGAAGACCGGGAGGCTGCCGCCGAGCACGAGCGCCCAGATGCTGTCGATGAGATGCAAGGATTTGACGGTCATGTACCAAGGAATCAAGCCGCCGTTGAATAGCATGGTGAAGACCAATATCCACATGAGCACGTTGCGAAGCCGGAATTCTTGCGTACTCTTGGAGAGCGGATAAGCCATCAGTACGATGACGGCAATGCTGACGATCACGGCCAATGCGACCCGTTCCACCGAGACCAGGAACGAATGGAAAAATTTCGCATCGCCCATGATTTGCTTATACGAGTGTAGATTGAATCCGACCGGCCATAATCCAACGTCCCCCGCGGCAGCGGCGGCTTTGTCGCTAAGCGAGACGGCAAGCGTATACCACAGCGGCATAACGCATAGGAGCGCGATGAAGATTAAGATCACGATCAGCAAGACGTCGAACAGTTTGGATGCATAAGACTTTTCCAAAACCATGCCCAGTCCCCCCTTTGATTAGAAAATGCGGTAGTTGGCGAATTTGGATGCGAGCATGTACGAGAGGACGATGAGGACGAAGCTGATGACGGATTTCAGCAATCCGGCCGCGGTCGCCAGTCCGTATTGCAAGTTCAGCAGTCCGGTCCTGTACACCCACGTGTCGATGACATCTCCCGTCGAGTACACCATCGGGTTGTACAGATTGAAAATTTGGTCGAAACCGGCGTTCAGCACATTCCCCAAGCTGAGCACGGATAGAAGGACAATCGTCGTTGTAATCCCCGGCAGCGTTACGTGCAGCAAGCGCCGAAATCGGTTAGCGCCGTCCATGGCGGCAGCTTCGTAGAGCGCGGGATTGATGCCGGTTAGCGCGGCTAAGTAGATGATGGTATTGAACCCGAATTCTTTCCACGTATCGCTTCCGATGACGAGGAAGGGGAATAAACCGGGTTTCGCGAAGAAGATGATCGGATCAACGCCGAACAAGGCTAATATTCCGTTAACCGGCCCGTGGTAAGAAAAAATGTCAAGCAGAATTCCAGACAGGATGACCCAAGACAGAAAGTGAGGCATGTAGACGATCGTTTGGATCCAACGCTTCAACACGGTCACTCGCAGCTCGTTCAACATTAACGCGAACGTCAAGGGAACGATCAGATTCGCGACGATTTTCCCTACCGCGATGACGATCGTATTGATGAAAATCGTCTTGCTGTCATTGAGCGAAAACAAATATTCGAAATTGTCCAGCCCGATCCATTCCGACCGGAAAAATCCGCGGCCAGGGTTGAAATCCTGGAATGCGATCGCGATTCCGAACATCGGAACGATGCTGAACAAGATCAGCCAAACGAAGCCGGGCAGAAGCATGACATAATAATGTTTGGTAAAACTGCGATTCCTCAAGCTCATCACTCCTTCGGCTCTCTCTACAAGTAAGAGCGCCGGCCATGCCGGCGCCCTCGTACGAAGCTTATTTCTGAGCGGTTTCCGCTACTTCCTGCGTTATTTGATCTCCGCCCTGCTTCTTCCAATCGGTCACGAACTTGTCGAAATCGTCCAGCGGCGCCGATCCCATAATGATCTTCAGGAACGTCTCGTCCTCGAGCTTCTTCAGGTTCGCCCAGCGGCTCTCCATTGTCTTCGTCTGCGAGTAGGCAAGGCTGTAAACCTTATTGTAATCCCCTTTGTAATAGGGAATCCCGACCATCAGCGAGTACAGGCGGCTCCAGTTGCCCAGATCGGCCGATGGATTCCATGCGTCGATATCCAGCTTGTCGTACGGCTCCAGCTTCACCTTCTTGATGTTCGCCAGGTCGTTCTTCAGAAGCTTGTATTCGGTCATATTGTCGTAATCAGCAGGCAGCTTCGTTCCCGCCAGCACCTCGCGGAGCGCCTGCGCCGTGAACTCGGTATCATCCACCGCGGCTTGAACGATACGCAACGGATAGTTGGCTATATTCACCGTCGATGCGCTGAACTTAGGCCCTTCGTCGCGAAGGAGCAGGTTCAGCATCTTCACCGTCGCTTCCGGGTGCTCATAACCCTTGCGGACGACGAGCCAGTTGGAGGTGGTAGCGGCCATGTGGGCATTGAATTGTCCGTTCGCGTCAAGCGGCACCGCGTACGACTGCCAATTCGCCTTCGGATCGTTCTTCAGCGCGTCCGGCAGCGGCCAATAGCCCAGCCACCAGGGACCGAAGAGAATGCCGGATTTGCCGGCGACGACCGGTTCCGTCGCATCCTTGCGGACGCCCATCTCCGGATCGATCAGCCCTTTGGCGTACAGATCCCGCAGCTCGGCCAGCGCCGTCTTCGTCTCCGGCTGAATGGAGCCGTATACCGGCTGTCCGCCGGCATCCTTGATCCAGTATCCCGGATAAGCATGGAGCGAGCTGAAAATCGGGTCGAATCCGAATGTGTTGTTAGTCGAGCCCAGGAAATCCGCGTACAGCCTGCCGCCGCTTTGCGGGGCGGAGATGCCGATCGTGTCCTTCTTGTTGTTGCCGTCCGGGTCTTGCTCCACGAACGCTTGCGCCACCTTCTCCAGATCGTCCAGCGTCTTGGGCACTTCCAGGCCAAGCTTATCCAGCCAATCTTTGCGGATCCACATCGTGTGGACCCCGTCCGACTGGGGGTTGATGTTCGGGATGGCGTACAGCTTACCGTCGAACGTGGCCGATTGCAGCGCCAGGCCTTCCGTCTTATCCATGAGCTTCTTCATCTGCGGCGATGCGTATTCGTTGTATGTCTGCGTCAAATCCTCCAGCATGCCCGCTTTGACCATTTGCCGCAATTGGGTATCGCCTACGGTCATGGCGTCGGGAAGCGAGTTGCTGGCGATGGAAAGATTCACTTTCTGGTCGTAATCTTTGCCGTTAGCGGCCATCCAGGCGATCTTGGTCTCAATGTTCAAATTGTCCTTGACGTAACGGGTAAACTCGTTATTCTCCGGCGTGTCGCCGGCGGGCAAACTCTTGTCCGACGGGTCTACGGATTTCCCGATGTTGATGGTGAGCGTCTGGTCGTATTTGCCGAATGGATCGTTCGCCGCCGAAGTACTGCTTGCGGGTGCAGTCGCGGTGCTGCCGGTCTCTGCCGGACTGCTTGCCGGAGAAGCGTTCTCCGTTTTGTCGTTATTGCCGCATGCGCTCAGAGCAACCATGGAGGCAGCCAGCAGAACGAGCGGAATCTTTTTCCGTTTCAACCCAAACCCCTTCTTTCCACGTTTATTTTGGAACTTGCCTATTTAAGCTATCATAATAAAGCCGCCTTCCTGTGCAGAAAGCGGTTTCGGATTTAGGGAGACAAATGCATGGTCGCACCGGCTTGACGGCGCGAACTTTCGAAGCCCTTTCGGACAAATGTCTACGATCTGAACGACAATTATCTACATGAACAGCGGAAAGCGCCGGCTGGGTCGACGCTTAGTTATATTCGGCGGAACCATGGCAGCCTGGAAAGCGGAGCCTGAACCTCAACTTCGCAAGGACCCATAACCTGACTGCCATCGTCGCCATACCACGTTCCATGCGGGAATAAGACCTTTCGTACTACCGCGCCTTTTTGCAAAACCGGAGCTACTAAGATATCGTTGCCAAGAAAGAATTGATCATTTACCCTCTCATAGCCCCCTTCCGGGAATACATAAGCCATGTGTCGCATGATCGGCTCGCCTGTCTTAGTAGCATGCCGAGCCAGCTCCGCAATCTCGGGTCCCATGCGGCAGTGGAGTTTGGCTGCTTCAATACACCACGTTAAATGCGGTTCATCGAGTACTCTCCAAGGCGCGGTGGAAAATTGCATCATCGGAAACAGTGCCGAGCATTGCGCGTAACGAACAAAGAGCTCGCCGTCCACTTGGAATTCAGGCCGAATTAAATCCTCATACTGACCGCCTCCGACCATATCGGGGCAGTTGAATGCATATCCGATTAACCCTTGCGCAAGTCCATTCGGAATCAAACTGGCAAGCCCGTCTGAACCCCAACTATGGTTTTTGTCGCTCAATCGCTGCACAAGCGGCTGGCCCGCGAGCTTCCAACAGGCTCGGTATTCGTTGAAGGCAAATTGAAGGCCTAGACGTGCCCAAGCTTCGGACTGATCGTTCGGCGTCGCCGGCCGTGCGCTAATGTCATCCGGTTTGTAATACTGAGGGTCCCCCGCATCCAGTTTAAATCCATCGACCCCATAGGTTTCGATAAGCCGATCCAATTGCCTGATAAACCAGCTCACCGCCTCGGGATTCGTACCGTCCAGAATACCGCTGAACCCGTTCCACCATTCGCGAACGACCGGCTTCCCATCCGCGCTCCTCAGAAGGTACCCTTGTTTTCGCAAGAAACGAAATACTTCTCCGTCAGGGCTGATAAACGGGCAGACCCACAGCATCACGCGGAATCCAAGCTCATGCAGCCGATCGATCATGGCTTTTGGGTCAGGAAACCGGCCATGGTGAAACGCAAGCGTCCCATAGTCTTCGTGCCAATTGTCGTCAATCATCAGAATACCCGGCGGCAGCCCGTGCGCGACGATCACTTCGGCATAAGCGAGTACCTTTTCCTGCGTCGGACGGTAGCTCATTTCCATCCAGGTGTTGTACTGGGGGACGGTAAAAAACCGGAGATCCGGTAATGTGCCTGCAGGCGGGAAATACGTTTTTGACGCATGGCGAAACGCATCGCGCAAATGACTGCCGACTTCTTCAACCTTGATCGCTCCCGGTATACCTTCAATGATCAACTCTCCGTCTTCAAATGAAAAACGGTACGGTTCCTCCGACCAGACGTATCTTCCCTTATTCGAGAGAAGCAGCGGGCATGCTTGATTATAGGCAAGGTCCCCGAACAGATCGCGCTGAACCTTTCGGCTGCCAAAAGGCATTTGCGTTCCATCATGGACGGCCCCGCCCCACCAATATTCATTTTCCGTCAGCTTGATTCTAATGGTTTCTTTATACATGTTGCCTCCAAACCTCCTCTAACTACAATGATCTTATAGTTAGGCGTTGATGAAGACAATCTTAAAGTCGTGATGTACAATATAACAAAATTGACTTTCGTTGCATGGGGTGATCTGATTATCGAACCTATTTCTTATGCGTTTCGTAATGAAGATAAATCGATCTTGACAATTGACTCCATCGGTTGGCAAAAGATTCATAGTCCTGAGTATAGCTTCGCAGGTGATGAACGCCCGGACTGCGGACATGTTATTTTTCAATATACGCTTAGCGGTCAAGGCTATATTGATTATGAACAACAGTGTATTCCCTTACCTAAAGGCACGGGATTTCTTGTCAAAGTTCCAAGCAGGCACCGATACTATTACATGGATCACCAAGAACCATGGGAGGTCATTTGGCTGAATATACGCGGGGAAGAAGCGAACCGCATCTGGGATCTCGTGGTAGAGCAAGAAGGGCCTATCATTCGCAGAGATGCAGCCTCTCCCTTGATTCATAGCTTCTGGAAGCTCCTGCGAATGATTGCCGAAGAGAAGGTTACAGACAAATACCTCTTGTCCGTCCAAGTATATGAGTGGATGCTTACTTTGGTCCAAACGAGCAGAGAACTAAGCAAGGATATCAGTGCCAATTCAAGTACGGTGATTCAAAAGGCAAAGAGTTTCATGAAAGAACACTATGCTTTGCCTTTGACACTGGACACGCTTTCCGAGCATTGCGGGATCAACAAGCATCACTTATGCAGGTTGTTCCAGAAGTCCGAGCAAACCTCGCCGCTTTCATACCTGAGAGATCGACGAATGGAGGTAGCTATTGCTATGCTCAGAACCACGGATTTGCCTATCCATGAGGTCGGGGGGCGGTGCGGCTTCGAAAGTACAAGCTATTTCGGTAAAGTATTTCGTGCGTATATGTCCATGACACCGAAGGATTATCGAATGAAGAGGCTGGAATTCCCTTATCATGCCATTTATTATGAGTAATAATCGGTTAATGATATAACACTTGGATGATAGTTTGTATAGAACAAGGAGGAGTATGCTAATGAAATATTATGTTGTAGACGCGTTCGCCGAGAAATTATTCGAAGGAAATCCCGCTGGCGTCTGTATCGTGAAGGAATGGATTTCAGAAGATACCATGCAAAAAATTGCAACAGAAAATAACCTCTCCGAAACAGCTTTCGCTGTAAAAGAAGGAGATCATTACCGCCTAAGGTGGTTTACGCCTGCAGAAGAGATCGAACTTTGCGGTCATGCTACTCTCGCTACCGCTTATGTAATCGCCAACTACTATGAGCCTGCCGTTGAACAGTTTATTTTCCATACCCTGGGTGGAGAATTAACTGTTATTAAAAAGGGAGAATTGTACGAGATGGACTTCCCGAGCCGTATGCCTGAGCCATTCACATTAACTCTCGACATGGTTGAAGCACTAGGCGTGACTCCAATCGAGACGTATCTGAGCAGAGATCTCATGTTTGTATTGGATAGCGAAGATCAGGTACGAAATCTGACACCAGACTACTCGAAGTTGAAGAACTTACCCGATGGACTTGGGGCACTGGTAACTGCTAAAGGGACTACATCTGATTTTGTTTCCAGAAGCTTCTTCCCAAAATTAAATGTTAATGAAGATCCGGTATGCGGTTCTGCGCATTGCAACTTTATTCCGTTCTGGGCAGGACGTTTGGGTAAAGAAGAGCTGTTGGCAAGTCAACTTTCCAAGCGTGGAGGAACGCTTCACTGCCGTCTGGAAGGAGACCGTGTGAAGATCAGCGGAACAGCTGTCCTTTACTCTATTGCTGAATTGCTAATTGATTAACTGAAAAGAGATTATCGTACGAAAACAGCGATAGCCTAGGAGTAAACTTAACTCCTCGGCTATCGCTGTTTCTACTTATATCCGGACGATCTCCAAAACCAAGATTAATGACCCTTTGGCGGTTCAGATAGCATATCGTTTAACTGAGTCACAATAACGCCTTCGTTCGGGCCCGGGCTATTTCGAAGCATTTTCGCTTCTTCCACCAGAACCTCGTCCGTATCCGTCCCAAGTACCTTCATCGTTTCTTCAATGAATGATGCAAGAGACATCGCTCGCGGATCGTTATTGGTCATTTCCGTTTGAACCAATGGCGGCGCAATTTCCAGGACTTTCACCGATGTATCTTTAAGCATGTACCGTTGGGACAACGTATAGGAATGGAGCGCTGCTTTCGTCGCAGAATACACAGCGGCCGTCCCCAGCGGCACGAATCCAAGTACCGAAGTCGTGTTGATGATAACCGCTTCTTCTTTGGATTTCAAATGCTCCATTAACGCAGACGACATACGGATCGGCCCGAGCAAGTTCGTCGTGACAGTCGAAACCAAAACATCTTCGTCAATCACGCCCGCCGGGTTATCGAACATCGAGATGCCGGCGTTGTTAAACAAGACATTTAAATCCGGGTATTCTTCGATTAACTGCTTGGCGACCGCCTTAATGCTTGCGGGATCCTGTACATTCAGTTCCACTGCGGACATGCCGGGATTCGCTTTGAGCGTCTCCTCCAGACGCTCTTTACGCCGACCAGAGATAATCACTTTGTTTCCAAGTTTGTGAAGAGCTTCTGCTAGCCCGTTATTTTTTTGCAGATAGCCATTGAATGGCTTCATCAATGTCATCGAATTCCTCTGAGGGATTAGATACTTCCAGCCCTGATACCATTCGATTTAAACTGGATTTAGCTATTACTTTAATAGGTATGACAGCCGCCGAATATTTGAGCCCGGCTTCCAGTGATCTTGCATACCAATCCTGGGCGACCCAATTCTGGTCATCTGGCGAAATGGCGGACAGCTTGCGGGTATCGTACAGCACTTTGTTGCTCTGCTTTTGCACCGCTAATTCCAACAACTTATTTAATGGTGTTCGATATTGTTCCCCCAGGGCAAAACCTTTCCATTCGATAACAACTGCCTTAACAGTCTCATTCCATGAAACCGTTGCTTGAGGAGAATCGTAAAATTTCACGCTAATCAACACTCCTTTATTCTCCCTCTTGTATAGTCATAAGAATCTTTCCTTGAGCTGTCCCTTGTGCGATTTTGGCAATCGCTTCGCTCACTTGCGGAAAAGCAAATGTCGAATCAATGGTTGGTTTGATACCTGCTTCATTAATCCACTGGGTGATGTTTTTTAGTTGTTTGCCATTAGGTTGAACATATAAGAAATCATACGTTTTCCGTTGAAGATGTGCCGCTATATCAAACGGCATTCCGATCGCACCAAAAAGAATTCTCTGTATCGTTGAAAATCCGCCATGCTGAATTGCAAAACGTGCATTTGGCACAGCATTCAATGACAATAATTTTCCACCAGGTTTTAATATACGTAATTCTTTCCTGAACTCACTTACACCACGGGTATCAATCACGTAATCGAAATCTTTCAACACCTCAACATAATCTTGCTTTTGATAGTCGATGAATTGATCAGCACCAATGGATAGCGCAAAACGCCGAGATGATTCACTACCACTGACAGCTACAAAAAGCTTCTTTGATCTCGCATACGGAATGGCAATTTGCCCAAATCCGCCTGTTCCACCAGGAATGAACAGCTTTGCGCCAGGTTTTACTTTCAGTACATCGAATGCCTGAACAACTGTCAGAGCCGATAATGGAATGGCAGCGCCTTCTTCAAAAGAAAGATGTTTGGGCATTTTCGCAACGATATTTGCATCAGCAACAACATATTCTGCAAAGGCACCCATAGTATCTAGTGGCATTAGTGCATATACTCTGTCGCCCTTTTTAAAGTCTGTCGCTGCTTCGCCAACCGATTCAATGACACCTGAAAGTTCAATCCCAAGTGTTAACGGAAATTTATAGCGGTCAAAAATGCGCACCTTTCCTTTAATCGCTAATATAAGATGTGGGTCAACGCCCGTCACATATGTTTTGATCAACACTTGATGCTTGTTTATTCTAGGAATAGGTACATCGTTGATGTGAGCTTCTAGCTTTTTCGAGTAGCCGTATATTTGGACTGCTTTCATCATGTTCTCCTCACAAATTAATAATCACCTTCCCTTTTGGACGTCCCTTTGCGACTAGTTCTAGCGCTTCATTTACGTTGCCTATAGTAAATAGTGTTGGATGAATCAGCGGAACAATGTTGTTTTTTTCAATGATTTTGGTAATCTCTTTTAGTTGTGTACCGTCAGAACGAACGAAGATAAAGCGGTATTCCACGTCGTGTTTCTTGGCTTTGTTGTCGTACTTTGCGCCAACAACAGAAAATAGCTTTTGTTTCCACCATGGAAAGTTATTGTCTTCTGCGAAACGTTTATTTGGTCCTGTTTTGAGAGAGAGCAATCTTCCGCCCGGTTTAATGATTTTTAATTCATTGTCAAATTCTTTGGCCCCCAGGGTATCAATCACATAATCGACATTCGACAACAAGTCAACATAGTTTTCCTTTGTGTAATCCAAATATTGGTCTGCACCAATTTCCAAAGTGCGTTCGCATGCTTGTGAGTTGCCACTAACAATGACATTTAGACCCATTGCCTTTGCGATTGGGACAGCCATTTGACCAAAGCTACCCGATCCACCTGGAATGAAAACAGATTTTCCGGGCTGTGCCTCAAGTTCTTCATGTAAGCCTTGATATGCTGTAAGTCCAGTCAATGCTGCAGCAGCGGCTTCCACGTAGGATAAGTTTTTTGGCATGGGAGCAATTGCGGCAGCGTCAATTGCGGCATATTCCGCAAAAGCACCAATTTTTTTCAGTGGGAGACGTGTATAGATATCATCGCCTACGTGAAAGTCTGTCACACTTTTTCCGACTTTTTCGATAACGCCTGCCAATTCATTACCAAGCGTTAACGGAAATTCATAATCTTGAACCAGTTTGACGCTACCTGTGATAACCAGCATTTCAAGTGGATTGACCGCTGCAGCTTTGACCTTTACCAAAACTTCGTTGTCATCGATTTCAGGAATTGGAATGTCATTGACTTGGGCATGGATTTTTTTTGAGTACTTGGTGATCTGAGCTGCCTTCATGAGTTTTTTCATTTTAATCAGTATCCTTCCGTTGAGTTACCTTGTAGGATAATCCGTATAACCCTTGCTTCCGCCACCAAAGAATGTTGCAGGATCTGCTTCATTTAATGGAGCCCCTTCTTTAAGCCGTTGCACTAAATCTGGATTAGCCAATGACCATGCACCAACGGGTGCTAGATCAGCAAGACCACTATCGATATCAACGCTAAGATTTTCCAGTGCCCGTCCAGCCCGATTGACTAACAACGGATTCGTCCATAAAAATCGAATGTCTTGAAGCAGTTCTTCGTTTCCGAGGTGCATAATATGAAGGTAAGATAAATTCAATTTAGCTAATTCTTGCGTCAGGTAACGGTAAAGATCAGGACCTTGTTCACCATCTTGAATCCCACCAAGAGGTGTCCCTGGCGAAATGCGGAAGCCCGTTCTCTCTGCTCCAATTTCTTCGACGATGGCCTTCGTTACTTCAATCGCGAAACGAGCACGATTTTCTACAGATCCTCCGTATTCATCCGTCCGTGTGTTCGAATTTTCTCCGATAAATTGATTGATCAGATAACCATTGGCGCCATGAATTTCAACACCATCAGCTCCTGCTGCAATAGCTGACGCCGCTGCTTTACGGAAATCTGCAATTGTCGTTTGAATATCCTCTTTACTTAACTCGCGTGGAACAGGTATGTCCTGCATGCCTGTAGCAGTAAACATTTCTACACCGGGTGCAATTGCGGATGGTGCAACGGCTTGACGATGATGCGGTGTATTGTCGGGGTGTGACATACGACCGGCATGCATCAATTGGATATACATAAATCCACCTGCTTCATGCACTGCATCAGTAACCTTTTTCCACCCTTCAATATGCTTTTCAGTATAGATCCCAGGTGTCCATAAGTAACCTTGACCATCGTCTGAAGGTTGTGCACCTTCCGTAATAAGAAGTCCCATGGATGCACGTTGAGCATAATAAAGCGAAGTTAGCTCTCCCGTTGTACCATCTTCTTGCGCTCGACTACGTGTCATTGGCGCCATCGCTAACCGATGGGGCAATTCCATTATTCCAATTCTCGTTTTGCTCCATAATTTCTCCACTTTTATTCCTCCTAATCAAATGAGTTGCACGGACGTACAATTGGATTTAGAATTCTGAAATTACGGGATAGATTTGATTTTGATAATTCAAGAATGATCGTTCTATTTTGGCGACCAATAAGTCGTCAGCAGAAGATTTAGCATTCCTTTGGATGTTATAGAAAATCAGGTCAGTGTCTCGCTCTGTCCTGTGTGGATCTGACCATACGGGTCACCATCTTGCGCGGCATCAATCGCGGAAGGAACGCCATCAATCGGTTTCGAGCCCCTGGCATAATAATTGTCTTGCCACGTAAGAAGCCTCGATACCCTTCCTCAGCTACCTGACCTGCCTCCATGATAGCGCCACTCTGGAATAGTTTCGAATCACCCATACCCGAACGATCAACGAAGCCGGTTGACGTCAATCCCGGACATAACGCCGTCACAGTCACACCCGTGCCGCTCAACTCGTTTTCAAGAGCCTCGGTGAACGACAGCACATACGCCTTCGTCGCGTAGTAAACCGACATCATAGGGCCCGGAAAAAAAGCCACCAATGAAGCTACATTCATCACGCCCCCTTGGCCCCTTTTGACCATATCTGGCAAGAACAGCTTCGTCATAATCGTTAGAGCCTTTATATTGACGTCAATCATATTCGTCTCTTGCTCCAAGTTCGTCTCCAAAAATGTCCCGTACAAACCGAAGCCGGCATTATTGACAAGATAGTCAACGACGATCCCCTTCTCCTTGAGTTCCGTGAAAATCTCCTCCGGTACGCCGTGTGACGCGACATCCTTGGCGATGACCGTCGCTTGGGTGCCATGTTTCTTCCGATATTCCTTCGCAAGCTCCAAAAGCTTCCCCTCACTACGCGCCACCAGTACTAAATTAAATCCATCCTTGGCAAAACGATCCGCCAACTCTTTACCAATCCCGCCCGATACTCCCGTGATAAGTACAGTTTTTCTCATCCTTCAAGCTCACCTCTATTTTTAGGACTCATAATTACCCACATAAATTTGAGAACGATCATTCTAGTAATGTGAAAAAATAATAATCTAATCATTTTTCTAAAAGCTTCATTGATATGTTGGCTATACGGTGAAGTTTCTCTCTAGGAATCGAGGTTCTTGCCATACTCCTTAACCCAACCCATACATTATGCAGATATTCCGCCAGTTCCCCAGCATCATAATCAGAAGTAAATTCACCGTCCCGCTGCCCCCAAAGAATAATATCCTTGAGTAGCTGCTCTGCGGTTGTGAACGCTTCAGTGGACTTTGTGTCTACATCGGCATCGCGCGCTGCCAATTCCACAGCCGAATTCACTATTAAGCAGCCGGAAGGCGAGTCCCCTTCTCCACGAATCGTCAAGTCAAAAAGAAACTGAAGAGCTTCCGCTGCAGTCTTGGAGCGTTTAACTCCTCCCGCCAGCGGGGCGCTGACTTTATTGCCATAACGATCCAAAGCTTTCCGAAATAGCGTATGTTTGTCGCCAAATGTGTCATACAAGCTTCTGCGATGGATTCCCATATGCTCGACCAGATCGGTCATGGATGTCTTCTCGTAACCCTGTTCCCAAAAAAGCCTCATCGCTTTATCCAATACCGCGGACTCTTCAAACTCCTTGCTTCTGGCCATTCCGATTCCCTCCCGTCAACAATATAACATATTGGGAACGATCAGTAAAGAAAAGAGCTTATTCCTTAATTTGTAGATCTGCAATGGAATATAAAACTGCTGATCCGCTGATGGTTACCCTGTCACCGACAAATCCGCAGCAAGTACATACATTAAATCTCTGCCAGATAGATTTCGATAGGCTTTACACCAAGAGCTTCGACCATTTGCTCCGTTAATGTAAATTCTTCGGGTTACTCGCTCACTCTCTCTATCCCCTGCATGAATAATAAGTGCTTGTTCCCCCATTCATTCATGACTTCCAACACGGGCTCAAGAGTTCGACCATGCTCGGTAATGGAATATTCAACCTTGGGCGGAACTTGCGGATAAACAACCCTTTGAATGATGTGCTGCTCTTCCAACTCCCTCAAATGCAAGGTAAGCATCCGCTGAGTGATTTCGGGGATCAAGCTTCTCAACTCACTAAAACGCTTGATGTCTCCCTTAATCAGGTGACGCAAAATAATGGGTTTCCATTTGCCCGTTATAATCTCAAGTACAGGGATCACGCGACATGCTTCGAATTGATCATCCATATTAAGCCGCCTCCAATAGTACCTTTTTTAATACTATACCACTATTATGTGCTTACTTCACATAATGTATGTATGGGTTCATAATAACACACATAGCCGGCTTATATATCTGGAACAAGACGTTGTTCCCACACCAAGTAATTGCAGGCAAACATCAACACTCAGAGGAGAATGAAGACAATGACAACAAATACACTTACAGCTGAAAATACCGCTATGATTCTTATTGATCACCAAATCGGAACTATGGGTTGGGTACGTTCGATTTCTTTTGAAGAGATGAAGCAAAATGCACTTGTTCTAGCCAAATCGGCGAAAGCAATCGGCATGCCGGTATTGCTTACAAGCAGTTTGGAAAGCCAAGCTCAAGGGCCGCTGCTGGAAGAATTGAAAACCATCTTGCCGGAGGAATATGAGTCGCGCATACAGCGTGTTGGTGTAGTTAATGCGATGGATGATCCTAATTTTGCGAATGCCGTTAAGAAGCTTGGTCGTAAAAATTTAATTATTGCAGGAGTAACGAATGACGTTTGTACGGTATTTCCAGCATTAAGCGCAGTGAAAGATGGTTATAATGTTCAAGTTGTTGCGGATGCCGGCGGATCTCCAACCAAATTCGCAGATGAAATAGCATTGCGCCGCATGGAAGCAAATGGCGTAACCTTGACCAGCACGAATCAGTTGATTGCTGAATTAGCTAAAGATTGGACAACGGAAGATGGCGCAAAACTTATTCAAATCATGTTTGTGGATATACTTTCGAAGCTATAAGACGAGGGGGAGATCCAATGCACATATTTAAAGCTGAACATGCCCATCATATCGATCAAGGAATTTTTCAAATTCGCTTGATGCGCCCAGGATTAATATGGGGAGATCCTTCGCTTGAAGATTATGCTTTTGGTCCTCTGAGCAGGATAGATCGCGGAACGCTGGGAGCAGGAGCGCTCGTTAGAATGCATGAGCATAACAATGATGAGATTTTTAGTTATATGTGGAAAGGAACGATGCTTCACGAAGATTCTACAGGACATCGGATTGAAGTATCTCCAAACCATTTAATGATGATGAACGCTGGCAAAAGTATATCCCATGAGGAATCCACTCCGAATAGTACCGTTGATATGCTGCAAATCTTCATTCGGCCGGAAAAGGCAGATCTTCCTCCGAAGGTTCAATTCTATGAACGTTCTGTCATTCCTACTAACGGAGAATGGACATTGCTTGCAGGGCCGAAAGAAACGGAGGCCCCGCTTGAAATTCGACAACAAGTAGCGGTTTATGACGCTCATGCCAAAGCGGACACCCAGTTGCAGGCTCCCAGTATAGAGGGCATGGCACCTTGGCTTTACGTGATGAATGGAAGCATTTCAATAAATGATGTTGTACTGAATAAGGGAGATGCAGTTACTTACTCTCCCTCTGAAATGTCTACGATTCATATTCTTAAAGATTCTTCTCTTGTTCTGTTCCAGGTTAAGCTAGATGCTCCGATGACGCTGGCAGGACCATTCAGCGGAAGAAAACGATAATCCATCAAGAAACAGCGTCAGCCATGGACGAGAAAAAAAGTCCTAGACTGCCGCTGTTTTATTGAACTATCGTTACTCATTAGGTTATTGATTGACATTAGGATGTTCAGCTTGGAGCGACTCTCCCTTTGACATGTCCGTTCGTGGAGAGTAGTAGATCAGCCAATCATGACGACTCATACGGCGCAAGGGAGCTGCCTTGCCATGGCAGAGCTGAGCGAATCCACCCTGTACCGCCCGTTTCACATGAGAAGCAGACACAACGCCAATCCAACAGCGGCTTTGCTGGCCAATAGCGCTCTGCATCGCCTCGACCCCTTCTTTCGTAGTCATTTATGCGTTATTTCCTAAAAAATTTTTCAAACGTTCCAGCTGCAATAGATGGTGTCTGTAATGCATTTCTATAAGCAAAAACCACTCATTGGCGTTTAGTGCGCCGAATCCGGGATGAAGAATCTTTTTGCTTTCGGGCACTTTACTCAAAGCGGATTCATTACGTTTCATCCGCTCCACTACACCACGAAAACCTTCCGTCAGCTGCTCCTTGCTCTCCGGCTGTTTCGGGGTGTATTGCGGTGAAGCAGGGACCCGAATCCGAACGGGCGGAAAACTTCCTAGTTCGAAGGCTTCCTTGCCCCTCTCCGTTTTTTCCTCCATAGCGTCTACCGTTGCACGTCCTACTATCGCCTCACTTCTTATGAATCAAACAACTCCTCATTATTCATTCTTGGATATAATCCCAATATAAAAAAACGCTGCTGACAACAGCGTGTCAGTAGCGTTTTAAAATTTTTTTCGGCCTCTTCCCGAATCCGATGTCGGAAAGACTCCGGTTCCAGCACCTCGACATCCCCGCCCCAGCCGAGGATATAAGGAAGCAGCTCCTCCGGCTGACGGACAAGAAAGTTGACTAAAAGACCGTCCTTCCGCTCCTCAGTCAATTCCAAATAAAAATGACAAGTCTCAGCGATTTTGTCCGCAATTTCGGGATTAGCCCGAACCAGCACCCGTTCGTTACGGTCGTTCGGCGGACGGTAGTCGTTAAAGTTAAACCCGTGTGGAATGAGAAAGCGATCCTCCAATACGGTAAGCCCCGTCATCCGCGACAACCGGAAATGCCGAATTTCCTGCCGCAAGTCGCAACGTGCAATCAAAATCCAATTTCCCTGAACAAGCACCAATCCGTATGGAGCGACCTCACGCGTTCTCTTCCGATTGCCGTCCGTTTCCGGCATTTTTTTCAGATACGTCATACGTAATTTGCGGCGTTCCATAATCGCCCGCCGTGCTTGTCCGAGATAGTCCTTTTCCCTCCAGCCGGTTACCGGCTCGCCGGCCTGAAGAAGCCGCATCGTTTCCCGAACGCGCGTCGACTCGCCGCGCACTGGTTCCGGCAGGATAGCTTCAATTTTGCGTCGAGCCTCCTTGGCTACACTTCCGTAATCACCATCCAACCGCTGCTCGATAAAGTCAGTACCCATAAGCAAGGTTACGGCCTCTTCAGCAGAAAACCCGACCGGTGGAAGAAAATATCCTTCCATTAGGGAATAACCCTGCCCGGAAGCCCCAAAGATCGGAATACCCATTTCGCTCAGAGCGTGTATGTCTCGATATATTGTCCGCACGCTAGTCTCAAATAGAGACGCCAAATCTTCCGCTCTCAATACCTTGCTCCGTTGTAGCTCAAGCATTATGGCGAGCTGCCGATCGGTTTTGTTCATTATCTGTTCCCCTGCTGTCCGTCATGCAAGTCGAATAAAATTCATACTAACTTCGGATAAGCGTTTTCCATGCCAAATTTCTCCCTGTAAAAGTTGATCGAATCGTGCTACACATAATCGGATTATGGCCTGTGGCGCCAG
This sequence comes from Cohnella suwonensis, assembly GCF_042655365.1. NCBI lineage: Bacteria > Bacillati > Bacillota > Bacilli > Caryophanales > Paenibacillaceae > Cohnella > Cohnella suwonensis. Next base: position 23,735 of record NZ_JBHSMH010000025.1, on the reverse strand, counting down.
GTCGAACCGCTGTACAATGAACGTATCTCAATCGAGGAGGCCAATTCCTAATGATCGTAAGAGGAAACCCGTTCTCTTTGAACGACTATCGGCAGCTCGGATACAGCGGTCCGATCGCAGGCTTGACTGCCGAAGAAGCCGACAATTACGTTGGACTTTTCTTTCATGCGCTCGGACAGGAAAAGTTTCGCCCGAAGGCGACTTCGGTGGATTTGTCCGCTTGGCATCATCGTCATCGTTGGGCTTTTGAACTCGCCACGCATCCCGCGATCATCGAACCGATGAAACAAATCCTGGGCGATGATCTCGTGCTTTGGGCCATGCACTTCTGGTACAAGGAACCCGGCAACCAGAAAGTCATCCCATGGCATCAGGACATCCATTTCTGGCCGATGGAACCGGCGATCAACGCCACCGCATGGATGAGTCTGGGATGGTCCGTGCGCGAAAACGGCTGCTTGAGAGTCATTCCAGGCACGCACGGGAGCTTGGCCGAGCATGTCGACACGAATGATGATCAAAGCTTGTTCGACGAAGGCTTGCCCGCGCATCTTGTGGAGGAAGAGAAAGCCGTCGATCTGGAAATGTCCCCGGGCCAACTCGCGTTTTTCAACGAAGCGCTCTTCCACGGGTCCGAACCGAATCATTCGGACATTCCAAGAGTCGCCTTCTCCGTCCGATATACGACGCCGGCGGTCCGGTTCAAGATGGAAAGTTGGACCGGCAACACGGACCGAATCCGCACGTTCCTCGTCTCGGGAGAAGACCGTTGCCGGTTCAACGATTCCATTCGCGGCAATCCTCCTGTAAAATGAACATAAATGCTCGAAAAACGGAGGACCGAATGCCCCCACGCGCCATGCCGTTGTTCGTCGAATCGCTTAAGCTTGAATTCCTTCATTTAACAGAGTATCGCTTATCGCCGGAATGGAACGGAACGCTGGGTAGCCTCCCGAACAACGTCTTATGGTATATCCGCGAAGGGACCTGCGAAGTCGCAATCGGAAAGGAACGGCAATCGGGAGGTTCCGGTTGTCTTTTCTTGCTGCCCGCGGGGAGCCGGCTTTCCTATCGGTCGACTTCCGAAGTTCTAGAGCTGACCAGCATCAATTTCTCGGCATCGATCTCGCTGTTCCCCGGCAAGCCGTGGTCCCGGATGTTGAACCTGCCGCAACGTTTCGAAAACCTCGATGCCAATCTCGAACCGATCATTAACCGAATGACCCAGGCATCCTTAAGTCGCAGCTTCTCGCGCGCTCTCGTGCTTCAAGCCGGACTTCAACTTGCCGTCGCAGAGCTGCTAGAAAGAATCGATTTCGAGAATCGTTGTCCTACCGCGTGGGATGAGGCCGATTACAGGATACTTAAACTCGTGCGTTTTATCGCCGAATCGGGAAGGATACCATCCGCGTCCGCAATGGCGGAGGCGATATCCATAAGTCCTTCCCATCTCCGAAAGCTTTGCAGGCTGCATTTGGAATTATCGCCCCTTGAGCTCGCGCATCGCATCAAAATCGATCAAGCCCAAGCGCTCCTTAAGGAAAGCGAACGGCTCATCGCGGAAATCGCTTGGCAACTCGGTTATCGGGATCCGAATTATTTCGCTAGATTGTTCAAGGAAAAAACCGGGTGCAGCCCCACGAGCTATCGCATGCAATTTCGCCTCTAATCGTCGTTTTTTACGACTAAAATCCCCTAAGACATCGGCACATGGCGCTCGACCGGAAAGTATACGGCGTATTTCTGGTCTTTGACTTCATAAAGAGGAATGAATCGAAACCCTCGAACTTGACCTTTCGTTCGATAGTAACCGGTATTCCACCAACTGTGATTGCGTTCCCGATCCGGAGCTAACAGCGTTTCCGGTCGACTAGGATCCCCCAGAAGCCGCCTCTCTTCTTCGATCAAGCCGGCCAGTACGACTGGGCCGTCCATAAAAGCAAAAGTATCCGACTCGCCGGGAAGCGCTTCGACCGTTAACGATTTCGGGAATTCCACCCGAATTAAATCACCGTCCATCCACGTACGATTGATCTCGGCAAATGAGCTCGCCCGCCATTCCCCTTTCAACGGGACTCCGTTAACCGTGATCGTAGGATTCTCTCTAACCCACCAAGGGAGACGTAACAATATAGGGACCTCTGTTATCTTTGAAGCCTTTACCGATATTTCATAGATGAATCGATCTGGTCGATGCTCGGGAATGGACGGAACATGCACTTCCGTAATCGCCTTCATTCCTTCCACATTCCATGAGTTAAGCGGATACAGTCCATGCTGTCCGTCTTGCCGAATCGTTAGCTCGATCGAGCTTGTTCCGATATTCGCCCTCAATGTCGCGGGCAGCCACTGAACCAAGGCAATGCCTTGTTCATTTTGCATAAAGATCTGCTCAGTGTACGCCGAATTCGCCTGCACAAGCGTGCCGTGACAGCACCAAAAATGCTGCGTAGATGACCCCCAGTTCTTGGAACTCCTCGCACCGATGCCTAGAAAATAAGCGATCATTCCGGTTTCGCCATGTTGATGCGCCAGAACGCCATTGATAAATCTCCGTTCCCAATAATCGGCGTAGGACGGATCCCCTGTCCAACGAAGCAGCGTATGAGCAAGACGCATCATATTATAGTTCACGCAGTGCTCTTGCCCGACGCCCATTCGGTTCATCTTGCCGTTAGGCATCCACAGCTCCGCATCGTCACCGGCGCCCGTCGCGACATAGCCGCGTTCAGTAACCGCACATTTCCAGAAGGCTTCGACGATTTCCCGATAGCGCGCAATCCCTGTCACCTCCCATGCCTTCGCCGCGCCTAATATTTCCGGAATTTGCGTATTTGCATGTTTGTTTGTAAGCACGTCCCGACCCGCAAGCAACGCATCGAAGAAGCGCCTCCGATCATAGCATAACATCAACGCCAGATGCTTCTCGTTCTTCGTTATGCCATATAAGTCAGCCCACGTCTCCAGCATTCCGCCCGTTTCAAGGTCGAGCAGTTCGTCCAATTGTTCACGGGTAAATTCGCTTGTCCACCGTTGAAACCAGTCGGCCATCCCGACCATAATCGCAAGCGCCTGCTCATTCCCGGCTAGAACAAACATTTCATAAAGACCCATCAATAACTTATGGATGGTATAGTGAGGCGCCCAGACCCATTTGCCGTTCGCAATCCGATGCATATACGTTTCCGGGAATGCGGCTAGCCAACCGCTTCCAATCGCAAATTGGCAGCGCCCAAGCTCGGAAACGATGTCATCCGCCTTCGATTTGACGAGGTTATCGCCAGTCTGCGAATAAATTCGAGCGGCGGCGGACAACCAGTGTCCCATCATATGGCCGCGAAGCTCGCATGTCGGAGATTCCCATCCCCAATGCCAATGTTCCGGGCCATCCTTTGACGTCGTGGTCGCGCTGGTCGTCCCTCCATTGCCGCTGTAACTCCAAAGCCCGGCTTCAAGGTAGAAGTTGCGCAGCAAATTTCGATTCGTTAAGCTCATGACGTATTCTTTATTGATTTCAAAACGGTCATTGAGCGGTCCCTCGGCGAGTCGAGTTTGACCATAGGCATATTCTTGGAAACGCACAACCATCCTTATCCCTCACTCTTTTTTGATGTATACTCATTATAGTAAGAGGATGGTTATAGACTTTGAATGCATATAATTTTATTTATATATACTTTTTTTGGACTTTTGATTGGAGCGATTGCTAAGATGAAACGGGATATTTATTTGACGGCGGACAGGTTCCCTCTCGTCCGGGATATAGGCTGCAATCGAACGGATGACTGGTATTCGCACCCGGATCGAGTGCTGGATTATGATGTCTTCCTGTTCGTCGCCGAAGGCGGCATGCAGGTTATCGAGGAGGGCATCGAATATTTTGTTGGGGCGAATGAACATTTATTTCTGAAGAAGAGGCTTCATCATTGGGGCCGACCCGAGACCCTTCCCGGAACGACCTGGTATTGGATCCATTTTACGACGATCGTCGATGAGCGAATCGAATATAAAAGGCAGTTGTCCATTGGCCCCGAGCTGGAATACTATTTCTCAGATCATTATCAGTACGCGCTTCAGTTGCCTAAATTCGGCGCGGCTGCTCTTCATCGAACTACCGAACAACGTTTACAATCTATGACCGAAAGCAGCCGTATACAAAGAGCGCACCGGATGACGGAAATCAGCCTGCAAGTCTACCAGTTCTTTTTGGGCCTCCATCAGTCGGCGGTCAACCGGGAGAAGGCGGCAAAGTCGGGAAAAGCCGAAGCCCATATAGGACGTATCATGACATATTTGATCCGGCATGCCGAAGAGGAATTTGATGCTAAAGGACTGAGCGAATACATGAATTTGAATTACAGCCATCTCTCCGCAACCTTCTCCAAAATAACCGGGCAAACGATCATTGAAGCGCATACTCGGCTGAGAATGAATAAAGCTTTGCATCTATTACGCACAACGTCATTGAATATCTCGGAAATTAGCGAAAGGCTCGGATTTCAAAATCCGTTTTATTTTTCCAGGGTTTTCAAGAAGGTATTAGGGGAATCGCCCAGTTGCTATATGAATCATTTATATCGTTAACGATATTCGTTCCAAAAGCTCATCGAATTGTCATGTAAAAATCGCCCTCAACCTGGCCTGTTGGCCAAGCGGAGGGCGATTTTGTCATTCAACGATGATGAAGTAGGTCGATTCAGCGGATAAGTCGCTAACTGTATCGGTTACCGTGAGAAATTATTCCGAATCGCCTTCTTCTTCTCCTCGGTGAAAACCCCTGAATCCAACAAGTCCAAAACGGAGAGTACGCCTCCACGAGAACCCCAGCTTCCCTCATCGATGACCTGGAAGCTTACCCACCAAGACGGAGATGGTTCTGGCACCTCAAGTATTTTGGCGAGACTCCCCAAAATATTTTCAATCACCTCTTTGCGGACCTCATTCGGCCAATCTCCATCCATAACCAAAACATTAATTGCAATTACATCGCGTTCTGGCTGCTCCGATAACAATTTCCCTCCGATCGCCATGCAATCGGCCGGACGTTCGGTGAAATGAACTTGGAATCCTTCCCTTGCAGGCGGGCAGTATTGCCCGACTTCAGGAACAAGTACGGCATCGGTTAAAGCTTCGGCCAACAGACTGCGCTGCTTCTCGGAAATACGGCCTACGGGATAATTAACATTAATCATGGTCATTTTGAACTCTCCCTTTTTAGCGTGTCTATCTCATCAAATGATTTTCGATTCACGCATGAATTAGTTTGATAAGGTAAATTTATACCCACTCATAACCCTTGTCAATTAAAATTATTATTTTAATATATATTTTAATAATATATAAAGAAGATGTGAAAATCACCTCATTGAGATATAATAAATCCAACTCAGTTTGCACCAACTGGAAGGAGAATGGAAATGGCAAAACAGCAAGGGAAAACAAACACGATGTTTGCTGTGTTAGGCATACTGACTCTCGGCCCTCATACCGGTTACGATATAAAACAACACATGGAGCAGAGCACAAGTTATTTTTGGAATGAGAATTATGGACAAATCTACCCTAGTCTGGCTGAACTACTGGATCGAAACGATATTGAGGTCAAAATCATTCGTCAAAAAGGGAAGCCCGATAAAAAGCTCTACAGCATCACCGACCAGGGGAGACAGACATTATCCAATTGGCTTGCTCAACCGATGGAGCAAATCGTGTCGCTCAAAAAAAACGAATTGCTATTGAGAGTATTTTTCGGCAGTAATTCTTCGCCGGAGACGATCATCTTGCATATCGAAGAGCATCGACGAAAATCAGAGGAAAGTTTGAGGGTTTTTGAAGAACTCGAAAAGTGGCTTTTGAATTTAGAGACGAGGGATAACAACTTTAAATATTGGATGATTACGGTTCAATATGGGAAAAATCACTTCAGCAGTTTAATCAACTGGTGCGAAAACAGTATTCAAACACTTAAAAATGAACAGTAATACTGAAGTCAATACTTATGGCGCCGTTAATTCCCTCAAGAAAGAAAAGTCCCGATGAGAGTTACTTCATCGGGACTTTCTTTATGGAATTCAACCGCTTGCGCGATTGCTTTCTGCGCCCTAGCGCCTACTGTCTCAGTCTCGGTTTACGGCGAATACCGCATATTTCGTAAAATGGTTGACGTCTACGGTGATCTGATTGCCGACGACCTTGCCGCCGTCGACTTTCACCCACGCCTTGCTCGCTTCGAGTACCGTTGGTGGAGAGCACCGGTATTTGAATGGTTGAACCGACACCTTTGCCGAATTAGAGGAAGCAAAAATAAGAGCCCAATATATGATCAAAAAAACTCAATCATTACCAGGACATTTTTGATCAATTGGTTCCGGATAATACAAATACCGATAAATATGGTAAAAGGCGGCATGGGAATTAGTATCCCATGCCGCCCTTTTTACCCTTCAAAAATGCTGAACCTAGAAAACGGAAGCAACCTTTGCTTCAACCTGCTTCAAAATATCCTTAAGCGCCGCTTCACCCGCACTGGGTACACTTCCAAAAAGCAAATGTTCCACGGGCTCAATTCCGGTAAAATCGAAAATTCCGGTATCCGAAGTGATTTTAAGTCCTGCCGTCATGCCGATTTGATCGTAAATATCTTTTGGCGTTCCGTGCGTATTGATGATCAGTCCTTTTTTCCCCTTCAGCAGTTTATCGATTCCTTGTTCACCATAGGCATAAGCAAACCCATATGAAAATACTCGGTCAACGTATCCTTTAAGAATTGCAGGCATCCCCGTCCACCATATCGGATATATAAAGGTAATCGCATCCGCTTGGGCGATATGATCCTGTTCGGTTTTGATGTCCTCCGGAGTTTGTCCCGCTTTCATGGCGGCCGTATCCTGCGGTTTCAGTACCGGCTGAAAATCGATCTTGTACAAATCGCGAACGACGACTTCGTGCCCCTTTTGCTTTAATGTGCGAACGGTAGTTTCGAGAATGGCATGGTTGAAGCTGTCAGGGTTCGGGTGAGCATAGACGATCAGATGTTCCATTTCAAATCCTCTTTTCTTTTTTCGATGTAGTTGGTTTTGCTATCTTTCCCCAATCAGGAATTAGCATGCGGCCGGATATTACATAGACATCTATTTATTTGACGAAAAAAAATTTAGAATCTGCGGTATACATTCTCTAACATCAGTTCAAGCTGCTCTTTCTGCGTGTCGGTTAAACCACCGTAAATGGCATCGTTCAGTTTCTCGGAGATGCTCTGAAAAACCGGTTGCAATTGAATGCCCTTATCGGCCAGTTTAATCCATGTGATCCTATTGTCCTCCTTGTCTTTAATTTTTTCCACATAGCCCAACTTCTCCAGCTTGTTCACAAGCACCGTGACGGTCGGTTGCGTGCGATGGATTTTCTCGGAAAGTTCCTTGACGGAGAACCTGTTTTTTTGATAAAGGAACACCAGAATATCCCCGTGAGAAGGAACTATGCCTTTAATTCCATTCTTTTCAAGTTCAGATACGATCATCTTATTGACCGCCTCTTTAATCTTGCCGATCATTGAAGCTGCGTTATTTTTGACCATACGTCTATTATACATAGATATCTATTTGTTTCAAGCGTGCTGCTGGATTCAAGCCCGATGTTTCATTTGCAAACATGGAAACGGACTGAACGAATCTCAATCGAGGAGGACATATGCGGATTATTGATTGGTCTATGCGAAAGTACTGACCGTATATTTATCCGTACATAAACTAACCGTGTGATAAATAGATCACAATATCAAAGCGGTGGTGATTTTTGTGAGCGCTGTTTATGGTGGAATGCAAGCTGCTGCATTTGTACTTGTTCTTTTCATTCTATTGGTAATCATCCTTGCGGCTGGATCTAAGTTCTACTAAGAAGTATTGCAAACTCCCCTTAGCTTTTACCCCATCATGATCCGCCATGGTGGGGCTCTTTTAATTCTGTAACGAGCGGGCTTCATGTCTGGATATTAAAACCCATCTTGGATTGACCACAACCATTTTCCCGCTTGCAGCGTTACTTTCCATCAACCGATGTGCTTCACGGATTTGATCCAGCGTGAACACATTGGCAATCGGCGGCTTGATTTTATGCTTCTCAATGATCTCCCATTCATTTCCCAATATCCCCGACATTATCGAGCAACGCATAATCAGCACCCGCCTGCCTGACCGACTCGATTTTACGGCTATCCCTTGTCGTCGAAATGACGGTCGCACCTGCGGCTTTGGCAAGCTGCAAAGCGGCCAGCCCTACAGAACTGGTTCCTCCTCGGATCGGCAGCGTTTCTCCTGCGACCAATCGGAGACACTCGAATAACGACGCATACGCCGTATAATACATTTCCGGGTTTTGTCCACATTCATCGTACGAAGTCCATCGAACAAAAGGCTGCCCAAGCCTCCGGCATTGATAAAGGCTACGATCGTCGCCATCCCGATCGTCGACACGGCTGCAAGCCGCAGCCCGGTAAAGAGCGCTTTCGTGGATAAAGCAGCGGCGTCCATCATTTATCGGGGTGCTTGAGCTGCTTGAACCCCACCCATTCGCTCGTAAAGATCCCATGAATTCCGTCCACAATTTTATAATTTTTGAAAGCCATGATAATCCCGAACATCGGCGTGTAAGCAAAGATAAGCAGAAACAGCATTCCCATCCCTACGAACAGATGAAGCGGCCACTGTCTCTTGAAGCGCTTCCAATAATGCGCCCCTTGTCTGATTGAGTCAGATTTTTTCATCTCAACTTCTAAATTCATGAGCCGTTTATAGCTCTTGCGCAAGGGTTACCAAAGCTTAATATAGTTCTTGCCTTTCTTCAAAAGCGCGAACGGTCCCAATGTACTTTGCAGAGCCCTTGGTTGATCCAAAAAATCGGTATCCAAGAATACATCGCTTCCATCCGGATTTTCGAACTCCGCATCGACGATTCTGACCCGCGGCAATGTCGCCGTAGAATGAACTGCACCACCAAAATTCTCGAAGTCCTCGGGCAATTCGATGGAAAGATACCCTTCTTCCCCTTGATCGATAATCGTCAGATTAGGGGCAAAGCCGTTCTCGACCAACTTATCATTCTCTCTTTCGAATGGCTGCGCTCCATGAAAGTAGGCATTGTTATTAATATAGACGGGCTGCTCTACGAGCTCGAATTCTTCAACGTCGCCGTGCAGTTTATGGACCGTATCAATGTATTCCGTTAAGGACGTCGTATAGTTGTTGAAATGGTACGTTCCGACGCCTTCAAGTCCTTCTTTACCGATAAAAATATTGTTGTAAAACCGATCATCTCCGCCGTAAGTAAGCGAAAAACCGGCAATTTTCGTGCTATGAGGAAGATGATACTGCGTGGAACGGTTTAAAACTTTTCTGTGTATCATTTTACCGCCGATAAGATTGTTGACGTACGCCCCCCCTTGGGCTACGTTCTCCAGCGCATAATCCGAAGTCAATATATTATGGTCAACGATGCAGGGACCATGGCTTACCTCCACAAATAAATCCCGGTGATTACGATACAATAGATTTTTGCTAAATGTGGTTATGATGCACTTCGCTAAAAATACAGCCCAAGTGTCCAACAATCGCGTTCTGACCGCAATCATAGATCGTATTGTTCCTGATGATATGCGATCCGATCGTTTCCTTGTTCCAACCTTTTCGCTCAGCGGTAAAGACGGATTCCAATTGGTACTGGTATCCGGGCTTGTCTTTTCGGATTGAACGGTAGTTATTCCCCGTGGAGGCTTCTTTGCCGATGCTGATCGCGCTGCATTTGGCATCGTGGATAATGTTGTTCTCGATAATCCAGCCTTTGCTCCAATTCGGGCCGATTAGACCTGGCTGATCCGAGGTCGGCGGTGCCCATGGCGTTGCCGCGTGTGCCATCTCAAAGCCTCTTACGGTAATATAATCAATTCCTGTCTCCGTCGGATAGAAACAAGATCCGCGTACGTTGATCTCAACGAATTCTTGATTCGGATCCGCTCCTTGGAAATTGGCGTATAGAGTTGTCTGGTCATTGTTAACTTCTGCAAACCATACATACTTAGTCCGTTCCGAGTGATGAAGAGGGACGATTTCATTCGTCCAGAGGTCTTTTACTTCCGTGCTAACCATTAGATCAACAAGTTGATCATAGGAAGTGACCTCGTAAAAAGACATGCCATTTAGATAGACGTCCCCTAAATGCTTCTTCTCCTCAACGGTGACGAGCCAATCGCCGAACACTTCTTCTTTATAAGGATTAAAGTCGCGGAATACCGTATTCGGTAACTCCGCTTTCCAAATATTATTACCGACTAGGTGCCAATTAAGGATCTGCTCCGACCCTTTAATGACAACCTTTTCACCCTCGGCAGCTTGATAAGTAATTCGTCTTTTTTCGCTTAGTCCTTTATATTTGGGATTCACCCATTCACGATATACGCCCTCATGAACGATAACCGTATCTCCGGCCACAGCAACTGAGGCTGCTTTATTAATGGTTAGGAACGGATCTTGTTGCGTGCCTTGTCCATGATCAGAACCGTTTTTTGTCACATGATATTCCATCGTATAACAACCTCTTTCATCTCGATGTATTTCCCAACGTCTAATCGCCTTGATGAGTTCATTATAGAAGGTCCAGCAAGGATGAGAATGAAACCGCTTTACGAAAAGATATAATATTATTACTTCTAACAAATCAATTCCGCAATCGAGGACAATAAAGGCGCAGCCTAATTGACTTGCACTAACTGCCACTGCTGGTCAAGCGCGCCTGTATCCGTCCATTGAACGACTTGTGCGCCGTTTTGCAGGCTTGTTCCGATCTCGAGGGCCGCCGTATCAAACGGAGTCTTCGTTTAATTGAATCCGCTCGTTATCCGTTCGTCCGAAAATCGCCTCTCGTTGGTTCAAGACATGCTCTTCTTATATTCCTGAATAGACATTCCCGTAAATTTCTTAAAACAGTGACTGAAGTAGAACGGATCCTTGATACCGATCTGTTCTGCGATCTGATACGCCTTAGAATCCGTTTCGTTTAGCAGCTTCATCGCTTTCTCCATTCGAATCTTAAACAAATAGTCTGAGAAGCTAACCCCCGCATCTTGCTTAAACACTCTGCTGAAGTAGCTGGGATTCATATGAAACCTTCGCGATACGGAAGCCAAGGACAGCTCAGGCTGATTTATTTCCTCATGGATCAATGCCTTCACTTCCTCCATGATTCGATTCGTTCTTCTGCTTCTTGCGTTGTTGATTCTAGCGATAGCATCCTCCGCAATTTCTATGACCGAGCTTTTCATCGCTTGAAGTCCGTCTAGTTCGAAGATCCGCTTGTAAGGCAAAATACCGAAAGGCCGTTGATTATTCTCCGATCCAATGCCCATCTCATCTAACGCATTTAAGAGCGCAGAAATGAATTGGACTGCAACAAGTCTTGCCCGCTCGACAGAAATTCCTTTGGCCGCCGAAAGTTCCAGAAACAGCTTATCGATGGCTTGAATGGCTTTATCTGCTATGCCCGTCTTAATAAAAAATACGGCTTCCTCGATTCCGGACATTCTTATATCCAACGATTGGTCCTCAAAGCGAATATCGTCGTTGAAAAAGACGATGCCGCTCCCCTTCAGCTTGCCATATCTCAAAGCCTCTAGGCTTTCCTTGTAGGTTTGCTTGATTCGCTCGTGTCCAACGTACGTACTGCCTACGCCGATCGCAAGTCCGCAGTTCAGCTTGTCCCTTATCGATTGCGCAATCTGCTCGCAGAGCCCCGAGAGATCCTTCCCGCCCTCTCGGCAGAGTAGAACTATCCGCTGGCTATTATCATGGAAGATCTCGATCCCATTTTCGCCTTCCAGTGCAAAGTCAATAAACCTTTTGCATCTCATCGCAAGCAAAAGCCTATGCTCTTCGTCAGTGCCGGTAGGGGACTCAGGTTCCATCACCATGACCGTAAACTGACGACCGCTTTGTTCAGGAAAATAATACTCGTAGCGTTGCTCCAGTTGACCTGGCTCGAGTAATCCGGATAGCAGCTCGTTCAAAAACTTTTCCTTTAATGCACAGCATTTTCCTTCAGTTGCTCCTGCAGCTGCTGATACTCATTCCACCGGGTTGCCTCTTCATGGAGATTCTGCTTAATTTCCAGCGCAACTCTCTCCACTTCTTCGGCTTCCAGAGGCTTCAGGATAAACGATTGAACGCCGATTTGCAGACTTTTCTTCGCATATTCGAATTCGGGATGCGCTGTTATTATCACTATTTTAACGAGCGGATGCCTGATCTTGATCAGACGGCTCAGCTCAAGACCGTCCATAAACGGCATATTAATATCCGTGAAAACAACATCCGGACGAACAGCCTCGATTAACTCGAGCGCTTCGCTCCCGCTTGTTGCCTCACCTACAAATTCGTATCCAAGCGAATGCCAATCCACGATAATCGGCACGAGATTCCTAGCGTTATCCTCATCGTCTACAACGATCGCTTTAATCGTTTGAACGGCCATTCGCTCTTCCCTCCCACAGCGGAATAAATAAAGAAATTATTGTCCCCTTCCCCGGTGCGCTTTCGATCGTATAGCTCATACCCTTTCCGTAATACAATTGTAACCTGCGGAGCGTTCCTTGAAGGCCGAAACTAGCTTCGCCACCGTCTGTCTGTCCGGATGTCAGCTTCTCGAGTGTCTTGCTATCCATGCCGACTCCATCGTCAGCAACCGTCACCTTCAACCGCCTACCGTCTATATTGGCTAGAATTTTGATGACGCCGCATTGACCTAGCTGCCTTATGCCGTGATACAATGCATTTTCCACCAAAGGTTGTAGCGACAGCTTAGGTATAAGTATGTCCTCAGCTTCTTTATCCACGACGTACTCATCATTAAAAATATTCGGATATCGGATTCCTTGAATCTTGAGGTAGTTACGTGCGATCTCGATTTCTTGTTTCAAGGTGATAACTTCGCTTCCTTTACTAAGACTGCGGCGATAGTAACTCGCGAGCGCTGTAATAAGGGAATAGGCATCCCGGTTACTTCCGGAAAGCGCAAGATAGCCCGCAGACTCCAGTGTGTTATACAGAAAGTGCGGCTTGATCTGCTGCTGAAGGATATCTAGCTCCAGCCTTCGAATTGTAGCCTGCTCCTCTTTTTCTCGAATTAGCGCTTGTTCAGTCGTGGCGATCATATTGTTGTAGCGGTCGCGCAGTTGCTTCAACTCGTCCGTAAAGGCTTCGAATTGAACCGGATTGAATTCTCCGAACTCAACCTTTTTCATTGAGCGAAGCAAATGTAGAATCGGCATGGTAATGACGCGAGAGATCCATACTGAGCCAATAAATAGGAATAAGAAATTAAAAAGCATAATCAGGAAAAGTACGAGATTGAATTGCTTATAAGGACTGGCCCACTCGCCTAGCGGCTGAGCGCTCGTAAGCTTCCATCCGTTCACGGGAGATGCAAAAATGGAGAACAAATATCGTTGTCCTCCTACTGTCTTATAAACGCTTCCGACCGGTGGGATTGAGATATCATCGGAGTCATTGAACCCCGTTAGACTTGGACGTTCAAATCCGATTAGCGTCTCATGTTCAGATTCGATCATCAGATCCGGTTTATCAGCGTTCACCGAACGCTCGTAGCTTTTCTTCAGCTCCGAGACGGGAATATTAATTACAATGATTCCGATTTGACGCGAGTTATTCAAATCATTAATGACACGGATCAAAGAAATGAAATCCGTGTCATTCGTACCTAACTTATATATGCCTCCGGCATTTTTACGCCATATCGCTTTTCCATGCTTGTCCACGACCTCCTGATACCATTCTGTAGATTCGATTCTGGAAACTTGAAGTATCATAGCTGGCCTATGACTAATATCATAATTATTTCCATAATTATCGAATAAGTGGATCGATGAAATAGAGGGTTCTGCTAGCATGAAATCATACAAGGCGGTTTTCAGCAATCCTGTCGAAATCGCGATATCTTCCTGCAGGGGATTACTTAGCACCGCTTGAACCGTGTTATTAGCAGCAATCATTTGAGAATAGTTATTTGCGCTGTCTGTAAGCGACTCAACACCGGCATGAATGGCGTTCAGGGTTTGCATCGAGACTTCGCTGATCTTCTCTTCGGTGAATTTAACGTTGATCCTTTGATACAAGAGACTACTTACCAACATGGATACGAGCAGTAGAACGAGATAATAGGCGTTGATCAGAGAACGGATGCGCGTAAACTTCATATGTCCCTCCTGCTCCGACCTATTGGATATGACCGCACAGCGTTGCAAACTGCGCGGTCATATCATTCTTAACCTTTGACTGCCCCAGCGAGAAGACCTTTTTGAACATGTTTGCTCATCAGCAAGTACACAACTATCGTCGGGAGCGTTGCCACAACCATACCGGCGGCTATTGCGCCATGAGGCGAGGAATAGATACCCTGTAGCGAATTAATCGCTACGGTAATCGTTGAAAGCTTCGGATCATTGATGAAGGTGACTGCGAACATAAGCTCGTTCCAAGCGGACAGGAAAGTAAAAATTGCCGTTGTCACGATTGCGGGTTTTATTAGTGGTAGCATAATACTATAAAATACCTGATAAATATTGCAGCCGTCGACAATGCTCGATTCCTCTAATTCGCGAGGGATGGCACTGAAGAAGCCGACCAGGATAAAAATCGTACCCGGTAATGCATTAACGGTATATGGAATAATAAGGGCCCATGGCGAATCCAGCAAACTCGTTTGCTTTAGCAAAAGAAATACCGGGAGTAACGTGGCATGCACGGGTATCATCATCCCAAGCATAAAATAGGTGAGTACGGGCTTACTGAACTTCCACTTCATGCGTACAATCGCGAATGAGACCATTGCCGATAGAACGGTGGAGGCGATGACTGTTGCTAAAGTATAGAACAAACTGTTCGCAAAATTACGTCCGATATGCATCTTGAAGATAGAATAGTCATAATTCGACCACAACCACTTGGCAGGCAATCCGATGATGTTTGATCCTGTAATTTCCATATTACTCTTAAATGACGTTAGACCCAACCAAACGAGCGGATAAAACTGCACGATCGCGAAAGCAATTAGTGCCACTTGCAGAATAATGTGTATTATGCGGTTCTTCGATGCAGTCATACGCCCGACTCCTTCTCATCATGCGTTCGGATCAGCTTTTGAAGCGCCAAATAAAACACGAGACACTCGAGGACCATAAATACTGCCATGGCACTGCCATAGCCGTACATGTTGCGCGTGAAAATCGATGTATACATCAGCGTACTTGGGACGCTAGTTTCCGGAGTTGGATTTCCACCCATCATAATATAGACCATATCGAAAAACTTTAAAGATCCGATGACTGCAAAGATAACGCAAACCTTCATCATCGGCTTAATAAGCGGGATCGTTATCGAAAAGGCAGTTCTTGTTTCCGATGCCCCATCGAGTTTCGCGGCTTCGTAAAGATCATCGGGAATACCTTTAATGGCTGCATATAACAGTAGCATATGATAGCCGATATATTGCCATACGACAGGAATCAAAACACTGAGCAACGACGTCTTACTATCCGCTAACCAATCGTGTGTCCAGGCTGTTAATCCTATATTCTCGAGCACCCGATTCAGCACACCGTAGTTAGGATTATAAATTTTTAAGAACATAACCCCTGTAACCGCAGACGAGACGAGCACAGGTAAGAAATACAGGGTACGATAAACCTTCTCGCCTTTAACCCCCTTTGCGAGGATCAAGGCCAACGCAAGTGCGATAGGCAACTGCAGAAATACGGAGAGAACCGCTAATAAAAGCGTGTTAAGGATGGACCGATTGAAACCCAATCCGTAATTATCCGTGATGAAAAGATCTTTATAAGCGTCTATCCCCGCGAATTTCGCTGGTTGAATCCCATCCCAATCGAGCAAGCTGTAATAAGTAGACTGCAGGATTGGAACGAAACCTACCAACGTGAACAAGATCAGAGCGGGAAGGACGAAAACGGCAATCGCTCTCTTATCTCCGAATACTTGATGCATACTTCTCCACTCCTAATTGAAAACCGGCGGCGTTTAAGTCCGCCGCCAGTTTGTATTTTCTACAAAGGATATTATTTCCCTGAATTGATTTTCTCTTGCAATTCCTTGGTGTAGGCTTCTGGTTCAATCTTACCCGAGATAAAATTCATTAGTGCACCGAACATAGACTCCGCATCATTGCCGGCCAATAACTGATCCCACCAATAAGTGAAGCCGGTTGCCGTGGAAGACAATTGACCAATTTGCAGTGCGAGTGGGTTCACGTTAGAAGTATCGCCAAGATCGCCCTTCCAAGCCGAGGAGCCAGAACCTGCGATGAATACTTCGCGCGCCATCGTCTCCATAAAGAACTTGTAAACCGACCATACGGCTTCTACGTTTTCTACATTCTTGTTAATCAAGAAAGTTTCGCCCGAACCTCCGAACCACTCGTCCGCATTGCCTTTGCCGCCTGGAATAGTCGGGAACTTAATTGGAACGACTTTACCCTTGACGAGCGAATCGGCCCCCTCGATTTGTCCATTAACCCAAGCGCCCATGAATAGCATAGCGGCTTTGCCTGTCAAGAACATATTGACTGAATCATCATAAGAAGTACCATTGAAGCGCTCGCCGAACGCTTTGGCATCGATCAACTCTTTATACTTCTTTGCGGCTTCAACGAACTCAGGTGTATCAAAGGAGCCTGTTTTCTTCAGAGCTGCGCTGGATGCTTCTGCCCCGCCCATTCTAAGATTAAGAATCGCATTCCAGAACATAGCTGGCCATCTGTCTTTTGCGCCTAGTGCGATCGGTTGAATGCCTTTGGCTTCGAGCGCCGCGACTGCTGCCATTAGATCATCCCATGTTTCCGGCAACTTGGCACCAGCTTGCTCGAACAATTCCTTATTTACGTAAAGCTGTGCTGTTGCGATATTTGTTGGCAACCCGTACAGCTTACCGTTATAAGTAAAGTTTTCGGTCGTACCGCCAACGATCCGATCGAGTGTGCCATCTGCTTTCGCCAATTCGTCGATCGCAAGAATCCGATCTCCTTCTACGAAGGGCTGGGAAAATCCACCGCCCCATGCGAAGAAGATATCCGGTAGTTCATTAGCAGCCGAAGCCGCTTTGATTTTTGTTTTGTAGGAATCGTTCGCATAACCAGCATGCTCGATTTCAACATTCGGAAATTGCTTTTTCGTTGCCTCAAGCGCTTTGTAGAATCCGATTTGTCCACCGTCTGCGGAATTAGGATCGGCGAACTGAGACCACATCGTGATTTTAATCTTTTCAGCCGGCGCAGAAGCGCTCGCAGGTGCCGTCTCGCCGTTAGCAGCCGTTGTAGAGGGTTGCGTTGTCGCGCCGTTCGATGAAGATGCGTTCTCATTGTTTCCGCCGCACGCCGCCAACGTCAGCATGGAGGTGACGATTAGGGCAGACCCCAGTGCCTTGTTTACTTTTATCATTTAGTTGACCTCCCGTTTGTATTAAATCGCTTACAGTCTTAATTATAATTGCGAATAATGTCGAATCCCATGAAAGCGCTTTACGAAAACATGCAATTTCATTACTGTCATACAAAATTTAGCTCCGTATAATCGACTACTGACCGCCGCAAGTATCCACATAATCGGGCAGCCTAGGAATTATACATGTATCGGTTTATCCATACGATTGATTTTTAATACTTGTTCTTGCATGGGAAATGGTTGTACATCAATATGTAATATGCTTACATTTTTCCGAGCAAAATTCCCCATAAATATGTTATCGGCTCCTCGTTAAACATAAAAATAAATACACCGACCATTGCTTTGCACGGTCGGTGTATTTTCCGTCAAACTACTTATTAATGATGATAATCGATGCCCAAGCCTAATGAAAACTCAACTTAACTCATGTCATTCCAATTTTCTATTTCAATCTTTAATACTTCACTGTACCATTTTTTTATAACTTCAAGATTCTTATTTCTCCAAAATATTCCTCCAAAACCTTTTATCATCGTATCTAACTCCTGTCTCTCATCAAATTTTTAGCTATTCGATTACATTATATTGACGGCTTTTAAAATACCGTTATAACTTCTCAACCAGCATATAGAGGGAAATCATGCACTTAAATAAGCCGTATTTCGAAATCCTGACTTTCTAAAGGGAAAAAGTACACTTATTTTCCTTCTCAAAGCCAAATGGAGGCGTTTCGGAAGAATTAAATGCATTTTTTCCCTTTAGTTTTCAATTAGCCGATTATTCGTGGGAATTAGTAGTATTTTTTCCACTTATATTTACGTCTTTAAAAATACCGTTATAACTTCTCAACCCGCCGTACCTCACGCCAGCCGGTTCCACACAACTTTAACTAGTTCCACACCTTTTTATCTGGTTCCACACATTCTTTTCTGGTTCCACACATTTTTATCACCAGACAACAACTGTCTTTTTTGTCATGGTCGTTTTTCGCCTGCAGCAAAGCTGTCGATCGCCGCAAACGGGAGATGGTCGGTAAGAATGCGGCTATAATGCGCCAGTCGTACGATACCGCTCTCATCAATCAAAAATTCGGCAGGTATTCGATTGAAGTTTGAGCCTTCCTCCGGAGTCAGGGCAAAGCCGGCAGCAACCGCTTCTTCGGCGAACGTTTTCGTGTTCGCATCGGCCATTGTCATACGTACTTTCTCTTCGGACATCTCGACTTCGTACAAATCGTACAAGTGCGCCTTCGGGTCGGCGACGAGCGGAAACGGAGCGTTCTGAGCTCCGACGTAAGTCCGCATATTCGCCTCCGGCGATTCGAAGACGGCAATGACGTCCATACCTTGTCGTTGCCAATCCGGATATCGGTCGATAAAATGATGCACCCGCAAATTGCAAAGAGCGCAAGCGGAGAAACGCATAAAGGCGAGCAGCACTTTGCGGCCGCGATAACTATCAAGCGATATGGGATTGCCGCACTGGTCGACGGTTCGGAATGCTGGGGCAATCATGCCCTGCTGAAGCTGGTGAGTCATCGGTGGATACCTCCTGGACTTGGGAAAATGATTTACTGATCCAATATACCAGAAGAACAGCACCGCTTCTGTAACCTAGTCACCAAACATCTCCAACAATTCGGCGCGGCGGGTGATTCGTATCCAACCTCGTCCTGTCTCCACCCACCCCTGCCGCTGAAATCGCTGTAGCGTACGGCTCACGACTTCACGGGCGGTGCCAATCTCGGAGGCAAGCCCGTAATGGGTAATTCGGAGCAGCGGCTGCAGCTCCGACGTGGAACTCAGCAATGCTTCAGCCAGCCGCATATCCAGCGGTTTAGTCTGCCTCGCTTGAATCTGCTCGCCCATATGCATAATTCCATCGAGCAGGGTACCGAAAACGGTTCTACGGATCGACTCATATTCTTGCACCCAGCGGAGGAAGCTGAGTTTGGATACAAAAAGCGCCTCGACCTCCGTCTCAGCCTCGATGACGGCTGGGTAGTCTCGTCCGCTCAGTCCGCTTAGCACAAGGAGAGCACAAATTTCGCCAGGGTAAAGTTTATTGACAATCCGCTCGCTCCCATCCTTCCCTATTTGGCTGATGCGAGCGCTACCTCTCAGCAATAACATGCCATAGGACGTTGCTTCCTCCTGCTGAAAGATACGCGATTTGGAAGAGAATGTCCGTACATCCGGCTGCGCTTCAGCCCAATCCTCGGGGCAAACATCCCTCAAACACGGGAAAACTTCCAGCAACCGCATATCCGTGACGAATGAAGTCATGCTCTGTTCCCATCCTTAAAATTTCGTTTTCTTTGGAGGCTGAATTTTTCCGAATATTTCCTCATGATTCACTCGTTTCTCCACCGTAATGCTAGCTTAATGCTCGCCCCCAGTCTACAACTTTATTTTCACAATCTAATACTTTATTTTTCAGTCTAATACTTTATTTTCTCAGAACAACAACAGAACCTCACTCTGTCAATTGGCTCATTCAGCAATTCCCTGAATTCGGCATTCATAGCCAACTGCTCTGCTCAGCGTTGAAGCAGCTGAACAGCAATCCGATCTACTATCGAGAACAACAGGATATGAAGTCCGATCTATTCAAGCGCGCCTCCTTTTACATTAGCTTATTCTAATCTTCGATGGAGTAAGTGTGCTCGAATCAGAAGACTGGATTGATTGTGCAGTATATTATGCCAACCCTTTTTGGGAATGAATTGCGGGATAACAACGGTGACCGCGTAATTGTATTCCGCTGCCTTGCGTTGAACGGTGTCAATGAACTTAGACAACGGTTGAATAATGTTTCTATAAGGAGAATGTAACGTCACAAGTCGAACGTCAGGCTGCCAGTTGTGCCATTTTTCCTCGAATGCCGTCTCGTCTTCCCTTTCAAAAGGAACATAAACTTTATTCGATGAAAGAGATAAATGATCAAAGGCAAGAAAATCAATATCGGCCAAACTTGCCCAAACTTCGTTAAGAAGAACATCATGGAGACGATAAAGCTGATAATAGCGCCGGTCGTGTTAATAAATAGTTTAGTGACCCATCCTTTGGGTTTTTCGCGAAACCATTTAACAACCATGCCCGACTGGGAGAGGGTAAATGGGATAAATACGCCAACGGCATAAAGCGGGATGAGATGTTCCGTCTTCCCTTTGAAAGAAATGATCAATATGATCGAGAATCACTTCGCTGCGACAGCCTCGATCTCAACGAGCAAAACTGGTGAAGCGAGCGCTTTGACAACAAGTAACGTCGTCGTTGGCGGAGGGCCCTTTACTTGATGTTTTTGTTGACCACTATCATTTTAATACCTGCAATCATTAAGTTGCTTTCCGTTTGTACGCGCGCATCGCAAAGATATAAGCTACGAGCATAATTCCGACGCACCAAGCAAGCGCGATCCATATATCATTGCCCACCGGCTGACCTGACAGTAGCGCACGGATGGCGTTCACGATCGAGGTCACCGGCTGGTTTTCGGCAAAGGCGCGAACGACCGACGGCATCGACTCGGTCGGCACAAACGCCGAACTGATAAACGGTAGGAAGATAAGTGGATAGGAAAACGCGCTTGCACCTTCTATCGTTTTGGCAGATAGTCCGGCAATCGCCGCGACCCAAGTTAAGGCCAGCGTAAACAACGCGAGTATGCCTGCTACGGCAAGCCATGGCAGTATTCCCGCGGACGAACGAAAGCCCATAACCAACGCTACGAGAATGATGACGAGAACCGATATGGCGTTGGATACCAGTGAGGTCAGCACATGCCCCCAAAGCAAGGCGGAACGTGAAATCGGCATGGTGTGAAACCGCTCGAATATGCCCCGCTGCTTATCCATAAACAGGCGGTATGCCGTATAGGCTATTCCGCTTGCAATAGCCATAAGCAGTATGCCTGGCAACAGGTAATTCACATAGTTATCCGCTCCGGTTTGAATGGCACCGCCTAACACATAGACGAACAGCAGCATCATCGCAATCGGAGTGATGCAGACCGTGATGATGGTGTCCATACTGCGGAAAATATGGCGCATGGAACGTCCAAGCATAACGCTAATATCGGTGAAAAAGTGGTTTTTTGCCGTCTCCATTTACTTTGCCTCCTTTTTGCCGATGATTGAGAGGAATATTTCCTCCAATGTCGGTTGTTTTTCAACATACTCCACCTTTGCGGACGGGAACAGCTTTTTCAGATCCGAGAGCGTGCCGCTAGCGATAATCCTACCCTCATGCAGAATGGCAATTCGGTCGGCGAGCTGCTCGGCCTCCTCCAAATACTGCGTGGTTAGGAGTACCGTCGTGCCGCCGTTGGCAAGCTCCTTAACAATCTTCCAAACCTCGATGCGAGCTTCGGGGTCAAGCCCAGTCGTCGGCTCGTCGAGGAATATGATCTGCGGATTACCCACGAGGCTCAAGGCGATGTCGAGTCTGCGGCGCATCCCGCCCGAATAAGTAGACGCCCTGCGGTCGGCGGCGTCTGTCAAGCCGAAGCGTCTAAGCAAGTCGTCCGCAACCTGACGCGGATTGTTGAGGTATCGCAGCTTGGCAATCATGATCAGATTTTCCCGTCCGGTCAAAATTTCGTCCACGGCGGCGAATTGCCCGGTCAGACTGATTGCCTGCCGCACATTCTCGGGTTTTGACGCAACATCGAATCCGTTTACGGTGGCGGTTCCGCCGTCTTGTTTGAGCAGCGTGGTGAGGATTTTGACAACCGTTGTCTTGCCCGCCCCGTTGGAGCCGAGCAGGGCGAAAATACTGCCCTTTTCTACCTCGAAATCGACGCCCTTGAGAACATGAAGCTGTTTGTAGGACTTTTGCAGTCCCTTCACTTGAATTGCTTTTTCCATCCCGATATCCCCCTTTTACTTTGTTTTATCCGTAACCTTTTTCATGGCCTTGTTAACTTCTTGGTCAACAGATTCTTGATAGATGTCAGCGTAAGTTTTTGAATCTTTGATTAGATCGTCGCAGAAAGCCGCTACGTCAATGCCCGTCACTTCGAGCACGCCTTTCCCCAAGGCCGCGCCCTCTTCAAAAAGATCGATAATCCCCGAGAGCAAACCCGTCCCTTCGGTTAGCTCAACAGGGCCGACCTTAAAGAGATATTTTTGAATCTCTTTATAAACAATCTGATAATCTTGCGGAAGCGCTTTGACACGCGCCACGTGCGCTCGCCACTTTTTTTTGCCTTCGATGATATCTTGTATTCTCATTATTTTATCCTCCTATTTACCTAATTTTTTAGCGATATTTTTGTTGAGTTGCTCGCGCCACTTGTCGCGAAAAGACTTTGCCCCTTCTTCGCCGGCCAGCGCTGAACAGAAGCCTTTGATATCGTCACCCAAAACCTCTTGGACACTCTGACCGTCCGCCGCCGTTTCTTCGAGCAAGCCGAGCACGCCGTCAAGAATTGGCATAAGGTTGCGACCGGTGAAATCCGAGTGCGGCCAAAGATTGGCATTAATTTTTTCCCATGCCGCTTGATAATCGGCCGGAAGCTTTTTGGCTCGCGATTCAAAATTTTTCATTTCTTTGGTCATGTCGCTGCCCGTGATTTTTTCCCAAAAATTCATTAGCTTTTCTCCTTTAACTCGATCATTTTTGATGATACGAACTCCCATTTGTCCCAGAACCTCCGCAGCTCCTCAAGCCCCGCGTCGTTGATCGCGAAAAACTTTCGCGGCGGTCCCATATCGGAGGGCCTCTTGGTGATCTCCACCAACTTGTTTTTTTCAAGCCGGATCAGGATGGTGTATACCGTTCCCTCTACAACATCTGCGAAGCCGAGGGCGTTCAGCTGCCGCGTGATTTCGTAGCCGTAGGTTTCTTTGCGGCTAATAATTTCAAGGACACAGCCCTCAAGCACCCCTTTGAGCATTTCCGTTAGGTTTTCCAGCACAATCACTCCTTGCTATTCTGTATGACTGATATTCAGTAGTACTTACTACCGCTATAAAGTAACACGTAGTAGTTGGTTTGTCAATTGCGGTCCTTATATAACCGTAACCTTTGATCATCGGAATCGTAGGAGATAACGGTAGCGGAAAGTCCACCTTATTAAAGCTCATTGCGGGACTTCTTCAGCCAACGGGCGGTTCTATCACCATAAATGGGGAGAAGGCGCACCGAAGAATCAGCACGCTTGTCTCCTACTTATCCGACCAGGACTCGACTTATGCCTGGTTTACGGTAAGAGAAGC